>JBAXMH010000076.1:0-18864 GCA_037134395.1 Chloroflexales bacterium
TCGTAACACGTGTATACTATACTCTGACCGTATCCACCGACCCATGTCGTTATTGTCAGCTTTTGTCGTTGTGAGGAGAGATCTATGAGCACACAGACCTGCCCAACATGTGATGCCCCTCTGCCCATAAACGCTCGCTTCTGCTCCAATTGCGGCCACGTCATTGCTCAAACCAATGAGACAGTATCGCTCACCACACCACAACCTTCAGTCCAGACTTCGACCCCAAACCCGTATGCGGCACAACCCCTTGCCCCCCAACAGCCCTACCCGCCACAACCAATGCAAGGACAGCAGCCCTACGGTCAGCCACAGCCCTACGGTCAGCCGCAGCAGCCCTACGGTCAGCCACAGCAGCCCTACGGCCAGCCACAGCCCTATGGCCAGCCGCAGCCCTATGGCCAGCCGCAGCAAATTAACGTAGTGGTCAATACAACCGCTCAGGCGGTGGCTCAGGGAAACCCAGTGGGCGTAGTCATTGTGAAGCAGAAGAGTGTTCTTGTCGCCTTCCTGCTGACTTTCTTCTTCGGCCCCCTTGGCATCTTCTACGTGAACGTGGTCGGAGCGATCATCTTCACTCTCGTGACAATTGTCCTGGGCGTGTTAACATACGGTACCTTTAGCTTTTTGGCCTGGATCATCAGTATGATCTGGGGCGTTGTTGCAGCATCGAACTACAACAAAAACATCATCGTGCGCTGACGTGAAACATAAGCAGCGGTTTTCCATGAAAAACACGGTGGAGGAGGCGAAGCCTCCTCCACCGTGTTTTTCGCGCCGACCAGCGGCGACGTTACCCCGTTGCAGAGTACGTTACTTTCGGCGTCCGAGAATATATCCGATCAGGAAGGCGACGATCCCCCAGGGCAGCCAGGATTGCTCCTTGAGAAAATTCTCCACCGCACCGCGAGCTACATCAGCCTCGCTGAGTTGCTCGTGGGCGGGGACAATGATCGTGCGGCGCTCGAAGCTAGGGACGGGGGGAGGATCAGGGACGACCACTTCGACTAGTGCGGGGGCAGCGACCGGCTCCGGCTCAACGGGGGCGAGTTCGCCGCTGCGGCGGGATTCGATTAGGTCTGCCAGAGCCTTCAAGTTCTGATTGATCAACGTTTTCGCTGCACCGTCAATCAGGCGCTGACCCACACTCGCAATCGCGCCGCCAATATGGGCCTGGCCGCCATAATCGAGGATTGTGGTGCTGCCCTCATCACGCAGCTTGATCGTGCCAGTACCCTTGAGAAAACCGTTGCTGCCCTTGCCCTCAACATGAATCGCATAGGACTCAGGAGTGACAAGGTTGTCAATCTTCACATGACCGTGGTAGACGCCACGCACCGCATGAAGGGCAATCTTCACGGTCGTCTCATACTCATCGTCACCGACATGATCGAGGTGCTGACAACCTGGAATGGCCTGTGCCATCACCTCAGGGTTCCTAATCGCCGACCAGACTTCCTCACGGGTGGCCTCGAAGGTGTAGTTTCCTGCAATCCTCACAGATGCTCCTTCGTCGGCAACCCGACGACGCACACACAGCACGCGAAGCGGTGGTGCAGTATCGCGTGGTATTGGTACACTGGTGAATATGATACTAATAATCTTGGTTACAGTCATCGTACCCAAAGCCCATTCCCTATCAAAACGGGTACGACGGTAAACCAGGGCTGGTTCCCATGCCTTACCCACATCATCTGCTACAATAGCTCTGTTGAACACGCATCTGCATAGCGGGTGCGGTGTTCCAAATCTAACACCTGAAACCTCGTCACAGTGCCTTAATCTTACACGTGGAAGTGAGATAGAGAACATGATCACAACGCTCCAGAAAAAGATCGGTGACCCGCAGCAGTCGGTGACGCTCTATGGCTCAACCCCGCCCCGTGCGGGCGCATCGGCAGAGGTGTGTTCCAAGGCAGTGGCGCGACTGGATGAGCATGTGCGCGATTGTGGACTCGATGGCCTGGTGGTCTACGATGTGCAAGATGAGCAGGAGCGCACTAGTGAGCCTCGGCCCTTCCCCTACCAGCCGACGATTGAGCCACGTATCTACGCCCACCTGCTTCAGGAACACACGGGATTAGCGACGATTACCTACAAGAGCGTGGGCACTCTGAGCGAGCCGGCGTGGCTCGACTGGCTGAAGCAGGCGCATCAGAGCTACGGCCTCGGCATGCTCACCCTTGTGGGTTCCGCTACTCCCAACCCGCCGCCGGATGCGCTCTCCGCTGACCGGGCCATGCAACTTGCTCGCATGCACGCCCCACACGTTATGCTGGGCGGCGTGATGATCGCCGAGCGCCATACCCCAGCCTACCGCGAGAGCCAGCGGCTGATCGCCAAGGCCACCCAGGGCAGCCGCTTCTTTGTCTCACAGGTGGTGTACGATCCTGAACCGACCGCCCGGTTGCTCACCGATTATGCCCAGGATTGCCGACAGCATGGGGTGACGCCGCAGCGTATCATCCTGACCTTCTCGCCCTGCGGGCGACCCGCCACGATGACGTTCCTGAAGTGGCTGGGCGTGGCGATGCCCCCAGCGACCGAGCGGGCTATTCTGGGCGACTCGGCCCCCTTCACGAAGTCCATCCAGATCTGTTGCGCAAACCTCGCGATTCTGACCGAAGTCGCCGCCGCCGAGAGGATTCCGCTGGGGATTAATATCGAGAGCGTTTCGATCCATAAGGATGAACTGGCCGCCTCGATTGAACTGGTTCAGGCTCTACGTGCGGTGGCCTCCCCGCATTCGCATGCGGACTAACTAGGCTACAATAGCCGATAACCGATAACCGATAGCCGATAGCCGATAGTCAGGCATCAGCGGCCATTTTCATTAATCAGATGTTGTGCGCGAATCGCATGGACATCTGATGCACAAGACAAGGTTCACAGATACTTTACAATTCAGGCCAGAATGTGGCATCCTGATGCGTTCGACCTGAAACCTAAAACCTCGCACCTGAAACCTTGTCCAACAGCACTATGCGCAACTCCCTGCACATTCAGCTTGAACGACTCGCCAGTGACCGCTGGGCACGGCGTGGCGTCCGTATTCTTATGCGCTCGGTCTGGCTGGGTCTCTCGCTCTGCTGCCTGATGCTTGGCGTCAGTCTATTCCTCGATGTGACACCGCCCTGGCAGTGGGTTCTCGCTCTCGGCCTGATCTGCATTGCGGGCGGGGCGATCTTCATTCTGCGCCCGCGTATGTCGGCGGTTGAGGTGGCTCGGCGGCTCGACCGGCGCTTTCGTCTGAATGAGCAGATCGCCACAGCTCTGGAGATTGGCCCCGCACCGACCGGGATTGAGGTCTATCTGCTTGATGAGTCGCGCCGTGCGGTTAGCCAGATCCGCCGCAGCGTTGCGCAGCGCCGGGGCTTTCCCTGGAGCGAGGCGGCAATGATCCTGGCCCTGCTGATCACCCTCGGCGGTCTGGCGGTTATGCTAGGAATTGGCACGGCCAATCCGCTGGCCGCGCCCGAACCTCTGCCCGCATTAGCCACGCCCCAGAGCCTAGCTAATGCCTTCCCAACTGAGCCAGTGAGTACGCCGACCAGTCCGCAGCCTAGCCCCGGCCCGAGCAATAGCACCGCTCCCGGTGCCGGAGATCCTGCGGTGATGCGCGCCCTCGCCAACGCCCTTCGCGACCAGAGCATTACCCGTCAGGCGGCGGAGGCTCTTGATCAGGGCAACCTCGCTGGGGCTGCCCAGAGCCTGCGTGCCCTCGCCGATCAGGCCGGGCGGATCTCGCAGTCGGCCCGCAACGATCTGGGCACCGCCCTGCGCCAGGCAGCCAGTCAGGTGCAGGCCAGCAGCCCAAGTTTAGCCGACCAACTACGCACCAGCGCCGCCGGCCTCCAGTCCGGCAATGATTCGCAGGCAGCTCAGTCTCTTCAGGATCTGGCGGGCGCGGTCGAGAAGATGGGTTCTGGCCAAGCCGCCCAGACGGGGGCGGGTCAACAGCCCGGCAGCACCCCAGATTCGAGCCAGACGAGTGGCCAAGGACAGGGTAGCGGGGCTGGTAACTCAAGCCTGCCTGGTCAGCAGCGCGAGCAGCCTGCTGATCGGCTCGGTGTTGATGGCGTACCGCTTGAACTTAATGCCAAGGGCGATGGCACCGCCGCCACTCAGGGTCAGGCCAACAGCAATGCCGGTGGTACCGGCAATGGCGGCGCCTTCTCGCAGGGCGGATCGAACCCCAGCACCGATCCGGTGCTGGCAGCCGACGACCCCCTGCGCATTCCAACGGATTTGCGTGATGTGGTTCAGGACTATTTTTCGCCGTAGGCGACAACCACCAGCCAATAACCGCCAGCCGACGGGCGGAAATCGTCGTCCTGACCGCAACGAAGGGCCGCTCTTCGATGAGGCGTTTCTGCGGCGTGTGGAGCGTATGAGCCTCCAGGCCCAGCGCACCCTGCGCGGCAATCCATCGAGCGGCGAACACCCGAGCCGTCACCAGATTCCGACCAGCATTTTTAGCGACCACCGGCCCTACACCAGTGGCGACGATCTGCGCTATGTTGACTGGAATGCCTACGCCCGCCAGAACCATGTGTTGCTACGACTCGGTGAAGCCGAGCAGGATGTGAATGTCCATCTCCTGCTTGACGCCTCGCGAAGTATGGCAGCGAGCAGCTCGCAGCGCATGCGCCGCGCCCAGCAGCTTGTGGGCACTCTTGGCTACCTAGCCCTGGCCCACAGTGATCGCCTCCAGATTGTGCCTTTTGGCGCAGCCGCCATGCCCGCCTTCGGGCCAACCCAGGGCAAGGCGCGCCTGATCGAGATGCTGCGCTTTGTTGAGAACCTCACGCCGCAGCCCGCAACTAGCCTGACCGCCGTGATCCGGCAGCACGCCGTGAGTCACCCTCGGGGTGGACTCATGGTGATCTGCTCTGATCTGCTTGCCCCCGATGGTCTGGCGGAGGCACTGGCGACCCTCGCCCCGCCCCGCTGGCAGGTTCTGGTGCTGCACATGCTCAGCCCCGACGATCTTCAGCCCAGCGCAGACGGGCCGCTTGAGCTGGAAGATAGCGAGACAGGCCAGCGCATGGAGATCATTTTGGACGACGAGACCATAGCAGCATACCGTAGGAGCGTAGCCCACTGGCGCGAGGGATTGGCCAAGGCGTGTACCCGCCGGGGTGCCACGTATGCCCCGATCATGAGCAACTGGCCCCTGGAACAGCAGGTGGTGCCCTACCTGCGCTCCCGGCGGCTGTTGCATTAGGGCCGATAGCCGATAGCCGATAGCCGAGAGCTGATAGCCGAGAGCCGAGAGCCGAGAGCCGATAGCCGATAGTACGACAGTTGTCATTTTAATCACCCCCCCTAGCCCCCCCGCAAGCGGGGGGGAATCAACGCATTGTTCCCCCCCGCTTGCGGGGGGGCCAGGGGGGGTGATCGGCAGGAGCCTTTCTGTGAAGATATTTACAACTGTCGTAATAGCCGATAGCCGAGAGCCGGGCGTCAGCGGCCTCGATCCTCTGGTTGACAGCCCGGCAGGCGCGTGCTATTGTCGCCACAGTGAGGCATATTTACACACTTCTAGGATATATGCTTAAAGATCTGAAAATCTCTGTGATCGGGGCGGGGGCGATGGGCGAGGCGATCATCGGCGGTTTGCTGCGGCAAGAATTGGTGTCGGCTGAGCAGGTGCTGGCGACCGACCTGCACGAAGATCACCTGCGTAAGCTACAGACTCGCTACGGGATACAGACAAGTACTGATAATGTCGCTGCGATCCAGTGGGGCCAGATCGTCATCTTCGCCGTGAAGCCCCAGCATCTGAAGCACGTCCTCCAGCCCCTGCGCGGTCTGCTGCGCAGCGACGTTCTAGTGATCTCGATTGTGGCTGGGGCGACGATCAACACATTCACCACCAGCCTCGAACACCTGGTGGTGGTGCGGAGCATGCCCAATACACCCGCGATGATCGGCGAGGGGATGACAGTCTGGACGACCAGCGCGGCGGTTGGCGAGCAACAGCGCGGCTGGGCGCGTGCGATACTCGGCGCCCTGGGCCACGAGCTGTTTGTGGATAACGAAAACTACCTCGACATGTCCACCGCGCTGAACGGATCTGGGCCGGCCTACTTCTTCCTGATGATGGAGGCCATGATTGATACCGGCGTCCACATGGGGCTCTCGCGGCCCGTTGCCCAGGAACTGGTACTCCAGACAATGCTCGGATCGGTGCGCTACGCCCAGCAGAGCGGTATGCACCCGGCCCAACTGCGCAACGCCGTCACGTCACCCGGCGGAACCACCAGCGCCGCCCTGAGCGAACTGGAGCGTGGCGGTATCCGTACGGTTCTCTCCGATGCAATCTGGGCCGCGTATCGGCGGTCAGTAGAACTGGGGAAGCAGGGGTAGCCCTCATGTCGGGCTATCGGTTGGTCTTACCTACGCAACGCAAGGAAGGAGATTCCGATGCTCCGCTATCGTATCGTCGCTCTTGTTGCTCTCGCCATGCTGGCGATCCTCGCCCTTCCCACAGGAATCTTGGCTCAGGGAACGACAAGTATCAATGGGGTCGTCTTCCTTAGCGATGCGGCGACACTCCCCAGCAGCGCCGTGATCACGATTCAGCTCGCCGATGTCACACAGGCTGGCGCACCGGCAAAGGTTATCACAGAGCGGGTGTTCAGCACGGGCGGGGCGCAGTCGCCATTTTCATTCAGCCTCCCCTACAGCCCACAGCAGATTAGCCAAAATAGCCGCTATATCATCCAGGGGAATATTCGGGTAGCCGGACAAACCCTCTATCGGACAATGGCACCCCATACGGTGAACACCTCTGGGACTCCATCCAACAACCTCCAGGTGACGATGGTGAAGGTTGCCAATAGCAGTCTGCCCCAGTCTAGTGCGGGGACGCAGCCCCTGCTGCTGGCCGGCACCCTGCTGCTGGCCGCGTTCGCTGTTATGGGGCTAAGGCGGCGGTTGATGTGAAAATAGCCGATAGCCTTGCCCCCTCACCCCCTGCCCCTCTCCCACCGGGGGAGAGGGGCAAGGGGGTGAGGGCTGCGCGGCAATGGATTCCTTATGCGAAAGGTATTGAGTCTAGCTCTCCTCTTTTATAAGCCCCTTACGGATCTGGGCGCGCAGGGCGTCGGCCTCGGTGCTGGCGGCGGTACTCGCCCCGATGCTGCTGTTGGCCGAGACCGCCTCCATGCGCTCGGAGAGCAGCATCGCCATAAGCCCTTCCATAAGGCTGCCGCTCCCACCGCCGTTGCTGCTGCCGCCACCAACCACCATGCGCGGAACCACATCCACGCCCGACTGCTGGATCGCTTCGGCAAAGCGGCTCATCACCTGCTGTGTCACCTGGAATTGGGGGCCACCGTAGGCGCGCACTTTCTCGTCAATGGCCATGGCCTCGGCGATACCCAGGCGAGCGATCTTCTCAGCCTCGGCCTCGGCCAAGGCGCGGATCTGGGCGGCCTGCTGGAGCGCCCGCTGATACTCGGCCTTGCCCTGGTTGCTCTGCACGGTGATGCTTAGCTCCGACTCGGTAAGCAACGTCTGCTGGCGTGCGCGCGACTCCGCCTCGCGTAGCTCGCGCTCCTTCACCGACGCTCGCTCCTGACGCCCGTAGGTCTCGATCTGCTCCTCGGCAATCTGCCGTGCGCGCAGTTGGGTCAGGATGTCTTCGATCTTGGTGTCACCCTTACTGGATGTCGGCGTACCGATCAGCACCTCTTCCAGTTCGAGGTTGTAGACCGCGAATTTCTCACGCATCTGCTCGCCAGCCAGCGACTGGATGGTACTGCGATCCTGAAGCAACTGGATAATCGTGCGGGTCTGGCCGATATTCTTGAAGTAGGCGGCCACCATAGGGTCGAGGGTCTGCTCAACCAGCCGCTTCACGTCGCCGAAGCGCTGCACCACCAAGGGTGCTTTGCGGTAGTCAATATGGATCACTACCGAGAGCGGCAGAGACGGCTCAAAGGCATCGCGGGTGATCAGGGCGATCTCCGAGAGGTTCTCGTCAAGTCGGTGGGCACCAATCTCACCCCGAGTCCACTTCAGGATGATATTGGTCGTCGGCACCATGATCATCTTGCCGGCGTAGGTGTTGAAGGCGTACTTGCCTGGCAGCATCGGTGTACTCCAGACACCTCGACTGCCCTGGCGCACCATCTCGCCGTGGGTATAATCCTCACCCGAAATATCAGCGCTGGTGTCCCCGGTGTACGAGACGACGACACCCACACTGCCAACCTCAATGGTTGTCTTGGGAATCATCTCAATAGTGGCAAAGAGCCGGTTGATATAGTAGGTGCCCTCGGTAAGCACCTGAAGCTGGCGTCCGCGCTGGCCACCCGCACGCAGGAAGGCGTCGGGGTCCTGGAAGTTGTTATGGTAAGTTATCGGCTCTCCCGGATTGTCGCCAACGGTCTGACAGATAATCTCACCCTGCGAGAGGGATGGGCCGTCGTGGACGGTGACGATGCCCACAAGGTCATCGGTGCCCTTGATCACCATAGGGAAGAAGCCCGCGCGCTCGCTGATGATCACGGCCATATGCTTAATGATCTCGTCGTCCTCGCGGCTCAGGGGCAGAGAGAAGACCCGCTCCTCGGTGATGACCACGAACTGCATAAGGTTGATCGCGTAGGTGCCCTCACGGAGGACGAGGCGCTGGGGGCCGCGCTGGCCCCCGGCCCTGAGGAATGCCGCCGCATCCTGGAAATCAACATCGGGGATCGTCTCGGCCAAAGTCTGGGTGGGGCTGAGGGCACGACCGTCGCGGGCGAAGATATAGCCGATCTTGCCCTGGGGGATCGTCACCAAGGGCAGCATATGGATGGTGTACTGGAATGGTGTGATCAGATGGATGCCACCGCGCAGTACCTGGGGCTGATAACCAGCCTCGCCGCCAAGGGCGATCAGACCTGAGCGCAACGAACCGCGCCCACCGAAGCGCTTCTCAACAACACCAATACGGTTGTTTGGGATGATGCGAACCCAGGAGAAGAACACGATCACCATGACAACTACGACAATGGTGATGACCACAAGCGAAATGATCCCAGCCATAATGTAATCCTCACTTCCGCAAACATAGTGAGCGTCGGTGTGATGCTCAAGGGTAATACGTGGAAAATAGAGGGGAGGTTACACTCCGGGAAGGCGGATCCTGTGGTGGAGCGCACCTTCGAGATCACGATACGTCCGCACGCTATCAAAATCGAGTCTTAGCCCGACCAGTGTCTGGGCTACCTCAGGGCGGATACCTGCTACGGCGACATCAACACCCAGGAATCGCGCCGCGTGGATCACATTGAGTAATCCTTCGGCTATTTCACTGTCAACCAGCAGCACCCCGCTGATGTCCAGGATCAGCCGACGGATCCCCCCGCCTTGGACGGCATGCAGCGCTCGTTCCTGCAGAGTCTGGAGCCGTGCGTGGTCGAGTACTCCGATCAGCGGTAATACGAGTGTGTGTGCATCTACGGGTAGCAGCGGCACGCTTAGCTCGCGGATAGCCTCACGTTGCTGCGCGATCTCGTTCAAGAGAGCGGCCTGTGCCGCTGCACGTGCCTCAACCTCGGCGAGTGCACCACGTAGGTCAGCGGTACGTTCATCAACCACATGCTCCAGCGTGTCGCGCTGCACAATGATTTCGTGTTCACGCTCCAGTGCGGCATGCAGTGCGGTGCGTAACACGCGGCCAAAGTGGGTTACAAACACACCTAGCACGACCGCAATAGCCAGAAAGCCTCCCAGTACACCACCGACATTCTCGCCATGCGGTGCCGCGAACCCAACCAACGGGGAACCCGCAAGCTCCAGCACGATCACACTGCCGATGCCGACGAGACTCAGGCCCACACTCCAGAGTACCCCGCTACGTCCGACCAGCAACCCCGCAAAGATGATCGGCAGGGCAAAGGTGAGCATGGTCGCCCCAGAGCTGTGCGTGCCCGTCGCGAACAGCAGTCCGACACAGAGTACAACTACGCTCACGCTTGATAAGAGAACGGCGTGCGAAAAATTGCCCCGCCGCAGCAACACCAGCGCAATGACGTACAGCGGTAGTTCGAGCAGCACCAACGACTCAACCGCAAACGCCTGCGGCAAAGGCAAATCGGTGAGAAACGGCAGTGGTGTTGCGATCACTGTCATCGCGATCAGCGCCAAGAGGAGAGTTTGAACCAGCGATGACTGCTGTTGCTCCAACGAGTCGCGGAGCGTGACTGCACGGATCCAAGCCTGCACCTGAGCCATCATGACTGCTATCGTCCTATGTAGGAGCGGATTGATGCATCAATCCGCTCCACGAATCGAATATGGATGATCACGACCTTGCTCTATGCATCCTATCACTGATCTGCACCACCGCACTCTTGCTCCTTCAGTGCGCTACCCCGCAAAATATCAGCAGGGCTAAAATCCTGTTACTGTGTCGCCGTGGGGCTGAGGCCAATACTTTTCGAATAACGGTTCTGTCGCCTCTGTCGCCGCTCGACGCGAGTGTGCGATAATGGCCCTATCGGCGTACCTGTTAACCCCGATTGGTTCTGCAATCTCGTCGCCAATCCGGTTTGTGATCGTCGAACGCGGCACCGAGCAGTTTCAGGAGAAGATGAATGGGTCTTGAACAACGAACACTTGGCACCCAGGGCCTCAGCGTTTCGTCGCTCGGCCTCGGCTGTATGGGCATGAGCCAGTCCTACGGCACCCCTGAGGAGCGCGATGAGCGCGAGTCCATTGCCACCATCCACCGTGCGATTGCGCTCGGCTGCACCTTCCTTGACACGGCGGAAGTCTATGGCCCCTACGCCAACGAGGAGTTGCTGGGCCGGGCTCTCAAGGGGCGGCGCGAGGAGGTCGTTCTCGCCACAAAGTTTGGCTTCCGTATCGAGAACGGGCAGATGGCGGGCCTTAACAGTCGGCCAGAACACATCCGCCGTGTGGTCGAGGACTCCCTGCGGCGGCTCCAGACCGACTATATTGACTTGCTCTACCAGCACCGCGTTGACCGGGCGGTGCCAATTGAGGAGGTGGCGGGCACAGTGGGCGACCTCGTCAAGGAGGGGAAGGTGCGCTTCTTCGGACTCTCCGAGGCGGGTGTTGCTACCATTCGGCGTGCCCACGCCGTCCATCCGGTCTCTGCGCTTCAGAGCGAGTACTCGCTCTGGGAGCGCAACCTAGAGGCGGAGATCATCCCCGTCCTGCGCGAACTCGGCATCGGCCTTGTACCGTTCTCTCCGCTTGGTCGCGGTTTTCTGACGGGCGCGGTCAAGCGGGCGGAAGAGTATCCCGAGGGTGATTTCCGACGCGGCGACCCACGCTACCAGGGCGCAAATTTTGACGCCAACGTACGGGCGGCGGAGGCAGTGCGCGACGTGGCGCGTGGGATCGGCGTCACACCGGGGCAGATCGCATTGGCATGGCTGCTCCACAAGGGGCCAGACATCGTGCCGATTCCGGGCACAAAGCGGGTGACGTACCTAGAGGAGAACGTGGCTGCAGCGTCAGTCACGCTCGACGAGGCACAGATGCGGGCGCTCGACGAGGCACTCGCGCCGGGGAAGGTGGCCGGGCCGCGCTATAATCCGGCCATTATGGCCACTATTGAGCGGTAGGGCATTAGGCCGATCATACCCCCTCACCCCCTGCCCCTCTCCCACCGGGGGAGAGGGGAGATTTCTGCATCAGAGAGCGATCTGCTCCCCCTCTCCCGTTCTGGGAGAGGGGGCTGGGGGTGAGGGTTGAGCGGCGACAGACTTCTTATTTGAGTCTCACTCCATCATCAGTGCGTGGAATGCCGCGTTAAACTCCTCTGGTTTCTCCAAGTAGGGCGTGTGCCCGCACCCATCCAGCACCAGTTCGGTAAAGCGACCGCCCGCGTCGGCGTAGGACTCTAGCACGCGGCGGGTCTGTCCAATCATCGGCTGCGGCGGGTAGATCTCGTCGCCTGGCCAGTTGGGGATGGCCCCCAACTTACCCAGAGTGCCGATCTCGAAGAGGCTCATGTCGCTGACAATCTGATCGTTGGCCCCGCGTACCCAGAGTATCGGCGGCTTGGGGCTGGCCCCGATGATCCGCGCAACGGTGTCGCCCAGGTACTTGGGCGAGAGGGCGTTGTTCGGCCCAAACAGGCCCGGCCCGATACCTGGCCAGTTTGCGCTAACAACCTTATCGCCGGGGTGATTGTCAGGTCGCACCTTAATACTGAGCAATCCTGAAAGCAACTCCTCCTCACGGGCGGATCGGAAGGGCGGTTTCCAGTAGTAGGCATTCATGATCACCCGTGGTGCCGACTGTGGGTTCTCCTCGCTCCGATCCCCCTCGCCCTCGCGTCGAGCAAACTCGCTACTCACCAGGCCCGCGCCCGATCCGGCAAAGTCCGGCCAGCTTGGTGCGCCATCCACATCTTTGGTACCGCCGAAGCCGTAGGGCGATCCAGGTGCCGCCAGGGTCACGCTGAGCAGGCGGGCAGGGGCGGCTGCCAGCACAGCCCAGACCACCGATCCGCCCAGGGAGTGACCGGCAATGTGGAAGCGATTCACGCCGAAGGAGTCCATCAGGCCAAGCAGGTCGTCAACCCAGTCGCCACAGCCGCGAGTAGCGTCAATCGGGATGAACTCCGTGTCGCCGTAGCCGCGTAGGTCGGGTGCGATGCCACGGAATCCAGCGGGGAGCGCTAGCATCGTCTCTTCCCAGTAAGTGGAACAGGAATTATTGCCGTGAACGAAGAGTACGGGTATGCCGTCGGCGGGGCCACGAGACAGGACGTGGATCTGGAGCCGGGGGGTATTCACCATCTGCGAACTGATACCTGGGAGGGTAGGGATGCTGCTCACCGTTGAGTCCTTTCGTTTACAGGGAAGCCGCTCAGCCCTCACCCCCTAGCCCCCTCTCCCAGAACGGGAGAGGGGGAGCCGGAGGCGTTCTTCTCCAGAATCTCCCCTCGCCCCTTGTGGGAGAGGGGCAGGGGGTGAGGGGGGAATTGCTCCTACTTCTTCACATGCACGCGCACTAGACACTGTTTATCCACTTTTCCGGCAGCGGTCTTGGGCAGGGCGTCGGCGATGATCACCTGCTTGGGCAGCTTGTAGCGGGCCAGACGTTCCCCGGCGAAGGCGAGGATGTCGGCGGAGTCGATCTGCTGGCCGGGGCGGGGTACGGTCACAGCCCAGCCCACTTCGCCCCAGCGCGGGTCGGGCGCAGTGATCAGGGCCACCTCGGCCACGGCGGGGTGACTGGCCAGCACGCTCTCAACCTCGGCGGGATAAATATTCTCGCCGCCGGAGATGATCACGTCCTTTAGCCGCCCGACGATGGTGTAGTATCCCTCGGAGTCGCGTATGGCCAGATCGCCGGTGTGCAGCCATCCGTTAACGATCACCCGCGCTGTCTCCTCGGGACGGCCCCAGTAGCCCCGGCAGACGTGTGGTCCACGGATGAGCAGTTGGCCAATCTCGCCGGGGCCAAGTTCGCGCCCAACAGGATCAATCAGTTTCAGGTCCACGTAGAAGAGCGGGAATCCCACTGCGCCCGGCTTGCGCTGCACATCGGCGGCGGGTAGGCAGAACGTGTTTGGTCCGGCCTCGGTTAGCCCGTAGCCGGTCTTAAAGTCAATCCCGCGCCGCCAGAATGCCTGGAAGATCGGCAGCGGGCAGGGGGCACCGCCGCTGATCACCAACTTCAGCCGTGAGAAGTCGGCATGCTCCCAGCGCGGGTGATGCTGCATGGCGATGTAGGTTGTTGGCACGCCAAAGTAGAGTGTCACCCCGGCCCGCTCGATCAGGTCGAAGACCTGATCCACGTTAAAGCCCTTGCAGACAATCGAGCAGCCGCCGATCAGCACAAGTGGTGCCGTAAAAACGTTGATGCCGCCGGTATGGAAGAGCGGCGCGTTCAGTACCGCCACGTCATCGGGCGTCAGACCCCAGCCAGTCACCGTATTCACCGCGTTGGCCCCGATATTTCCGTGGGTCAGCACGGCCCCCTTCGGCGTGCCGGTGGTGCCGCCGGTATAGCAGATCACCCAGGGGTCGTCCCAATTCAGCTCCACGGGCGCAATCTCAGTTGGGAACTGATCACGCTCGGAGAGCAGCCGGGGGCAGGAGGCAGGGGGCGGGGGGCAGGAGGCAGGAGGCGGGGGGCCGGGGGCAGGAGGCGGGGGGCCGGGGGCAGGCTCCGGCTCCCGGCTCCCGGCCTCCTGCCTCCTGTCTCCCGCCTGCTCCCCCATCGCCACCCAATGCCGCAGCGAGGATGGCCGTGTGCTAAGCTGTTCGGCGACTTCGGCGTATTCTGCGCCGTAAATCAGCACCGTGGGCGTCGCGTCATCGAGCAGGGCGGCCAGTTCAGCGACGGTGAAGCGGTAGTTCAACGGCTGCATGATCGCCCCGAGCTTCGCGCAGGCAAACCAGATATCCAGATAGGCCACACAGTTTAGGGAGAGAACAGCCACGCGGTCGCCCTGCTGCACGCCCAGGCTGCGCAGCAAATTCGCCGTGCGACCGGCAGCCTCGTCCCAGGCACGGTAGGTGATCGGGGCCATGTTGGACTCGGCATCGAACAGGGCAATCTTTTCTGGCGTCAGCAGCGCCCGTCGGCGAAGCCAGTCTCCGAGAAACATTTGCATAGGCGTACCTCAGTACATGTATTCTAAGGAGAAGGATTCTCCACAATGAGGACAATCACCGCCGCCGAAACATCCGCCGTAGCCCGCCGAAGCGCAGGCGCGGCCGTTGTCGCAAGAGGGACGCGATCCGCCGAGTCTGTGTAGGCCCGTCATCGCGTACCAGACTCATCTGCTCAATTACCAGGTGCGCAATCTCCGCCGAGCCATCACGCGGGACCGAGTGCGCGAGTCGCTCCAGTGTCGCCGCGTAGCGCTGCCGATCCTCCAGATCACTCACCGCTCCCACAATCCGCTCAGTGGTGGGACAGAACATCCCCAGTTCATAGTTCAGCACAAAGTCAATGTTGCCCTGCTCCTGCATGCCCACCGCCTCGGTGAGAATCACTGGCTTGCGCATCACCAGTGCCTCCATCAGCGTGCCGGGGCCCGCCTTTGTTACCACAATATCGCTGGCGGCCATCAGCGTCTCCATATTCTGCACAAAGCCAAAGATATGGCTATTGGCAGGACGCCCCTCGTCAACCAGTTCGTCGTGCAGCGTACGGTTTTTCCCCGTCACCACCAGTAACTGCCGGTCGGGGTAGGCTCGCTCCATCGCTCGCACCAGTTCACCCAAACGGCCCGATCCCACCCCGCCAGCGGTCAGCAGAATCGTGAAGCGATCCGCGTCCAGCCCCAGGTCGGCCCGCGCCGTGGCCATATTCCCCGCATAATCGGCGAACTTCGGGTGTACCGGAAAGCCGGTGCGCTGCATCTTCGAGGGGCGCATGCCGCGCTTCTGCATCAGCCGATACGCCTCATCGGTGGGCACCAGGGCCAGATCTACCCCTGGATACGTCCACGATGCGTGGAGGCTCACCAGATCCGTCACCACCGTCACCACCCGGCAGGGTAGCCGGTAGATCCGCCGCGCCGCACAGACAAAGCGGTGGACGAGCGGGTGCGTCACCACCACGACCCTCGGGCGTGTCTCCAGCAGCAGGCGGGTGATATTACGCCGCGCCGTGATAAACACGAGCTGTGAAAGCAGATCAACGCGGCGCATCCCATTGGTGAGCTGAAAGGTCATATCGTACAGACGCAGCCAGCGGGTAGAGAGTTGATCGTACATGCCAGGGGCGCTGCGCACAAGAGGAACATCAGTGAGCTGGAGAATGTCGTCAATCCGCCAGGTCAAGCGTGCATTGCTGGCGTGATCGAGAGCGGCGGCGATGGCGACGGCGGCGCTACGGTGGCCACCTCCGGTGTCTGAGATCGCAAAGAGTACATCAACTGAGGGAAATGGCATGGACAGCTCCATAGTGGGGAAACTACAATTGCATAGTATCACAGAGTGTCAGGAGGCGCACACGCATTGCTCAGAGCGGTTTCAGTTTAACTTACCCACCAAGATGAGGAGTATATCAATGTCCATCACATCCGAGGCCATCGCTGCGATTGTCGATCTGTACCTGGAGTCCGAGCGTCGGGCGATGCCCGTAGAGCCGATTCGTCATCGCTACCCCGAGATCAGTGAGGAAGACGCCTACGCCATCCAGGCCGAGCTACTGCGGCATAAGCTGTCTGGCGGAGCCGCCGTGGCAGGTTATAAGGTCGGAGCCACAAACGTCCAAGCTCAGGCGAATTTTGGTCTGAACCAGCCGGTGTACAGCGCCCTGCTGCGCCACGGCCAGGTACTCGACGGCGGATCAATTGAGATCCGAGATTTGATCCACCCGCGCCTAGAGTGCGAGGTAGCCTTCCGCATGGCCACTGATCTATCCGGCCCTGGGGTGACACCCGAGTCGGCCTTAGCCGCCGTTGCTGGGGCCATGGCAGCCTTCGAGATTGTCGACTCGCGCACGGTGGGCTGGAGCGGGAAGATGGCCGAGATGATCGCCGATAGCGCCTTTGTGGCCCGTTACGTGGTGAGCGAACATCTGGTGCCGCTGGATGGGCTGGATCTGGTGGGGTTAGGGGTGACGCAGTTGAAGAACGGCGAGCAGATAGCCCAGGCCACTGGCGCGAACGTCCTCGGCAACCCCGCAAACTCGCTGGCCTGGCTGGCCAATCGCATGGCCGACCACGGTCGTACCCTGCGCGCTGGCGAGATCGTGCTGGCGGGATCGCTCACGCCCCTGGTGGCGACCGCCGCCGGCGATAGCTTTGAGGCCAGATTCGACCATCTGGGCAATGTGCGTGTGCGCTTTGTCTAGCGCACACAAAAAGGGCAGCGAGAGCAATTGCTCTCGCTGCCCTTTTTGTGTATCTACGCGAGTCGCAGCCTACTTCTTGACGCTACCGGCTGAGTTGGCGGCGTTGACCACCAGACGGCCAAGCTCGTTCTGAGCCTCGATAGCCTTCTGGGCAGCATCCTGCCAACTGGTAACGATCTTCTGAGCCTGTGCCGGATCCCAGGTCTGGCTGAGCGACGACGGATCAACCTTCTTTAGCACATCGAACCAGTTCTCCGAGAATCGCACCTGCGTATCCGTCCAGGAGCGAGTCATCTCTAGGATCTGGCGGGTCAACTCGACCGGGGTTGTGGGGACGCCGGGCAGGCTGGGCATATTCGGCAGGCTGGGCAGACCCGGTACACTGGGCAAGCTTACCGACGTAGCGGCCACGCCCTCGGCCCAGAGCTGAGTGAGCTGAAGCTGAGACTCAAGAGCCTGCTTGACCGTGCCACGCCAGGTTTCGACAACCTTCTGCCAGCTCTCGGCGCTTTGCGGAGCGGTGGCGAGCTGTGCCGAATTGAGCCATGCATCCCACACCTTCTGCTGCGTGCCGGTCCAGGTCTTGATCATATCGTTCGCCTGCTTAGACCAATCCATAGGGGCCTCCTCATGTATATGTAACCCTTAGGTTATCGCTCCCTGATGCGCCGCACTCACGGCGTCTGATCTGAGCGTACCCGTACAGGTTACAGCAGAGTTACGTCTTGCCAGATTTTACGGGTACGAAATCGCTCGATACCCCCGCACATCACGATGTAAATACAAAATAGACAGTACCGTAGAAGCACCGCTGTCCGGCTGAGAGAGATGAGATTCTTTGCGCCTTTGCGCCTTTGCGTCAAACAAATGTATGGTCTGATGTAAAGGCGCAAAGAGTAACACGCAGAGCGAAGTTTTGCATCAGTCCTGCCAAACGATACGTAATCCTTGCGCAGAGCGCACGGAGGTGCTACACTTACGCCTCTGCACGATGCATTGAATAAGCATCTGTAACATAAGGCGGTTTTCTATGAAGATCCTTGTTACCGGAGGGGCTGGCTATATTGGCAGTGCCACCGCCTCGGAGTTGCTCATCGCCGGACATCAGGTGGTTGTCTTTGATAATCTTTATCAGGGCCACCGTCAGGCTGTGCCCGCTGGGGCCGTCTTTGTCCAGGGCGATCTCGCTCATTGCGGAGATGTTATCCATCTCTTTACCGATCACCCTGACATTGACGGGATTATGCACTTCGCCTCCTACACTCTGGTTGGTGAGAGCATGCAGAAGCCCCTGCTCTACCTGCGCGATAATCTGGTGAACGCGGCGAATCTGCTGGAAGTCGCCGTTGGTGCCGGTGTGCGCCGTTTCATCCTTTCGTCTACGGCGAATCTCTTTGATGACCCGGCGAAGATGCCGATTGACGAGTACGAGCGGATTGTCCCTGGCTCGCCCTACGGCGAGTCGAAGTTCTTCATCGAGCGGTTGCTGCACTGGTTTGGGCGAATCTATGGCATGAGATACGCATGCCTGCGCTACTTTAATGCCAGCGGCGATGTACCCGACTGCGGCGAAGATCACGATCCCGAGACCCACCTGATCCCGCTGATCCTCCAGGTGGCCCTTGGCCAGCGCGAACAGATTACGTTATTCGGCGATGACTATCCCACTCCCGACGGCACATGTGTGCGCGACTATGTTCATGTCCGTGATCTGGCCCATGCTCATATTCTGGCGATGGAGTCCCTGGATCGGCTCGGCTCACGCACGTATAACCTGGGTAACGGCAGCGGATTCAGCGTGTACGAGGTGCTAGAGACGGCCCGTAAAGTGACGGGCCACCCTATCCCGCATGTGGTTGGCCCGCGCCGCGCCGGCGACCCGGCCATCCTGGTGGCGTCGTCCGAGTCAATCCGCCGCGAGTTGGGCTGGAACCCGCGCTACCCCGATATCGAGTCGATCATCCAGAGTGCCTGGGATTGGCACCGCAACCACCCCAACGGCTATGGTGCGTAGGGGTCAGGGGTCAGGGGTCAGGGGTCAGGGGTCAGGGGTCAGGGGTCAGGGGT
>JBAXMH010000077.1:0-18541 GCA_037134395.1 Chloroflexales bacterium
GAGGATGACGCCCGGTGAGTCGAGGATGACGCCCGGTGAGTCGAGGATGACGCCCGGTGAGTCGAGGATCACGCCCGGTGAGTCGAGGATCACGCCCGGTGAGTCGAGGATCACGCCCGGTAAAATGAAAGGTATCTGACTCAATGGCTTCAGAAGAGCTACACACCGCCATCTCGACGGTTGATCGCGCCGCCGTTCCGCCGCCGACAGTTCTCCTTGATGCGATACCCCTGCCCTCCGACCGGATAATCAACCTGCGGGCAGGGCCGACCGTGATCATCTGGCTAACCGTGCTGGCCGTCCATACTCTGATCCCCCAGGCCGGGGCCACCTTTAAGGTACCTGCCGACTATTTGAGCCCTGCCGCGCTGCTGGTGCTGGGGATCGCGCTGGCGACTTGGGGATTCGCTTACATCGCCAGGGGGCGGCGCGAGAACGTGCTGGCGATCTACCGGGTGCTGATTGTCCTGGGCATCGCTCTGATCCCATGGGAGGTTGCGGAACGACTGGCCTGGATTAAGCCGCCCTTCTTCCCTACCGTCAGTAAGGTGATCGGAGTCTACATTGAAGATTACCCGACCCTGCTCCTCAGCATCGCCTACTCGATGCGGCTGATGATCATTGGTTATGTCATCGGCAGCACCGTCGGCATCTGCAGCGGTCTGGCACTGGGCTGGTCAAAGCACGTCAGCAACTGGGCGCAGTTCTGGATGCGGCTCATTGGCCCCATCCCAGCCACCGCCTGGATCCCCCTGGCGATTGTGGTCTTCCCCAACACCTTCAGCGCCGGCATCTTCCTGATAGCCTTCGCCTCGTGGTTCCCCGTGATGATGCTGACCTCGTCGGGGGTTGCTGGCGTTCCCAAAGCCCTGCTTGAAGCGGCCCAAACTCTGGGTGCCGACAACAAGCGCCTGCTGCGCCATGTGGTCATCCCTGCGGCCCTGCCCAACGTCTTCGTCGGTTTGTTCATGAGTCTGGGTACCGCCTTTGCCATCCTCGTCGTCGCCGAAATGATGGGTGTCAAAGCAGGGCTAGGCTGGTATATCACCTGGGCGCAGGGCTGGTCGGAGTACCATAAAGTCTACGCTTCCATGCTCGTACTCGGTGCGCTGTTCATTATCGTTGTCTCGGGTGTCTTTAAAGTGCGTGATCGGCTGCTCAGTTGGCAGAAAGGCATCATTCGATGGTAGCGACTACACCAGTGAGCCAGAGCGTCCCCGTGACTCAGGGAAGCGATGTCGAGTTGCTGGGCGTGAGCAAGAATCGGCCCAAGGGCGCTGGCCGCGAGACCGGCGGGCTGGTGCTGAACCACGTCAATCTGCGCGTTGAGCCGGGCAGTTTCGTCTCTATTGTCGGGCCGGGCGGCTGCGGCAAGACCACGTTGCTACGGCTGCTGGCCGGGCTGGAGCCACCGAGCGCGGGGCATGTGCATGTCGGTGGACAAACAGTGCGCGGGCCAAGCCCGCGTCGGGGCATCATCTTCCAGGACGCGAACCTCTTCCCGTGGCTGAGCGTGCTGAAGAACGTCACCTTCGGCCCGCTCTCAGTGGGCGTCAGCCTGAAAGATGCCGAGTCCAGGGCCACGCACTGGCTCAGTTTCCTGGGCCTGAGCAAATTCCTGCATCGCTACCCGCACGAGCTCTCGGGCGGCATGCAGCAGCGCGTAGCTATCGCCCGCGCCATCGTCAACGAGCCAGATCTGCTGCTGGCCGACGAGCCGTTTGGTGGCCTAGACTGGATCACCCGCGAGCAGGTGTGTGATGAACTGCTGCGGCTCTGGCACACCACGCGCAAGACCTTCATCTATGTCACGCACGCCTTAGAGGAGGCGGTCTACATCAGCCAGCGCGTGATCATCCTCTCAGCGCGACCGGGTACGGTGGCGAAGGTGATTGAGGTCAATCTGCCCGAGCAACGTTGGGCAGCCACCGACCTGCGATTCACTCCTGAGTACGCACGCTTAGTTGAAGAGGTACGCGAGGTATTTGCCGAGCAGACCGCGCTGGCTCACAATAGCCGATAACCGATAATACGACAGTTGTAAATATCTTCACAGAAAGGCTCTCGCCGATCACCCCCCCTAGCCCCCCCGCACGCGGGGGGGAACAATGCATTGATTCCCCCCCGCGTGCGGGGGGGCTAGGGGGGGTGATTCAAACTACAACTGTCGTAATAACCGATAGCCGATAAGGGATGCTCGGAGGGGCGAAACCCTCCGAGAAAAGGTTTCTTTTCAGGGGCCACCGGCCCCCAAACTCCCACTAGGAAGCATAAGGGCGAGTGTATGACGATAGCACATAAATCCGCCACGGGCGGGCTCTCCGTCCGCAACCTGCACAAGACCTACCCGCCCGACATTGTCGCGCTGAAGAACGTGAGCCTGGAGCTAGCGGCGGGTACGTTCACGGCGATCATCGGCCCCAGCGGCTGTGGTAAGACCACCCTGCTCAAGATTGCCGCCGGCATCGAGAGCTACCAGCACGGCGAGGTTTTTTTTGCGGATGAGCGTATCGCGGGCAACACCTCGTGGAAGCGCTCGGTGATCTACCAGGACGTGCGCCTCTTCCCCTGGCTAACCGCTCAGGCGAACGTGGCCTTCGCCCTGGAAAGCAAGGGGCTTCCAAAGGCCGAGGCCCGGAAGCAGGCCGCAGATTGGATCAAGCACCAGGGACTAGAAGCTCACGCCGACGCCTACCCCGCCGAGCTATCGGGAGGAATGCGACAGAAGATCGGTGTCTGCCGGGTGCTGGCCAACGAGCCAGAGCTGATCCTCTGCGACGAGCCCTTCAGCGCCCTCGACTGGACTGCCCGCGAGTCGCTACAGCTAGAGCTGCTGCACTACTGGTACGATCAGCGCAAGACCGTGCTGTTCGTCACCCACAACGTCGAGGAGGCGGTCTACATGGCCCAGCGGGTAGTGCTGATGAGCGCCCGCCCCGGCGTGATCAAAGAGATTGTGGACGTGCCGCTGCCGGAGGAACGCTGGGACGTGCGGCGTGAATCACCGGAGCTGCTGGAGGTTGCCCGCTACGTGAACAACCACATTGCGGACGAGGTACGCAAGGCGAAGGAGGCTGAGCTAGAGGTAGGGTATTAGGTATAGCCGATAGCCGATAGCCGGAAGTCTGGCTATCGGCTATCGGCTATCGGCTATCGGCTATCCGTTAAGCGTCGGCGAGGGTGTACCCCAGGTGCCGCCGAAGACGAAGCTGGCGAGGGGCTTGCGGGTGCGATCCGCTATCTCGCGCTCGCGCAGTGGCGCGGGCAGATCGTCGGGCGAGCCGAGGGAGCCGACGGCGATCACCGTGACGGGCTGGAAATCCTCTGGGATGGCGAAGGCGGCGCGGGCCTGATCCGGAGAGAACCCGGCCATCTGGTGAACGTAGAGGCCGAGGGCCGTAGCCTGGATGCTGAGGTGCGCCGCAGCCTGGCCGAGATCGTAGAGCGCCCAGGGATTGGGCTTGCCCGGTTCGCGTAGCACCTGGGCCGCCGCCAGAATGAGCAGCGGAGCGTTTTTGGCCCAGACCTGGTTGGGCTCGACCAGCGTACCCAGCAGCAACTCGAACGTCTGTGTGTCCTCACGGGGAGCGACGATAAAGCTCCAGGGCTGGCCGTTTGCCCCTGATGCTGACCAGCGGGCTGCTTCAAGTAGGCTACGGATCTGCGCGGGCGAGACCGGGTCAGAGGTAAAGGCGCGTGGGCTCCAACGTGCCTGGAGGATCTCGTGGATGGGGTGGTCGGTTGGGGAAAGTCGCGTTGACATGGTCAGAATCCTCGTAGATATTAATGATATACGACTATTATTAACTATGAAATGTTGTTTTGTCAAATATAATGCGATACGTCTCCCTTCGCCTGCTAAGCATCATCAAAGACGCGCACCTCTAATATAACAATATTGCGTGATTTTGTAAGGTATGCTACACTCCGGCCATCGTTTCACAGCGTGGATGGAGGGTAGCGCATGATCAACAGCCAGATGCACGCGCCTTGGCCTACGGTTGGACAAGAACCTTGGGTCGCAGAGCGGAGTCCCGCTGTCTACTGTGAGATCCTCCCGGTTGCCCTGTCGTCCGAGCAGATTTACTACCTCCGCCGCCGCAAAGACGGCGTTGGCGGGGCGTGGCACGAGCCGCATGGGCATGCTCACCCGTCGGAGGTGGTGCGGGCGCACCTTGAGGCGTTCCTCGGGTTTAGCCTTGATCCCCAGGTATCGGTTGTTCACTCGACCGCATGGCGCTACGAGTGTGGCGGCAGCGCCGGAGGACGGCTGATCTTGACCTACCTCGCCGTCCTTGCGCCAATGTGTTGTCTGCCAATCTCCCACCTCAGCGGGCAGATTAGCCTGGAACCCCTTCCGATAGCTCTGCCCGTGCGCAGCGAGACGCTGATGCCACCGGCACGGATCGGCCTGGAACATGTGCTGGCCCACGCCCTCGACCACCTGACCCTGCTTATGGAGACGGATGAGGCTATCCAGACCGCCCTCGGGGACGTATGGCGCACGACGCTCCGCCGCCGTATGCCGCGCCCGGCTGGTGAACTGCGCCTTGCGCAATGATTATTGAGATAAGGTTTCAGATACAAGGTTTTAGGTTTCAGATCGAGCGCATCAGAAAGCCAAATTTCGGCCCGAAGAGTAAAAATCACCCTGTCACACATGTCACGCTGAGCGTAGCGAAGCGTCCCGGTCGGGATTCTTCGCTGCGCTCAGAATGACAGGACGCCTCACAGCGTTCCTTTTGCGGTAGTACTTTTTAGTTGATACGAGGAGTACCCAGATGACGTATCTCGAACCGCACGCCCATCTATCCGGCCACGATCATGATCACGACCATGATCACCACGACCATGATCACCACGACCATGACCATAGCGGATGGCTGAGCCGGATCGCCCATCTGCTGCCCTTCAGCCATAGCCATGCGGCTGAGGACAAGATTGACGCGGCTCTGGAGAGCAGCGAGCTTGGCATCTGGGCGCTCAAAGTCTCGCTGGTGGGGCTGGGTGCCACGGCAATTTTCCAGCTTGTGATTGTCCTGCTCAGCGGGAGCGTCGCCCTGATGGCGGACACCATCCACAACCTGGGCGATGCCCTTACCGCTGTACCGCTCTGGGTGGCCTTTGTGCTGGGGCGACGGGCGGCCACTCGTCGCTACACCTACGGCTTTGGACGCGCCGAGGATGTCGCCGGAATCCTGATTGTGCTGACCATCCTGACCAGCGCCCTGATCGCTGGCTACGAGAGTTATCGTCGGCTGATTGACCCGCAGCCGATCAGCCATGTTGGCTGGGTGATCACAGCAGCCATCGTGGGCTTCATCGGCAATGAGCTTGTGGCGATCTTCCGTATTCGGATTGGGACTCAGATCGGCTCGGCGGCGTTGATCGCCGACGGACAGCACGCCCGCGTTGATGGATTTACCTCTCTCGCGGTACTCGTCGGTGCGCTCGGCAGCCTCGCCGGCTACCCGCTGGTTGATCCGATCATCGGCCTGCTGATTACCGTCGCCCTCGTGGTGATCGTCAAGGATACGGCGGTGACAATGTGGCACCGGCTGATGGATGCCGTTGACCCGGCGGTTGTGGCCGAAATCGAACATGCGGCTGGTCACGTATCGGGGGTCGAGTCGGTTGCCCAGGTGCGGGCGCGCTGGGTAGGTCACCGCCTACACGCCGATCTGCACATCACGGTTGATGCAGATCTACCAACCCATGTCAGCCATCGTATTGCCAACGACGTGCGCCACGCCCTGCACCACGCGCAGCCGCGCCTTGCGGCAACGGAGATCTACACGCAACCCTGCGGGCATCGCCAGTAAGAGGGGGAGTTTGTTACCTGGTACTGTCGGTGGGCCTTTCACCGACACGTAATCCAGAACTGTATTCCCGTTGCGGATCAGTGTCGCGGAAGCACGACGCGGTGCAGATGCGGTTGCGCCCGTCCCGCTTCGCTTGGTAGAGCGCCTGATCCGCGTACTCCAACACCTGGTCAAGAGTGACCTCACGGTGTGCGTCGAGCGCGACAACCCCGGTGCTTATTGTGACCATAACGTCGCCCTGCCGTGTGGGTATCGGCATCCTCGCGACGTGGTGCCGCACGACCTCCAGCGCCGCGACGGTGCGGGGTTCATCAGCACCGGGCAGGATGACCGCGAACTCCTCGCCCCCGATCCGCCCGAACACGGCTCCTGGTGGCAACAGAATGCTGCATTGCGTCGCAACCCAGCGCAGCACCTCGTCACCCACGGAGTGACCGTAGGTATCGTTCACCTGCTTAAAGTGATCCAGGTCGAATATTGCGACCCCGACCGGCTGCCCATTGGCTGCGGTGTTGGACATCACATCCTTACCCAAGGCAAAAAAGCGCCCGCGCATGTGGACGCCCGTGAGCGGATCGATCTGGAGCCGAGCAGTCAGGTGAGCATTAATGATCGCCACCGCCGCTTGCTGGGCAAAAAGCGTCAGCAGGCGCTGGTCGTCTGGGGTAAAAATCCGCCCCGCACGCATCGCTCCAACCCCCAGCACGCCAACCAGTCGGTCGCCGTAAAGCAGTGGCACGTTGAGCGTCGCGACGAGCCCCAGGGCGATCTCCGTGCGGAGCGCACCTGGCCATGCCGCGTAGTCGTTGAGGATGAAGCTTTGGCGAGTGCGGGCGACGTGGCGGAGGGCACCGGTGCCAGGATCCTCGCGATAGCCCGGCGGCAAGGCCGGGGTGCGGATAATACTCATGACGTCGCCCCGCACGGCGTCGTAGGTTATCAGCTTTGCCGCATCCGCCCCGAGCAGATTCTTCGCGTGTTCCACGATCATGATGGCCAGACGCTCCGAATCGAGGGTGGAGGAGATATCTGTGATGATGGTACTGAGCATTTCAAGCGCATACACTTGGTGTTGCGCCTTGGCCTCGCTCTCGCGCAGGGCAGCAATCGCCTGCGTGCCCTCGGTCACATCATGGATGAACGAGAGCAAATAGGTCTGATGCGCGATCTCGATGGTGTTCGAGTACACGTTCACATCGCGCACCTCGCCCGACGCTAGCCGGTGCCGGAAGGCGAAGAAGTTCTTGTCGTGTTTCACCGCCTCCTTCATCTCATCGCTCACCTCTTCGGGCGTTAGTTGGTTGATCTCTTGGATATGCATCTGCGTGAGGAGATCATGCGGATATCCATAGAGGTCAGAGGCAGACTGGTTGGCATCCATGATCCGGCCGGTCTGAGGGTCAATCAGCAGCTTTGCCGCCCGATCCTCGAAAAAGATCGTCCGAAAGCGCATCTCGCTCTCGCGCAGGGCTGCCTCAGTCTGGAGTCGGACGATGACGTGGCCTGCCTGGGCAGCGATTCCCTCTAGGAACATGCGGGCTACCGGTAACACCTCCGCCACAGTGTAGTGGTGCGAGGCGAGGTTGAAACAGCCAACCACCCGGCCTTGATATGTGAGCGGCAAAACCGCGCCCATACGCATGCGCTCAGGTTCCTCGATCTGTGTGGGAAGCGATCTCTGGTCATAATCGAGGTAGAGTGGCTGTCCGGCTTGCACCATCCGGGCGCGGTCGGACTGAGCCGGGACGAAGCGGGTTTCCTCGATAAATGCGGGCGAGAGCCCACGGGTGTAGGCGAGATGGAGGTCACCTGAGGTGGGGTCGCTCAGGTAGATGCCACCGCAGTCCATCTGGGAGCGGAGCGCAATATCAAGGCAGATCGGCAGCGCCTCTTCCAAGGACGTGGCAGTCGCGAGGCGATAGAATAGATCGTGCTGCGCCATCGCATTCTGCTCATCCCACACGGACGCGGTGATGACCGTGTCTACGTCATTCGTGGAATTGTGCGAAGCGATGAACTCACGTCTCTGGCGAAATACGGGGTTGACATGTGAAAGCATTGAAAAAATTGAACGTTTGTTTTTTTTTTTTTGCACGATCGCGCCCCCTGCCAGGAGAAATAGTAAGGCATCGTTGGGCTACTCTGCGTAGAGACGAACACCCATTATACTACCGTTGTCACGCAGAGCGATCCGACAGCGTTACTTCTGCGGTATTGCGAAAATGTTGACGGAGTCTGTCCTATGCTACAATCACGCTTACGTTTTGAATGTATCTCGAAAGGTGCGAGGACTTTGGTCAACTACCGCCCCGTAAACGGGGCGGCTTGTGAGGAATCGCAAGCCTGAGTTGACCAGTCTCAGGCTCTTCAGAGCCTACGTTCTGAGGGTCACGATACCAGCGGGTGCCTCGCCAGCCCGCCGCTCTATCGCCCGTGATCACACCCGCCTGGGGCAAGGGCAGGAGGTCGCAGGCACGACAAGCCCTTTGGACATTGACGAGGCGAACCTTACCTGCGCAAGCAGAGCTGGAGTAATCCACATCATGTCCCACGTCTTCGTCCTTAGCAGCGACGGCCAGCCGCTCGACCCCTGCCACCCGGCGCGGGTAAGACGGCTGCTCGACCAGGGGAAGGCCGCCGTATGGCGGCGCTACCCGTTCACGATTCGGCTCAACGCCCGAACCGCAGCCGCGAGCATCACCCACCCGTACCGGGTTAAGCTTGACCCTGGGAGCAAGGCTACGGGCATTGCCGTGGTGGCCGAGGCGACCGGGCGCGTCGTCTGGGCGGGCGAACTGACCCACCGAGGCCAGGCGATCCGCGACGCCCTGCTCAGTCGGCGGGCGATCCGCCGCAGCCGGCGGCAGCGCAAGACCCGCTACCGCCAGCCCCGCTTCCTCAACCGGCGTCGACCCGAGGGCTGGCAGGCTCCCAGCCTCGCCCACCGGGTCGATACCACGCTCACCTGGGTCAACCGGCTACGGCGGTTCGTGCCGGTCACGGCCATCAGCACCGAACTGGTGCGCTTCGACACGCAGCTGCTAGAGAACGCCGAGATCAGCGGCGTGGAGTACCAGCAGGGCACCCTGGCGGGCTACGAGATCAGGCAATATCTGCTGGAAAAGTGGAACCGCCGCTGCGCCTACTGCGGCGCGAAGGATACCCGGCTCCAGGTCGAACATATCGTCCCGAGGGCGCGGGGCGGCTCCCATCGCATCTCCAACCTGACCCTGGCGTGCGAACCGTGTAACACCAAGAAAGAAACCCAAACAGCCAAGGAGTTCGGCCACCCTGACATCCAGGCCCAGGCCCGACGCCCGCTGAAAGACGCCGCAGCGGTCAACACGACCCGCTGGGCGCTGTATCAGCGGCTCGTCGCCACCGGCCTGCCCGTTGAGGTCGGCACCGGCGGGCGAACCAAATTCAACCGCACCCGACTGGGGCTGGCGAAGGCCCACTGGCACGACGCCGCCTGCGTCGGGGCCAGTACACCCGAGACGCTCACGACCGTCGGAGTGCGCCCCCTGCTGATACGGGCGACGGGTCGAGGAACCCGTCAGGTCTGCCGTACGAATGCATCTGGCTTCCCGACGCGGCATAAGCCACGCGCCCGCACGTTTGCGGGCTGGCAGACCGGCGACCTTGCGCGGGCGGTCATCCCGACCGGGAAGTATGCAGGAACCCATGTGGGACGCATCGCCATCCGCTTTCGCCCGAGCTTCCGGCTTGACGGGCGGTTCGATGTCCACCCGAAATACCTCACCCGCATCCAGCGGGCAGACGGCTACCAGTACGCCGTGTCCGGCGCTTCCCCCGCCAGCTAAAGCAGGCGGTCCCCGCGCCCTACCAGTGTTATACAAGCAACATACAAGGAGTCTTTGATGGATCAGCCCGCAACGATGACACGTCCGGTTGGTGTTCTGGTGATGGAGTACGGCGAGCCGGCAACGGTTGATGATGTTGAACCGTACCTGCGCGGTCACTTTGGCGGACAAACCCCGCCCGCCGATTATGTTGCGTTCTTGTGCGAGCGCTGTCGGCGGGTCTGGGGTGGCGACCACGGTGTTTCGGGGGCGCAGCAGATCTTCACGGCGCTGGCTGCTCAACTCGCTGAGCCGGGGGCGCTGACCTACCGCGTGGTCTTTGGGGCACGTTATTGGCACCCCTACATTGATGTCGCCCTGGCCGAGTTGAGCAGTGAGGGAATCGAAGATGTGGTGATCCTGCCACTTAGCCCCTTCGGCTCGCATATGGCGCTGCGCGACTATCAGCACTCCATGGATCGGGTGCGGGCGGCGAACCCTGCCGTGCCGCGTATGCATCTGATTGAGAGTTGGCCGGAGTTGCCCGGTTTCACTGCGACGGTGACGGCGAATGCGCAGGCGGCCCTGGCGCGTTTTCCCGCTGCCGTGCGCGATCAGGTGGTGGGGCTCTTTATTGCGCACAGCGTTGCCGAGAGCGCCCGCAAGCCGGAGGACGCCTATCGTCAGCAGGTTGATTCGAGCGGCGCACGTATCGCTACCGCTATCGGACTCACCTCCTGGCGCAGTGCCTACTACAGCGCCGAGGGGCCGGGCCAGTGGCTGGGACCGGATGTGCTGGAGGCGATTGATCAAATGCATCAGGAAGGTGTACAGCACATCCTGGCAGTGCCCGTCAGCGCCACCTATGTCAATGTTGAACTGAGCTACGAGCTTGATGTGCGTATGGCCGAGCGTGCAGCCGCTCTCGGTATCGCCTACGAGCGTGCCGCCGAGCCGAACGCCGCCCCGGCAATGATCGCGGGACTCAAGGATCTGGTTGTTGAGACGGCGTTACGTACACTTTAAGCGCAATACTGCAAAACTCGCCCTGTCACCAGCACAACAACGCTCATGTCACCCTGAGCGATAGGCGGGTGTCGGGTAGGGGCGCGTCGCGACGCGCCCCTACGGTCCATTTTCATCGCGGCGGTGTGAACCCCGCACATGAACGTCTTTTGCGGTAGTGCCTCTAATCTCTCTCGGTAACACATATGCCAGAGGTAGCCGATCTTGAAATAGGGCTGCGCCGATCCAGCGAAGGGTATGCGGTCGAGTTGCGTTTTAGCGATCCGGGCAGCGAGACGGATATTCGCCCGTCTCAAAGCTCAAGCACTCGCGCTCACTTCGATCTTGTCCGCCTGAACGAACTGGCCCTCGATCCGGCGGCGTATGGCCTTGCGCTAGGGACAATGCTCTTTGCCGATGCTCGCCTGATGACTGATTTTTCCCGCTGTCGGGCTGCCGTCCAGGCGCAGGGCTACGCGCTGCGCCTGCGCCTGATGATCGCCCCCGACGCGATTGAACTTCAGGCGCTGCGTTGGGAAACCCTGCGCGATCCGTCTGATGGCCTCTCCCTCGCCATTGGCGAGCAGATCTACCTGGTGCGTTATATGCTCAGCGGGGACTGGCAGCCGGTGCGCCTGCGCGCCCGCAGCGCTCTGCGCGCCCTGGTGGTTATCGCCAGCCCCGCCGATCTCGCCCGCTACACACTGAGTCCGCTTGATGTGGATGCGGAGCGCGACCTAGCCCTCGCTGGTCTCGGCAGCATCCCCGCCGATGTGATCGCTGGCCCGACTCGCCCAACTCTTGATGCCATCATCACCCGCCTGCGCGACGGCTACGATATTTTTTACCTGATCTGTCACGGCGGCATCACCCACGGCGACTCCTGGCTGGCGCTTGAGGATGCTGATGGCAACACGGATCATGTACCCGGTGTTGATCTGGCCCAGCGGATTGGCGAACTGGCCCAGCGCCCGCGCCTGGCCCTGCTGGTTTCCTGCCAAAGCGGTAGCGACGGCAGCACCAGCGCACTAAACGCCCTGGCTCCGCGTCTGGCCGAGGCCGGTGTGCCAGCGGTGATCGCCATGCAGGGCGTGATTTCGATAGACACGGCGCGTTCCTTTGTCTCCACTTTTTGTCGTGAGTTGGGCCGCGATGGCGCGATTGATCGGGCGACTAGCGTGGCCCGTGGCGTGGTGCGAGATCGCCCCGACGGATGGATGCCGGCCCTCTACAGCCGCCTACGGAACGGCAAGATCTGGTACGTGCCGGGATTCGGCGATACGTCCGACACGTTCGAGAAGTGGCCAACCCTGTTGAGCAGCATCCAGGAAGGGCGCTGCACCCCCATCCTGGGCTTTGGTCTGCTGGAGTCGCTGATCGGCTCCTCCCGCGAGATCGCCCGGCGCTGGTCCGATACCTACCGTTTCCCGCTGGCCCACGCCGACCGCGAAGATCTGCCCCAGGTTGCCCAGTTTCTCGCCGTTAATCAGGGCGGAAAGTTTGTGCTTAGTGAGCTGAACAAGACGGTGCGCCAGGAGCTGGGGCGTCGTTTTGAGGGCAGCGCGGAGACACCCCCAAGCAACTCGTCGGCGGCGCTCGACTATCTGCTCAGTGCGGCGGTTGCGCAGCAGGCCACCCGCGACCCGTTCTCGCCGCACCGGGTGCTGGCCAGTTTGCCGTTTCCGCTCTACGTTAATACTAGCCCCGATAGCCTGCTGGTGACGGCCTTAACGGAGGCGGGCAAGACGCCGATCACCGACATCTGTGCCTGGAATGACTCGATCAAACCGCCGAAGAAGACATCCATCGGCGACCTGACGGTTGAGCGTCCGCTGGTCTATCATCTCTTCGGGCGTCTGGCCGAACCCGAGAGTCTGGTGATCACGGAGGACGATTATTTCAGCTACCTGATCAGCCTCAGCCGCGACCGCAAGCTGGTGCCGAATATTGTGCGCGGCCTGCTGACGGAGAACGCGCTGCTTTTCCTGGGTTTCCGCCTTGAGGATTGGTCGTTTCGGGTCCTCTTCCACAGCGTGATGAACGAGGAGGTGCGCAACCGCCGCCTGCGCAACACCCACGTGGCGGTGCAGATTGATCTCGACGAGCATCAGGTAGCCCAACCGGATCAGGCTCGGCGCTACATCGAGAAATATTTTGGCGACGCCGATGTGAGCATCTACTGGGGCAGCGCCGAGGATTTCCTGCGTGAATTGGCCGAGCGTAGTCGCTCACCGGGAAGCTGAAGTCACGCAGCCCTCACCCCCCAACCCCCTCTCCCAGAACGGGAGAGGGGGAGCCGGAGGCGTCCTGCTGCGACAACCCCCCTCTCCCCTGGTGGGAGAGGGGCAGGGGGTGAGGGGGTAAGGTCGGCATGAAATCTGCTTATGTGAAGAATATTGTGGCTAATCCCTATGTTGGGCCACGCGCCTTTTTGCCCGGCGAAGCGATCTATGGGCGCGATGATGAGCTGCGCGAGCTCTTTTATCTGCTTGCCGCCGAGCGGATTGTGCTGCTGAATTCGCCTTCGGGTGCTGGTAAAACCTCATTGATTCAGGCGGCTCTGGTGCCGCGCCTGCGGGCTGCTGATTTTAGTGTGCTGCCGCTGATCCGTGTGGGTGTGGAGCCGCCGGATGATGCGCCAGCCGCAAATCGCTACCTCATCTCTACGCTGCTCTCGCTTGAGGAGGCGTTGCCCGAGGCTCAGCAGCGCCCGCTCGCCGATCTGCTGGCGCTGGGACTCGACTCCTACCTCGCCAGTCGGCCCGATACGGCGGCGACCACGGGGAGCGAGGTACTGATCTTCGATCAGTTTGAGGAGATTCTGACCAGTTCGCTCGCCGATCAGGCCGCGAAAGCGGAGTTCTTCGCTGAGCTGGGCATCGCCCTGCGCGACCGCCGCCGCTGGGCGCTTTTCGCCATGCGCGAGGAGTATGTGGCCGCCCTGGAACCTCTGGCGCGGGCGATCCCGACCTACCTGAACAACACGTTTCGTCTGGAGTTGCTCGACCCAGAGGCCGCGATGCGGGCGATCCAGGAGCCAGCCCGCGCTGCGGGAGTCACCTTCCAGGCCGACGCTGCTCGTCGTCTGGTTGATGATCTGCGGCGTGTGACGGCGCAGCGCTCCGATGGCAGTGCCGAAATTGTACTCGGCCAGGCGATTGAACCCGTCCAACTTCAGGTGGTCTGCTTGCGCCTGTGGGAGCGGATGCCGGTTGGCGCAGATCTGATTGACATGGCGATGATCGAAGATCAGCCCGCCGATGCTGCTGCCGCGCCGGATGTCACCCCCGCCTCGCCGGTTGACCGGGCGCTGATGGAGTATTACGCCGAGCGGGTGAATGCCGTCTCCACCGCCTGCGGCGTGCGTGAGCGCACGGTGCGCGATTGGTGCGAGGCCCAACTGATCACCGCCGACGGGTTGCGCGGCCAGGTGATTCAGCAGCAGGGCAGCAGCGCCGGACTGCTGAACGCCGCCATCGGCGGGCTGATTGATTCCCACCTGCTGCGCGCCGATAAACGCCGTGGCACCACCTGGTATGAGTTGGCCCACGACCGGCTGATCGCGCCGATTCGCCGGGATAATGCCGATTGGCGGGCGCGGACTCAGAGTCTCCTCCAGCGTCAGGCGGCGCTCTGGGAACGACAAGGTCGCCCCGAGGCGCTGCTGATCTCCGGCGAAACGTTGGCGGATCAGGAGCAGTTAGCCGATCTGGACTCGGAGTCACTCAGCGATCTGGATGCCGCCTTCCTGGCTGCCTGTCGTGCTGCGCGGACTGCCGCCGAACACGCCGCCCAGGAGTTGGCCGCCGAGCGTGCCCGTGCGGCGCGAGAGCGTCACCAACTCCGACTGATCACCACTCTGGCGATGATTGCCTTCCTGGCGATGGTTGTGGCGTTAGGCTTGGGGTTTCTGGCCAGCCGGAATGCCGCCGAGGCTGAGGCTTCGGCTAACCAGGCCCGTACTGCGGAGTCTGGACAAGCGGCACAGCGCCAGACCGCCGAGGTTTCGGCCAGCCAGGCCCGTACCGCCGAGACAAATGCCGATCAGCAGCGGGCCGCCGCCGAGTCCGCCGCCCGTCTCGCCCGATCCAGCGAGTTGGTTGTCCGTGCCCAGAATGCGCCCGCACAGGTCTCGCTCATCCTCGCCGCCGCCGCTGCTCGTGGCCCACTCGCTGCCGGTGAAACCCCGCCGCAGGCGGCAACCCAGGCGCTGATCACCGCCCTCTCTACCGTCGGCGGACGCGAACTGAGCATCGCAGATATGCGGATTACAGCCTACGCCCTCAGCCCTGATGGCCAGCGTCTCGCTGTGGGCACACTGTTGGGTGATGTACGAATCTATGATCCACGCGCTACTGATCTGGACAACCCACTCACGACCATGCCTAACGTCTCGCATGGGACGATTACCTCGCTCGCGTTCAGCCCGGATGGACAGACCCTCGCTGCCGGACTGATTTTTGATGCCACGGTGGTGGTCTACCGGCTCGATGATCCCGGCGCACCGCCGCAGGTGCGGGCGCTGGCCGGATCTACTGCTGGTACAACCAGCGTGGCCTTTGGCCCGGGCGGGCGGCGGCTGGTAATTATCAGCGATCAGGGTCTCTGGCTGGCTGACCCTGCCAATATCCAGCAGGCGACACAGATCGGCGCGGCCTTTCGTGTGAGCGTATCGGCGATCAGCTCGGACGGGCGTTGGCTGGTGCTGGCCTACCAAGATGGGCAGATCCGGCGCTGGGATCTGACCGCCGATCCGGTAGGCCAAGGAAGCGAACTGGCCGGTCTTGGCGATACCGTCTCTACCCTGGCTTTCAGTCCCGATGGACACTGGCTGGCGGGAGGCACGCTCAAAGGTCAGGTGCGGCGCTGGGAGATTGCCGCCACCGACCCTGCGGCGACAATGGTTATTCTGGGTGAACATGGAAGGACGGTGAACGCCCTAGCCTTCAGCCCCGACGGGCGCATGTTGGCCATCGCGAGTAACGATACGGTCTTCTTGTGGAATGTTGATCAGCCCAGCACAGCGCCGCAGGAGTTACGTGACCAGGAGAACGGCGTAAACTCGGTTGCCTTTAGCCCCGACGGGCACTGGCTGATTAGTGCGGGCGATGACAAAATGGTACACCGCTGGGATCTCACCACCAACCCGCCGGTGTCACTGCACATGCGAGGCCACGAGGGAGCTATCAATAGCATCTCTTTTGCTGCGTCAGGGGAGCTGCTGGTGAGTGGCAGCGATGATGGGACGCTGCGCCTGTGGAACGTGGCCCAGCCAGTATCGGCATTGCCACGCACCCTTGATATACGCACATGTTTCACTATGGATGCCAACGTCAGATCCCTAGCCCTCAGTCCTGACCAGCATACCTTGGCGGTGGGCAGCGATGCAGGTGGTGCGATCATTGATCTCCATGCCGCTGACGCATCTGGGTCGGTGCGCTGCCTGCGTGGTGCCAATACAATAAGGCCGCTGGCCTTTGGCGGTAATGGGCGCTGGCTGATAATGGGCAGCTACGCTGTGACGCAGGGCAGCCGGACGATTGCGCTGGATCTGCGCGACCCGAACCTCGGCGCGGCGCTTACGGTTGATAAGAGTGAATACTTCGCCGTAAGCGCGGATGGGAACTGGCTGGCGCTGACCACGTCGGATGGGACGCCCCAGATCTACGATCTACGTGCGGAACGACTGGGTGGCCCGACATGGATAGGCTCCGCAGCGTTTTCTGGAAGTCACGCACTGGCCCTCGCGCCTGACGGGCGCTGGCTAGCGCAAGCAAGTCAGGCTGGCACACGGCTCTGGGATACGCAGACGCCGGACGCGAACCCACGCATGTTGCCCCCCACGGCTCCCGGCATCGCGCCACATCTCCTCGCCTTCAGCCCTGATGGGCGCTGGCTGGTCATTGCCGAGAATGTGGACGAGTTAGAGATCTGGGATCTAGCTGCGCCCGATGCTCGTCCACACTCGCTATCCGGTACGTTTGGCGCAGACATCCTGGCTTTTAGCCCCGATGGGCGACAATTGAACGTCATCCTCAACAAAACGGTTTCTGTGTGGACTATGGGTGCAGATGGGCCAGTCGCGCAAACACCCTGGGTTTTGGCATCCATGAAAAACATTATCAGCACTCGGATATGGACTTTTAGCCCCGATAGCACATGGCTGCTAAGCGGAAGTCAGATTTGGGATGTGGAAGCGCGTGGTGAGCCGCTGACCTTGGGAGGCTTCCTACCTACCGCTGCACTCTTCAGCACCAACGGGGACAGCGTGATCACAGGTACGCCCGACGGGCTAGTGGGTATTTGGGATCTGCGCCCCGCCGCCCTGGCCGATCTGGCGTGCCGTACTGCCGGGCGCGGTCTGACAGCCGCTGAGCGCGCCATGTATTTCCCGAATCAGCCCGATCTGCCTGATCCATGTTTATCTAGGTAGTACGAAGGATTTGGCCACAGAAGAACACGGAAAGATACGGAAGAAAATATGCATTACCGCATATGACATGGTTCGCAGATACTTTACAGTTCTACCCCCCCTAGCCCCCCCGCGAGCGGGGGGGGACAGCGCATTGGTTCCCCCCGCTCGCGGGTGGATGTAAGACCGATCAGCGATAATCCTCCGACCTACGAAGGGGGGACAACGCATTGGTTCCCCCCCGCTTGCGGGGGGGGCTAGGGGGGGTAAGATTGCGAAAATATATTTCTGTGAACGACTGTGTCTTTCTGTGGCCGTGAATCGTAGTAGGGGCGATGCCCCCCAAAGGGAACCCACCATGACGAAGATCGCCATCCGCTTGGCCCTGCTGGTGGGTATCATCGCCAGCCTGCTGACGATCCGGGGCGCGGCGGCGCAGTCGGATGAGCCACGATTCTTTTCGCAGACGGGCTACGCGATTAAGGGGGATTTTAGGCGCTATTGGGAAGAGATGGGGGGCCTGAGTGTGTTTGGCTACCCGATTTCCAGCGAGTCGTGGGAGCTGAATGCAGCAGACGGCAAGCAGTACGTGACCCAGTGGTTTGAGCGCCACCGCATGGAGTCTCACCCGGAGTTGGCCAGCGACCCGAACTACTATATCTTGCTGGGACTGATTGGTAACGAGCTCTATCGCCCATCCTCTCCGGTGACGCCTCACCCGTACTTGCGAGATCCGTGCCGTTCGGTTGAGGGTGTCTCCGTCTGCGGACGATTTCGCACATACTGGGATGCGTTCGGCCTCAAATTCGGCCCTAACGAAACCTACCGCAATAGCCTTGCTCTGCACGGGAGGCCGATTTCGTCACTGCTCCAGATGCAGATCCAGGGGAATACGTACCAGGTGCAGTGGTTCGAGCGCGCCCGCTTTGAGTGGCATGGCCCCGGCTCGCCAGACTCGCAGCCCATTGGGCCGGTGCCGGGGAGCTACGATGTTTTGTTTGGTTTGCTGGGGACGCAGGCGATCCGTCCCGAGAAACGCTACGCGCTCACCAGCCCCGCATCCAGCCACAAGCAGGCGCTGAATGGTGCCAGTAACGGGCGCGGTAGCTTCGCTTTTGATGCGACGGCCCCGATCAATGATCAGGCGTCCAGCGGCGCGACCATGCTGCTGGTGCCGCCATTAACGCCGCCTGTAGTCGCGCCGCAATCGCTAATCGCTAACCCGGCCCAGCTTGCCGGGGTGGTGTTTGGTGGCCTGTGGGTCAGCACCGACCTGCCCGGTATCTCCGCTGGAGCCTACGCCGTCACCTTGCGCCAGGACGGGCAGGCCGTGCGCCTGGAGAACGCCGACGGCCATGTGGTCGAGATCCCGGCGGTGATCAGGAGCCTGCCGCTGGCCTATGAACGCCCGACGACAACCGTTGCCGCACTACCGGCGGCAGCACAGCAGAATGGGGTCAACCGGCAGATCTGCTACGGTTGGGGAAACACCCAGATCT
>JBAXMH010000078.1:0-18472 GCA_037134395.1 Chloroflexales bacterium
GGGCTGGCGCGCACGCATCACATGAGCGAAGGTGCCATCGCACACCTGCTCGACGGCGGCGCGGGCCACCTCGGCGGCAACCGGCAGCGGGTTCGCATCAACGGCAAATGAGACATCGAGCAGCATAGGGGCCTTCTTGTTAAGCAGATGTGTGCGGGCATTATATCTGCCTAGCCCAGCTGCGTGCGCAGCTTCGCCGCCTCGGCGCGCCCGGCCTGCTGCTTCTCTAGTACCAGCGAGATAAACACATCCTCTAGAGATGGCATGATCGGGGCGATGGCGGCGACGTCGATCCCCATGCCTGCCAGCGCCGCCTGGATCTGCGAGATCGTGGCGTCGGCGGAGTCGACCACGGCGTGGATCAGGTCGCCGTAGGGTGCGGCCTCGTGAACGCCTGCCAGCGCGTCGAGAGCGCCTAGGGCGTCGAGGATGGCGGCACCACGAAACTGCTCGCCCAGGGTGATCTGCAGCAGGGTGCCGCGCATGGCCTGGCGCTTCAGCTCGGCGGGGCTGCCCAGGGCGATCAGCTTGCTGTTATACATAAAGCCGATGCGCTGGCAACGCTCGGCCTCGTCCATGTAGTGCGTGGTCACAAAGATCGTCACGCCCTCGCCGGCCATGCGGTAGATCAGATCCCAGAAGTCGCGGCGCGAGACTGGGTCGACCCCGCCGGTGGGCTCGTCGAGGAAGAGCATGCGCGGGCGGTGGATGATCGCGCTGCCCAGGGCCAGGCGCTGCTTCCAGCCGCCGGAGAGGTTCACGACCTGCTCGTGCTCGCGCCCGGTCAGGTTGGCCATGGCCACCAACTCGGGGATGCGCCGACGTCGCTCCTCGGGCGTGATCTGGTAGATCCCGGCGTAGAACTCCATGTTCTCCTGGACGGTCAGGTCGTTGTAGAGCGAGAAGCGCTGCGACATGTAGCCGATGCGGGATTTGATCGCCTCGGCCTGGCGGGCGATGTCGTAGCCGAGTACGCTGGCGCCGCCGCTGGTGGGCAGCAGCAGGCCGCAGAGCATGCGGATGGTGGTGCTCTTGCCCGAGCCGTTCGGCCCCAGGTAGCCGAAGATCTCGCCGGGGGCCACGTCGAAGCTGACGTGATCCACGGCGGTGAAGTTGCCGAACTTGCGGGTCAGTTCACGCACTGAGATCGCCAGCTCAGGCTGGGGGTCGCTCATCCTTCACCTTTTTTCTCGGTCATCGCGATGAAGACATCCTCCACCGAGGGCAGGGTGCGGGCGATGCTGATCACCTCCACCCCGGCGGCGCGCAGCCCCGGCCCGAGGGCGGCCTCGGTGGCCAGCGGGTCGGCGCTGAGCACGTGCAGCAGGGTGCCGAATGCCTGCACCGAGCTGACCCCGGGCATGCTGCGGGCCAGCGTGCGGGCCTGCTCTAGCGGGCGGGCGTCCAGCTCGATCACCGTCTCGGCGAGACCGCGCTGGAGCTCGCGCGGGTCGGCGGCGGCCAGGATGCGCCCCTCCGACATAAAGGCGATCGTCTGGCAGCGCGCCGCCTCGTCCATGTAGGGCGTAGAGACAAAGACCGTCACCCCCTGCTTGAGCAGGCCGTAGAGGATGCGCCAGAACTCACGGCGGGCCACCGGATCCACCCCGGTGGTTGGCTCGTCCAGAAAGAGCACCTCGGGGCGGTGGATGAGCGTGCAGGCCAGGGCCAGCTTCTGCTTCATGCCGCCCGAGAGTAGGCCGGCCAGTCGCTCCTGGAAGTCGGTCAGGCCGCTGAACTCCAGCAGGTAGGGGATAAGCTTCGCCCGCTCCTGGCGGGTCACCGCGAACAAGTCGGCGAAGAAGCGCAGGTTCTCGATCACGGTCAGGTCGGGGTAGAGCGAGAAGCGCTGCGACATGTAGCCGATGCGCTCCTTCATCGCCTCGCGCTCGCGCACGATGTCGAGCCCGGCCACTCGCCCGCCGCCGCCGCTTAGCTCGATCACGCCGCAGAGCATGCGGATCGTCGTGGTCTTGCCTGCGCCGTCCGGGCCGATCAGCCCGTAGATCTGACCGCACGGCACGCGCAGATCGATGCTGTCTACGGCGACCCGCACGCCGAACATCTTGCGCAGGCCGGTCGCCTCGATGGCTAGGGGGGAGTCGGTCATGGCATTTTGGATTGCCGATTTTGGATTTTGGATTGTCAAGCACAGCTTTCTAACGTGTCAGAGCATAGACCAGAAATTGCCAAATCGGCAATCGAAAATCGAAAATCCTACGGTTCCAGCGTCGCATCGGCGGGCATGCCCGGCTTGAGCGCCCCGTCGGCATTGTCGAGCTCGACCCGCACTGCAAAGACGGTGGTGGCGCGCTCGTTTTTGGTCTGCACATTGCGCGGGGTAAACTCGGCCTGCGGCGCGATAAAGGTGATCGCCCCAGTGAATGCGCGGTCGCTGAAGCTGTCCACCTGCACGCGCACGCTGGCCCCCTGGCGCACGTGCAGCGGGCCGATCTCGTCCTCAGGCACGTAGATCGTCAGCTTCACCTTGGCCAGCGAGCCGAGCTTGATCAGGATGTTGCCCGGCGCGGCCTGCTCGCCCAGGTTGATCACCTTCTCGGTGACAATGCCGTCCACCGGGGCGGTGATCGTGGCCTTGGCGATCTGCACCTCCAGTTGATGCACCTGGGCGTCGGCCTGGGCCTGCTGGGCCACGGCCACGGCGATCTGCTCGGCGCGCGTGCCGGCCTGGGCCAACTCCAGCCGGGCCTGGGCCTGCGTCACCTGGGCCTCGGCACTAGCCAGTTGGGCCGTCGCGCTGTCGATGGTGGCCTGGCGCTGGAGTGTGGCCGCCGTGACGCCGGTCTGGGCGCTGTTGAGCTGAGTCTGGGCCGCGTCGGCGGCGGCGCGCAGCTGCTGCGGGCTGGCCTGCACGGCCAGGATGTGGTCGAGGGACGCCTGGGCGTTCGTTACACCGGTCTGGGCGGCGGCCAGCTGCTCGGCGGCGGTCTGATTGCCGCTCAGCTCCGCCTGACGGGCATTTTCGGCAGCAACCCTGGCCTGGTCGAGGGCCTGCTGACCACTGTCCACCGCACGCTTCGCCGCCGCCTCGGCGTCTTTATATGCCTGGGGCAGGTCGCCGGGCAGCTTCTCCAGCTCGCGGTTGTCCCAGTAGATCTTGCTGTAGGCGTCCTGGGCGTTGCGCAGGGCGTTGGCCGCCTGCGCAACCGCGCTCTCAGTCTGAGTTTTGGCAGCCGAGAGCCGGTCACGGCTGGCCTGGGCGTTGGTCTGGGCCTGGGTCTGAGCGGCCTGGGCGCTGTCGCGGGCGGCGCGGGCCTGGATGACCTGGGTCTGGAGATCCTGCGGGTTGCGCAGGTTGGTCTGGGCGTCCTTATAGGCCAGTTGGGCGCCGTGCAGCAGCACCTGGGCCTGAGTGATCACCGTGGTGGCCTGAGCGTTAGCCAGGGCCGTGCGGGCGCCATCGCGCAAGGCGGCGGCCTGCTCAAGCTGGCCCTGGGCGGCGGCGATATCCTGCTCGCGCGAGCCGGCGCGCAGCAAGGCTAGGTTGGCGGCGGCGACCTGGGCGGCGGCGCGGGTGCCCTCAAGCTGGGTGTTCAGCAGGTCGGTGTTCAGCACCACCAGCTTGTCGCCGGCACGCACCTGGGATCCGTCGCCCACCAGCACCTGCTCGACCCGCCCGCTGATCTCGCTGGTGATATCAACCTCGTCGGCCTCGATCGTGCCGGAGAACGTGTTCTGGGCGGAGGCGGCGCTGGTCTGCCGCTGATAGAAGATCCAGCCGACCGCGCCGACCACCGCCAGGATGATCACGATAGGGATAAGAATCCGCCGCATGGGAACCTCTTAGACAGGTGCTAGGTTTCAGGTTTCAGGTTTCAGATGCGCTGCACCTCAAACCTGGCACCTCAAACCTGGCACCTGACACCTGCATCAACCAAGAGTCTTCTTAAAACGCGAGCTAGCCAGGTAGAGGAAGAAGGCCGCCCAGAACACCAGGCCAATCCCCTGGGGCCAGAGTTCGGGAAAGCCGATGCCCTTGAGGAAGATGCCGCGTAGCACGGGCAGGAAGTAGCGCAGCGGCACCAAGTAGGTGATGTAGCGCAGTACGACCGGCATGGACTCGATCGGGAAGAACTGGCCGGAGAGCAGGAAGCCAGGCAGGATGAAGAGCAGGGTGAGGGCCTGGGCCTGGCGAAACGACTGCGAGACGGCCGAGATCCACAGGCCGATACCCAGGGGCACCAGCAAGAAGAGCAGCATAAAGCCGAAGAGCAGCAGCACATTGCCGTTCACCGGCACTTGGAAGAGCAGCTGGCCGGCGAGGAACACCAGCAGCGCCGTGGTCAGGCTGGCCAGGGCGTAGGGCATCAGCTTGCCGATGATCAGCTCAAGCGGCTTAATCGGCGTGACGATCAGCTGCTCCATCGTGCCGGTCTCGCGCTCGCGCACGATCGCCTCGGCGGTGAGGTTAATCGTAGTGAGCTGGAGGATCAGGCCGATCAGGGCCGGGATCTGGTAGTTGGTGCCGGAGAGCTCGGGGTTGTAGAGCACGCGGGTGCGGATGTCGAACGCCGTCCCGTGGGAGCTGATCGTCTGGGCGCGCACCGCAGCCGAGCGGGCCTGGCCAATCAGCTGCGAGGCGGCGATGATCGTGCTGGCCGTGTTCGGCTCCGTGCCGTCTACCAGAAAGCTCACCTCGGCGGGCTGGCCAGTGCCCACGCTGCGCCCGAAGCCGGGCGGGATAACAATCGCCGCCTTCGCGTCGCCAACGTCAATGGCGACCTTGGCCTGGGCCAGGGAGTTCAGCTGCGGCCCCTGCACAAACTGGCCGGAGGCGAGGTATGCCTGCACCAGGGCGCGGCTGTCCGGGCTGCGGCTCTGATCGACCACCGCGAGCGAGATATTGACAATCTGCCCGCCGGTGGCGTAGCCGATCACCAGCAACTGGATGAGCGGGGTCATGAGGATGAAGATCAGCGTCCGGCGGTCGCGGAACATCTGGATGAATTCTTTTCTGGCGATCGGCCAGATCCGGCTGGCGTGCATAGGGTTCCTATGGGTGTGCGGACGCTTGGGGTTCAGTCTATTGTAGCCCTGATACTCTGGTTCATAGGGGGCAAAAAAACTATCAGTCGAGCCTGGAGAGCGTGGAGAGGGAGCGGTCGCTCCTCAGCACGATTCGTCCGCTGGCCAGCCGTCCTGGCTCTGGCCGAAATTCGTATAGATCTGACTGAGCATCGCCTTCAGCGTCGCCACTTGGTCGTCGCTGAAGCCCGTACACGCCTGATTGATCACTGCGGTTGCGATGGGGATCAGCTCCTGCTTGAGTGCCCGACCCGCTGGCGTGAGCGAGATCTGGTAGTTCCGCCGGTCAACCGTGTCCCGCTCACGCACGATTAACTGCTGCTCCACAAGCAGGGCGAGGGTGCGTGCGGTGGTGGTCTTGTCGCGAAAGGTGCGGTCGGCGAGATCGTGCTGGGTCAGCCCCTCCTCTTCCCAGAGGCGGTTGAGGATATGCCATTGGGGCATGGTGATGGGATAGCCGCACGCGGCAAACTGGCGCTGGATCTCCTGGCGCATGCGTGTGCCCGCGAGGTGCAGGATGTAGCCGAGGGAATGCTCAATGCAAAAGTCCATTATGTCTGCCCGTCACACATGCCATGCGGGGCCGAGCGTCTGGGCGAGCCGGGGATGCCCATCGGGCGCACGCAACCGGTGTTGGCGTGGGGCTCCCCGTCGGATCATCGCACAGGTGAACGTCTGCCATGGCCACGCCTCAGAGTAGTTGCTATGCCCCCTATTCTACTCCGGCAACGCGCTGCCGTCAAAATGACTGTGGGGCTGAGACGCTCGCCGAGCTGCCCGCCTGGCGAGCAACTGGCGCATGTACGGAACGGCTGCTTCCTCGACACGGATGCCGGGACGCTTCGCTTCGCTCAGCGTGACATGACGATGGGATACTTAATCCACGTCCCATAATCGTTATCAGAACGACACGATAACAAGGGATAGATGATCTATGATCCTAACGGTGGGGAATATCAAGGGGGGGACGATGTCGCCACGGCGCTGCGAGAAGTCGTCGGAGAGGCGCGAGACCCTGCCTACGTGTGTTGGATGTAGGGCAAAAAGGTGCTGAATTTCAACGGCACGGATGCGAACAGTACCTGTGTGGGTGTCGTCGTATTCCCGCCCACCGTTCCTCTGCCACATTGCCCTTTCAGATTCCAACCCCACGCCCAGACCGTGTTGTCCGTCGTGATTGCCAAGACATGCCAGTCGCGGGCGCGTACGACACGCACATGATCAACCCCTGCGACCTGGACGGGTGTTGGGCCATATGCGTAATTTGCCGACGGGTTGCCGCCGCTTTCGGTGCGTAACGTGCCCCACGCCCAGACTGTCCCGTCATCTTTTACCACTACCGTTGAACCGTCTCCTGCCGAAACGCCGGTGACATGGTTCAGCCCGCTGACCTGGAATTATGATGTTCGCCACCCGCAATGGCTGTGATTCCACTCAAATGGCCGCTGCCGCCCGGCCCCAGTACCTGAAATGGCACGGCGCTGATGATCGCCAGCGACCAGAGAATCAGGCCATATCGGATCGCCATAGTCTACCTTCTCTATCCTCTCGTAGCCATATGCTGAGATGATCGGCGGCGTTGCCAGCGGCACGACCGAGCGCGGTGGCGCCATTGTGGCACACGCGGCCAGACTGCCAACCGAAGGGCAGGAGGATCGACAGTCGAGCTAGAACGTGGTCTGCTCCACATCATCGGCGAACCACATCTCGGGCGGACCGAGCAATCCGGCATTGCCCATCGCCGACTTGAGCGCATCGGAGTTGGCGAAGGCCATGGCTGTTGGCGCGTCGTTGAAGCGATGCGTAATCACAATCGTGTTGGACTCGTGGCTGTCGCGGTGGACACTCGCCTGGCTCACGCCGAACTCCTTGCGTACCGGTCGAAGGCTGTCGTACAGGCGCTTCCAGTTCTCATAGTCTGAGACCGTGTGCTTAACAAACAGTGTCGTTGCCATGATCATGCTCCTTACATTAATGAGTGCGAATGGTACATCACAAATGAGTGCGAATGGTACATCACAGCGGAAGCGGCTTGGGCTTCAGCGCTGCCGGAAGGTTCAAATCGATGATCGTGGGATTACTATCCCACGCAACAGTGGCCACCAGATCGTGGACAGCGTTCAGCGCTGAGGCAATTGCAGTCTCGCGGAGCAACTGCGTCACATCCATTGGTTGGGCGTTGATGAAATGCATGTCGCTGATCCCAATAAAGCCGAAGATCGCCCGCAGATACGGCTCTTGAAAGTCGTAGGCGTGGAACGGCCCCTGGTCTGAATAATCCCCGCCCCGGCTGGTGATGCAGACCATCTTTTTGCCATGCACCAGCCCGACAGGCTGCCCCTGCTCGTTGTACCTGTACACATATCCGGGCTGAACAATCGAGTCAATGTAATACTTCAGGGCATACGGGATGCTGAAGTTCCACATCGGGGTCGTGATCACATAGATGTCCGCCGACAAGAAGTGTGCGATCAGGCGCTCGATCTGCTCCCAGGATTCCTTGTGGCGCTTATCAATCGGCTTGCCGATCAACAGGGTGTATTTGGTCTCAATATTGTCACCGGCGACGGCGGGAAAGTCCTCGGCAAACAAGTTCAGCGTGTCAACGCTCAGATCAGGGTAGCGGGTGCGCAACCCGTCAAGAAAGGCCGCTGTGACCGGCATTGTATGGGAGTGGAGGTCGCGGGGCGTGGCGATGATGTGTAATACCTTCAACATGTCCTCCGATACGCTCGACTATACCTGGTGGGCAACGCAGAAACCATTGACCAATCACGAGCCACCTCCTCATGATCGTCCTTGTGGTGGGCAACGTCCGCAAAACAGCGATGATGTACGGAAAGACAACGCCCATCCCATGTCGCGCAACGCTTCCCATGCCAGCGAAGCAAAAGGCACCCCGGATCAGACGGCGTTCCATTTTGGATAGTTATTGATTAACAACCAGCATAGCACTAGTGTTAAGGAAGTGCAACCGAAATAAGGGCACCGACAGGGCATGAGCAAAGTCGAGAAGGCGTCGAAAACAGACACACCCTTTTGCGGGTATGATTCGGAGTATCAACAACCGAATGCCCACAGATAAGGTGTATGATGGACTCTACCACGATCCAATTGCCTGAGGATGTGCCCTTTGTGTTCAGCCTCCAGGCGCTGATCGAGCGGCTCCAGACCCTGACCGACACGCGCAAGGCGCGTGGCATCCGCTATCCGCTGGATATGTTGCTCCTGGTGGCCGTCTTAGTGCGCTTGGCGGGCGAGAGCCGACTTGAGCCGATGGCCGATTGGGCACGGCGCAGCACGCCTCAGCGAAACGCCTGCGGGAGGTTGCGCGTACGGAATGGGGCATCGAGAATGGTTTGCACCAACGGCGCGATGTGATCCTGCGCGAGGATGCGTGTCAGGTGCGGCGCGGGCAGGCCCCACAGGTGCTGGCCGCCCTGAACAACGTCGTCGTTGGGATCGTGCAGCATGCTGGGCATGAGACCTCGCGGCCGCGCAGCGCGCGTTCACCTACGCCTTCGACCGGATCCTGGCCTACCGCTCGATGGCACGATAGTTGTCAAGCGACTTTGCTCATGCCCTGGTGCCATCCCGGCGCGACTTCAGTCGCCGCCGGAGGATACGCCAAACACGTCCGGTGGCGATGCTTCGCCCCTCCCACGTCATCGTACCGTATTTTGCGCCGTCATCCAGCACCATGCTATACTGCCGCCGTTCTCTTTGGAAAGAGAGGCTGCGCATTGACGGTACGGCAGTACACGAGGAACCTTTTGTCTATCGGGATGGTCATCCTCTCCTTGATCGCCTGTAATGCCCCCGCCGCACCTCTGTCGAGTAGCCCTCCCGCACCTACGGTCGGCGCGGGCGAACGTGCGAAGACGGTTTTGATCCTTTGGCACGATTGGTCGTACCCCAAGGATCGGGTTCTATCCGCCCTAACCGAGCGTTACAACCGCAACAACCCCTCCGCCCAGATCGTACTCCAGGCGCACCCCATTGCCTCGCTTACTTCCGACATGGCCCTCGCCGTCTCCGAGGGCGGCGGGCCGCATATGGCGATCCTCAAAAGCCACACCATCGGTAGTCTGGCCGAGGATGGCAGTCTGCTTCCGCTCGATGGCCTGCTCGATCAGGCCGATCTGCGCCAACTGCTCCCGCAGGCATTGGGCAGCGCACAGGTCGCCTCGACCACCGCCAGCGACCTCTACGGGGTGCCGCTCACCTTCGATACTTTGGCCCTCTACTACAATAAGGCGAACTTCGCATCTGCACCGCCGACCGACACGATCACTCTGCTGACCGTGGCTCGCGGCCTCACCGATACGCGCAGCAATCCTCCTACCTGGGGCTTGGCTCTGAATCTCAGCTTCGACCGCACCATTGGCTACCTCTACGCCTTTGGCGGTCGTGTCTTCGACGACCAGCGCACCCTCGCTCTTGGCCTCGATGGACGGGCCGGAACAGAGGCGTGGTTGAACTGGCTGTCGAGTCTGCACGGCGATGAGCGTATTCTGGCCAGCACCGACGGCATCGCTGTTGATAACGCCCTGACGACCCGCCAGGCGCTGATGACTTTCGACTGGTCGCATGCGCTCAATACCTACCACGGCCTCTGGCACGAGAATATGGGTGTGGCGCTGCTGCCACGCCTAAGCGACGGCAACCGCGCCCCACGGCCGTATGTCCAGAGCGATGCGCTGGTGCTGAATACACGTATCGGGATGGCTGAACGTCAGGCCGCCGTCACTTTCATCCGCTACCTGATCGGTGCCGAGGCCCAGACCGATCTGCTGCGCGTCGGGTGTCAGCCGACGCTCATGAGCCTTGATATTGGTGCAGCCAAGGAGATTGACCCACAAATTCGTGCGGCGGCCCTGATCTTTCGCGCCCAGGCCGAGCAGGGCCAGCCCATGCCGAATAGTCGCCAAGCCAACGACATCGTCTGGGGGGTACTCTCGGATATGCAAGCCAACGTGCTACGGCGTTTGCTCGCTCCGGATCAGGCCATTACTGCTGCTGATAGCGCCCTGCGTGAGCGGCTCGGACTTCCGCCCGCACCGTAATGCGAGATTGGCATGATATAATCCGCCCATGGCTGTGATCTGGCTCATCGGCATCATCATCGTTGGGGCAATTCTCTACTGGCTGGTGATCATTGGTGAGGGCGCGTACCTCGGGCCGTGGGCCGTCCGTCTGATCTATCAGCTAGGCGCATCCCACTACGATGCGGTGCGCGCCTCGGTTGTACTCGAAGACTCAGCTACGCTCCTCCCGCTGCTCCGTGTGGCTCTCGCCCATGCGGATCACCCGCACATCCTTGATGTGGCCACCGGCACTGGTCGTGTGCCACTGCTGCTCGCGCAGATCGCGGGCTTCGATGGCCAGATCGTCGGCCTGGATCTCACCCCGCAGATGCTTGATCATGCGCGGGCAAAGCACAAAATCGTCTGCCCACAGGCTCCCATCCACTGGCAACTCGGTGAGGCGTGCCGCCTGAACTGGCCCGACGCGAGCTTTGATATGGTATCCTGCCTGGAGTCGCTAGAGTACTTCCCGCACCCGCAGCGCGCCCTCGCCGAAATGGCTCGCGTCTTACGGCCCGGTGGCACCCTCGTGATCAGCAAGTGGCTCGATGGCTGGGCCTACACGCTCCCCGGACGCGCCCTAACCTGCGCAGCCATGACCCATCGCCTGAGCGGGCTGGGCCTTAATGAGATAATGATCCGCCCGTGGCAGCCTGGACATTATGAATTGGTGACGGCAAGGAAGTGTTGAATAGCACATCAGCGATCAACACGCAACACGCAATGGCAGATGCGACCGTAACCCCCACCGCTGTGCCGCTGCTTTTTGGGCGCTACCGCGTGCAGGAGCAGCTTGGCACGACGCGCCTGAGCAGCGTCTATGCGGCGAGCGATGAGCGTCTCCAGCGCCAGGTACTTATACACCTGCTACGCAAGGATCTGGCGAGCCAGGAGCGCATGCGCGACCGCTTCATCAGCGAGATTGCTCAGAGCGCCCAACGTTCGCATCAGGCTCTGCTTGAGGTGTTTGATAGCGGTGAGGCCGCTGGTCGGCCCTTTATGATCACCGAGTGCGTGCGTGGGCGTCCCTTACGCGGCATGGGCGTACTCTCGGTCGAGCAGGTTCTGCTCTTGATGCGCCAGGTAGCTGGGGCCATCGCTGTCTGTCAATCCCACGTTGCTGCCGATATGCCCGGCGGACTCTATCACCCCCCGCTTAGCAGTAGCAATCTGCTCATGGTGAGTGAGGGTCGGGTGAAGCTGGTAGAGAACTGGCAGATGCCGCTCGACGAGGTTCTGGCAGATCTTGCCGCCTACCGCGCCCCCGAACTGAGCGAGGGCCAGCCGCTCACCCTAGCCTGCGATACCTACAGCCTTGGATTGCTCTTGTACGAACTGCTGACTGGCGAGCGCCCAGTCAGCGGCGGTGATGCCCAATCTATCGCCTTGGCTCATCTGAACGTCCGCATCCCGCCGCTCGCGCAGTGCCGACCGTCCCTCTACCTACCGAAGGCCGAGCAGGTGGTGGCGAAGGCCACGGCCCGCTACCCCGAGCATCGCTACGCAAACGCCCAGGAGTTTGCTGTCGCCCTTGATGCGCTCTGGCGTGACTTTGCGGCCAGCACGCAACCCCTGGCACCACCGTCGGTTCGGCACACGCCGCAGCCTGTCTCCCCCCCGCCGCCGGTTGTGGCGATCCCGCGCCCCCGCAATAGCGGCGGCACTGATCACATCAGCCGCCCGGTACTGCCGAGCGTGAGCGTCAACACGGTGCATATGCGGAATATCACCCGCAGCCTGGTGGGCTGGCTGGTGATGATCGGCCTGCTCTGTGTGGTGGCGACCGGCAGTTATATGGGCGTCAGCGCCCTGATCAACCAGTTCAGCGGCATCTCGATGCCGAACCTTCCGAGCCTACCCGGTTTGCCCAGTATCACCACCCATGGCAACCCGCTCTCCTGGCTAGGCGGGTTCTTTAAACATGATACGATCTACATTGTGAATCTCGCCGAAGGGCTCAATCTGCGCGCCCAGCCTGATATGTACAATGACGCCAATATCATGATTGTCGTGCCTAACAGCACGCCCGTAACAAAGCTCCAAGATCCAGTGGTGAGAGACAATATCCCCTGGCTGCGCGTATCGGTCGAGGTTGGTGGAAAGCACTACGAGGGCTGGATGTCACTCAAATATCTGCGTCAGGAGCAATAGCGACGGCAGAGGGAGGCTGGGGTGGCGAAAGAGGAGATCACGGGGCAGGTTCTCTATGGTGAGCGGGTGCGCCTGCGACCCTGGCAGCGGCGCGACACTCTGGCCCAAGAGCTGTGGCCACGCTATGCCGATCCCTTCAGCACGCTATGGAACATCCCGCGCACGGCATCCTTTGATGATGAGGTTCGTTCGGGCTGGATCTCCCAACGCTACGCATGGGCAATCGAAGATCCATACCAGCGTATGATCGGGAGAATCTCGCTGCGTGAGATTGATGTGCGCGGAGGCAGCGCCCGTCTGGGTATCTCGTTGTCACAGCACCACGTGAGCCAGGGGCTAGGCACCGAGGCGCTGTCCATCTTCCTCGATTACTTCTTCGGCCCTCTAGGCTACTTCACCATGCTTTTGGATGTGGCCGCCTTTAACGTGCGGGCAGTTCGCTGCTACGAGCGCCTGTGCTTCGTGTATGTTGAGAGCGAGTGGCGCGGTGCCGGGCGTGACCCGAGCATCCGGCTGCTTGATGACCCACGCTATAAGGAGTATCTCTCCTTTTTTCGCCGTGGACGATTTGAAACGATGGTTGAGTTTTACGAAATGGTGCTAACGCGGGATGCGTGGGAGTCCCGCCCGTAGCCGTGCAAGGAGCGCGTCATGTCGCTGATCGCTGGAAACTTGGCCGTGGTGCAGCGCCTGATTGATGATAAGCAGATGGCGTGGTGTGTCTTCGCGGGCGCGGCTGCATACTTGTACGGGACGCGCCGTCCCATTCAGGATGTAGACCTGATTGTGTTACCGGGACAGCTCTCAACGGTGGTGAAACTGCTTCAGGGCAGCGGAAAATCGGTGCAATTCGATGGCCAGCGCATCATCTGGCGCGGGATCAAGATCTTCGACGATATGGTCGTGCGCCGCGATGGGATGACATTCCCGCTCACGCTGGATGCGCCGATGCAGGCTCGTGTGCGTAAAATGTCGCTCCTGGGTGCGCCGGTGACGGTGATGTCGCCTGAGGATGTGGTGGCCCATAAGCTGCTCATGGATCGTGACTCGTCCCACGGCAAATACGATCTCGCCGATGTGGAGGGGATCATCCGGCGTCAGAGCCTCGACATCGCGTACCTGCGCGAGCGGATCGGGCTGATGCGGGCTGAACGGCAGTTGACGGATCGCCTGCGTGAACTTGGGGTGGCGATCTAAGAACAATACCTTTCAAAGCCGCGCAGCCCTCACCCCCCCAGCCCCCTCTCCCAGAACGGGAGAGGGGGAGCGGATCGCTCTCTGATGAAGAAATCTCCCCTCTCCCTCGGTGGGAGAGGGGCAGGGGGTGAGGGGGAAAGGTCGGCATGGGATCTGCTTTTTTGAGAACATATCAACATGGATCTACGTAAGCAAGTTCGACTTACAAGCATGGCGTCCTGCGCTGGCTGAGCGTCAAAAATGGGGCCGGGTGCCCTATCCGCGATACTTAGTGCGCTGCATCTGCCCACGAGTCCGAACCTACTGATCGGGCCTGCGGACAGTGATGACGCTGCCATTTATAAAATTGACGAGTCTACCGCCCTGGTGCAGACGGTGGACTTTTTTCCGCCAATTGTGGACGATGCCTACACCTTCGGGGCTATTGCTGCGGCTAACGCCCTGAGCGATGTGTATGCGATGGGCGGTCGTCCGATCACGGCCTTATCAATTGCTGCCTTTCCCGACGATCTCGATCCTGCGATTATGGTGGCGATTCTCCAGGGCGGTGCGGACAAGGTGGCAGAGGCGGGCGCAGTGCTGGTGGGTGGCCACACCGTCACCGACCGTGAGCCAAAGTACGGGCTGAGCGTGACCGGGCTGGCTCACCCGGCAAAAATCACGACGAAGGCCGGGGCGCGTCCGGGCGACCGGCTGCTGCTTACCAAGCCCATCGGTACCGGGATAGTTACCTCGGCGGCGAAGTGGGATAAGGTGGATCCCGGCGATCTGGCGGCGACCATCTCCAGTATGCTTCTTCTGAACCGCCGGGCCGCCGAACTGGCTTCCCAGGTCGAGGTTCACGCTGCCACCGACATCACCGGCTTTGGACTGCTGGGTCACGCCGCCGAGATCGCCCGCAGCAGCGGGGTGGCAATGCGATTCCGTAGCAGAGATCTCCCCCTGCTGCCGGGGGCGATAGCCTACGCCCGTACCGGGATCTGCCCCGGTGGCCTCGACCGCAACCGCCATTTCCTTGAGTCTAATGGCTACCTGCGCTACGCAGACGGGGTGGAAGAGGCGTATCGCCTGCTCTTCAACGATCCGCAGACCTCAGGCGGTCTGCTGATATCCCTGTCGCCCGCTGCCGCCAAGGATCTTCTGTGGCGCTATGCGGATGCGGGACAGATGTGCTGGGATGTTGGCGAGGTGGTTGAGGGAGAGGGGATTGAGGTGATCGCGTAGGGGCGCATCGTGATGCGCCCCTACAAACCCGCCAACTGCTTGATCAGCCGCTCGAAGTTGGTGAAGGGCAAAGCACCGCGCACTAACTGGCCGTTCACCAGGAAATTCGGTGTTGAGTTGACGCCAAGTTGCCCGGCGGCGGCGGCCTCGTCTTGCACTGCCTGCGTGGTGGCTGGGTCGTCAAGGCAGCGCGTGAAGGCCACCGGCTCAACCCCAACCTTGTTGGCCAGTTCAATCAACACATCGTGGTCGCGCTTGGGAACCCCGCCCCACTCTACCCGGTGCGTTGTGAAGAGCGACTCGTACATGGGCCAGAATTTGCCCTGGTCGGCGGCGCAACGGCTGGCCACGGCGGCGATCATAGCCGAGGGGTGGATCTGAGTGAGCGGAAAGTCGCGGGCCACGATCCGCACGACCCCGGTATTCACAAACTGCGTGATCAACCGGGGGCGAATCTCGTTGAAGAACTGGACACAGAAGGGGCACTCGAAGTCGGTGAACTCGTAGATCGTCACCGGCGCGGTTGGGCTGCCCAGCGCACGTGGGTCGTGTTCAGGAATGTTCAGCACATCCACCTTGCTGGGGATGGTTGGCTCTGGTGTGGGCGTGGCAGGGGCATCAGAGGTGGGTAAAGGCGGCAGGGTTGGCCGAGCCTCCATCGCCACTGCCGTCTGGCGTGTCCCCAGAGACGAAAGGGTTGGCGCGGGCGGAGCTTCGGCTCCGCACCCGGCGATAAAAAATGCGGCAAGGGTGATCAAGGCGCGCAGGTGTCTCACGGTAGTTCCATTGATAGGGTGCGGAGGCGACCGCAACTGCGGTTGCCCCCGCATTATACCCCTGTCGTTACATGTCAACCGCCGCCAGAGTAGCCGTCGGCGTCACCTGCGCCCCTGCGTTGCGGACGAATCCTGGCACATCGGCTTGAATCAGCAGAGTTATGCATGCCAGCATGCCCAGTGCCTCCAGGGAGAAGACGCTGGCGTAGGCCAAGGGTGCGGTCGCCCCCAGGAGAATGGCCATGTCGTGGATCGCCCCGCCGAGAAAGATTCCCACCCCGCGAAAGACCAACTGGGAGACAGACCAGAGCCCCAGGTAAGCTCCCGCCCGTTTATCCGAGGTCATCGCCATCATCAGCGAGATCGCGCCTGCGGTGTAAACCCCGTAACCAAGGCCGAAGCACACCAGAGCGGGGATAAGCAGCCAGCGTGTGGCGCTGATTGCGATGAAGGCGAGCATGATGAACGGTATGGCGGTGAGAACCATCCCGGTCAGAGTTGTTCCGCTCTGCTCGTGGGCCATACGCTTTCGTGTGACGATCACCGTCCCGATCAGGCTGACCAGCGCGCCCACGCCCCAGTAGGCGTTAAAGCGGGTGGTCTCGCCAACCGCCATGCCAAACACATCACCACCAAAGGGTTCCAGCACGGCGTCCTGGGCAAAGGCGCTGATTGCGCCAAGCGACATGAACAGGAAAAACATGCGCGTGCGCCGATCCGCCCACATCTGTCCGAGCAGGGCAAGGAAGGGCATCTGATCCTGCGGGTCGTCGGTGACGATCGTCTGGCCCGGTTGCTCCTCGCCAAAGATTGAATAGAAAAAGAAAATAGCGGCAATCGCCATGCCCGCCAGCACAACTTGCCAGAAGATGATCGGATCGTACTTCGGCATCATCTTCCCGTAGACTATCGCGGAGATCGGGAAACTCACCAGGAGAAAGATCTGCACAATCGTAACCGCGACGCCACGCTTGGCCGGGGGCGCACTATCGCGCACCAGAGCCAGGTAGGTACTGCCCGAGATCAGCGAACCGATGCCGTAGATCAGAAAAGCCAGGGTAGCCAGCACCCAACCCAGAACCGAGGTGTGGTTTGCGGCCAGGATCACCGTGACCACCGGCAGCAGCGGGAGCGAGAGCAGCATCAGCAGACGGCCCAGCCAGATGTAGGGCAGCCGGTGCATGCCAAAGAGCGGATGGGTGTCGGAGCGATAGCCGGCCCAAATGCTCAGCGGGGCTAGCAGGTAGCGCAGGGCCGAAAGCAGGGCCACCGGAGTGGCCCAGAGACCCAACTCGGTGATCAGCACCCGGTTGAGGACGCCTGAGGTGAGGATATCAACGAACGACGATCCGATGTGAAAGCTGCCGATCTTCAACGTGCGCAGGATATTCAGTCGCGGCGCTGGCTGTTGGCCCACGGTCGTATAACCCTCTCCACTGAATAATGATCAATTTTAAGACAAGGTTTCAGGTGCGAGGTTTCGGGTTTCAGGTTGAGTACATCAAGATGACACATTCAGGCATGAACTGTTACGCTGAAACCTGGCACCTGAAAGCTTGTCCAACAATCCTACACCTAATGAGCCTGGTAGCTCGCCGCCACCGCCAGATGCACCTCGTTCGCTACCCGGCTGATCCGCCGCAGCAGGCGAGCGCTCGCCTCGGGGTGCAGATGAGACTCCTCAGGCCGATCCATTGCGGCCTCTACCAGCGAGTCGCGGAAGAAGAGTGCGGCCTCCAGCGCCGACGTGAGGGGGATGCCGACATGCCGCGCCTGACGGGCATAGTCAGCGCCAATCACCCGCGCCTCGGCCAGCAGGCTCTCGTCATCGTGCGGGCTGTTAATGTAGCGCAGTACTACACCCATCAGTTGCTGGCCGATCCGTCGCCACGTTGCCCGGTCATCCTCAGCCAAGTGGCTCATCCAGCCCGGTCGGTCGTGAGAATCCTCCCTTTCGCCGCGAGTCACCGCCAGCGCCTTGCTGGCCCACGCACTGCCGACAACCGATTTATCTGGCCGTCGTGCCGCCAGAGCCTCGATGTCGGCGCGAGCGAAGCGCCGATGCCCGCCGGGAGTGATGTACGTCGGCACCGCGCCCGCATCCGCCCAGCGCCGCAGGGTGGTGCTATGCACGCCGAGCATACGGCTGGCCGCCGAGAGCGAGAGGTGAATGGCCGCGTCTTGATCATTCATTCGCAAATGTGGGGAGATCTTGCTGGTATTGCCTGGGATTATAGATAGCGCCAGGGGTGCTGTCAATGTGCTTTACAGGAGAGTAGCGCCAACCTGTGCCACAGCACGCTCGTATTGATCCGCGATGGCCTGGGAACTCGTCACCTGGAGCGAGAGATCTTCGAGCAACCCGTCGGCAATATCATAGATCAGGCCGTGAACGGCGAATGTCTGGCCCTGCATCCAGGCGCGCTGCACCATTGTGGTCTGACAGACGTTGACCACCTGCTCGATCACGTTGAGCGCGCAGAGCGCGTGGAGCTGCGCGGCCTCGCTTGGGCATGCGTCAATGATCGCCGCATGTTTGTTGCGTACGTCCTGCACGTGGCGCAGCCAGTTATCCACCAGGCCCATGCTGGTGTTGTTCAGGGCGGCATGGACGCCGCTACAGCCGTAGTGGCCGCAGACGATGATATGCCGCACCTTGAGAACGACCACCGCGTAGTGCAGCACCGACAGACAGTTCAGGTCGGAGTGAACCACGACATTGGCCACATTCCGGTGAACAAACATGTCTCCGGGTAACAGGCCGACAAGTTGGCTAGAGGGTACACGGCTGTCGGAGCAGCCGATCCAGAGGTAGGCGGGGCGCTGACGGTTGACGAGCCGCTGAAAGAACTCGGGGTCGTTGGCGGTCATCGCAGCGGCCCATGCCCGATTGTTGGCCAGGAGCTGGGACAGATCATCATCCATAAAAAATTAACCTAGTATGGCGATGGGGTTTGCCAGCGAATCTGGCAAACCCCATTGGCAGGAGGC
>JBAXMH010000079.1:0-18454 GCA_037134395.1 Chloroflexales bacterium
GGAGGCGGGAGGCAGGGAGCCGGAGGCGGGAGGCAGGGAGCCGGAGGCGGGATTTCCTGCCAACAGAGCGGCATACTCGTGCTGCGCCTCGTCATAGCGGCCCAGGGTGCAGAGAACATCACCGAGAGCCTCGCGGGCCTCCCACGCCCGTGGGCTGTTGGGATGTGCCGCCAGTGCCTCCAGCGCCCAGCGGTACGACTGAATAGCCTGCTCGTTGGCGTAATCGTCGCGGGCGATGTGTCCTGAAAGCAGCAGGTAGGGCACGGCTCGTTCGGGCATGTCGCTGTGGCGGTAGTGGTGGGCAAGCAGAAAGATCGCGGTACCATTTCCCCGCGCTGCTCGGCTCAGCACCGACCCGTTACGACCAATCTGTACGAGGTAGTTCTTCCCGTCATCGCCATACTCGGCCCGCACCTGCACCAGATCATCGCGGTTGCGCAGTTCCAGATACTCACCAATGCGGCGGTGTAGTTCGCGCCGTCGGGCGTAGAGCAAGCTTTGGTAGACCACCTCCTGCATCAGACCGTGGCGGAAGAGACACACCCGCTCGGGTACCTCGCGCTCGGTGCTGGTGAGATCTTGGGCGTCGAGATTGGCGAGTTGGCTAAGAATAGTGGACTGCGCATCCATCTGTATTGATTGGAGCACGCCCACCGGGAAGCGCTGACCGATGACGGAGGCGATACGCAGGATGGAGCGCGAGCGTTCATCAAGGCGATCAATGCGGGCGAGGAGCAGGCCGCTCAGACTGTCGGGCAGGGTGTCGAGGTTGGCACCGCTGCTCCGTACGGCGTGCAGCAGTTCCTCCAAAAAGAGCGGGTTACCGGCGGCGCGGGCAACAATTTGGCTGCGCACCTCATTGGCGATGATAGTTACGCCAAGCTGACTCTCCAGCAGGGCAGCGCAATCATCGGCGGACAAGTCGCCCAGATCCCACTCGGCAGCACCGTCGCCCTGCACACCACCGCCCCAGTTAAGCCGATCCCGATGTAGGCCGAGCAGCAGCACCGGCGCGGTGCTTATCGCAGAGGCCACATGTTGCCAGAGATCAAGGGAAAGCTGATCGGCCCAGTGCAGATTATCAAAGAGGACGAGCAGACCACCTTCAGCGCGGGCAGTGGCCCGGATGAGATCCGTGATGATCTCGAATCGGCGAGACTGACGCTGCTGCGGATCGAGGGCGCGGACAATCGCAGTATCCTCGTGCTCAATCCGCACAAACTCGGCCATCAGCGGCATCCAGTCGGCGGAGGGGATGTTAGCAGCGTCTAGGGTCGCAGTGAGCTTTGTGGCTCGCACATCGGCCCCATCCTCGGCGGCGATGCCGCAGAGATCGCGTAGGACCTCGCCCCAGGGGACGTAGGGTGTATTGTTGTGAAACGAGAGGCAGCGTACCGGGACAACTCGCAGGTCTGGACTCATATCAATCAGAGCAGCAGCCAGGCGACTCTTCCCAATACCCGCATCGCCGCTCACTCGCACGGCATGCCCGAGACCCGCGTGGGCAGCCACCAGATGCATGCGCAGCCACGCCAACTCCTCGGCCCGACCAATCAGTGGGGAGTCGGGAGCGGAGTCGTCCTGGGCCGGAGCAATCTCGCCGGTGAGCCGCAGCAACTCCAGCGGCTCAGCCTTACCCTTCACCGTCACCATCTGCGGATCATCGCAGATAAGGGCGTGGCCGATCAGATCCGCCGTTGCGGCAGCGCAGCGCACCTCGCCCCATGCGGTATTCACCATCACCCGCGCCGCAACATTCACCGCATCGCCCATCACGGTATACTCTTTGCGCTCGGCGGTGCCCACATTCCCGGCGAAGACATTGCCGGTGTTCAGGCCGATGCGTAATTGGAGATTGGAGATTGGAGATTGGAGATTGCCGATAGTACTACTCACCCCCCTCAATCCCCCCGCAAGCGGGGGGAGGTTGGCACTGTATGGTCCCCTCTGCTTGTAGAGGGAAGTTGGCACCGTATGTTCCCCCCCGCTTGCGGGGGGGCTAGGGGGGGTAATCCAAACGACACCTGTCGTAATAGCCGATAGCCGATAGGAGTCAGATTCGGCAATGAGCAAAGCATCAATCTGCAATCGGCAATCGGCAATCTCCAATTGCATGGCCAGTGCGGCGCGGGCGGCCCGCTCGGCATGATCCTCGTAGGCGATGGGGGCACCAAAAACCGCGAGGAGTTTGTCGCCCTCATCGGCCAGATCTAGTTTATTGACAAAGCCGCCATAGTGCTGCACAGCGGCCTGGATCGGGCGCAAAAAGGTATCTACCACGGCAGCGGCGCGATCAGGCGGTAGGTTTTCCACCAGCGCCCCAAGGCCAAGCACCTGGGCGAAGAGTACCGTCACGGGGCGCAGATCCGCCTCAACCACCGGGCGCTGCGGGTCGGCCAGGATGCGCTCCACAAGGCTGGGCGGCAGGTAGGGGCTAATGCGATCAATCTGCGCGGCAAGCTCCACGAAGGAGGGCAGATCAAACCCAACCAGGGGAACATCATCAGGAGGGGCAGTGATCGGCGCGGTGGCTCGCAATTCACGCACACGCATATAACCCTCGGCCACCTCCTCACCCACCGCATCGGCGGATACCGTCGCCCATGCGTGTGGATCGAGAACCAGTTCGGCGCGCCCGCCGTAGCCCTCGGCATGAGCGACAGCGTTTACCGTGTGGCCCATAGCGCTGTAGCGCAGAGCCTGGGGCTGACCGGCGCTCACCAGTGCCACCCGGCCACGGGCCACACCAATGTGCATGCTCAGGGGAAACGTGCCGATACCGGGCACGTGGCGCTGAAAATCGCCCAGCTCGCGTAACAGATCAAGGGCCGTGGCCGTCGCGACGTGGGTGTGATCCCTGCCCTCAAAAAGCACCAGCAGGGCATCGCCGCCAAATGTCAGCAGATCGCCGCCCGCCTGCTGAATAATCTGGATCATCGTGCCGAAGTAGCTGTTGAGGGTATCAGTAACGATCTCGATGCCCTCGCGCCCAAGGGACGAGAGCCGCTCGGCAAGGGCGGTTGAGCCACTCACGTCGGTGAAGAGCAGGGTACCCTCAACCCACTCCAGCCAGGGCTGGGCCGTCACTCCGGCACATTGACGGTCGAGCAGACGGCGCGGAAGGTAGGTGCTGAGGGCGTAGCGGGCACTGGCGAGCTGACTCGCAGCGGCGAAGCGGTCGTGGTCGTGTACGGTATCGCTGAGCAGCCGGTCGGCCAGATCGTTGCCGAGGTAGCGATACAACAAACGGGAGGTAGTGGAGGAGGCGTTGTGATCGGAAGATGTGCTGGGCTTAGGTTCGGTGTGAGACATCGCACTCCGCTCACTCTTGCAGGTAGCGATTACCGACATTGACCATTATATAGCAGTCCTATTCCGGTTGTGAAGGAGGAGTCTAGGCTTTAGCCGGCTGAAGCCTGGACTCCTCTTCACGGCTCCAAGAGAATTGCTATATACGCAATAGACAAGATCTCAGGTGCCAGGTTCACGACCTTTGCTGAGCAGCCGCTCCATCGTCTAACCTCACGGAGCGTCGTCACCCTAGCGCGCAGTCGAATGATCGTCCCGTCGCGGCGCAGGTGCCGCCGGACAAACACGATCTCATTGATAAGACCCATCGCTAGTTGCTGGCCCGCAATTACGCCGATCATCCGATCTTCTGGGTGGATCAAGGCGATGGGGCGACGACCAATCACGTCCTCAGATGTGTAGTCGTGGAGGTAGCAGAAGGCCGGGTTGGCATAAACTATCTGATCCTGTGGTGAAACCACAACGACGCCAACCGGAACATGGGTGAGCAGACGGGCAGCATCTATGTGTTGCATAGAGGGGATGACCGGAGGGAAAAAGCGATATCAGGAACATACCTGACATGGCGCGACTCTGGCGCAGCAAGTGTAGCATAGTAAGGATGGTACTTTACCAGCCCTGCGCCAGAACCGCCCGTGCAAACGAGGGATCTTCTCTTCGGGTAGAATGGGGAAGAACAGGAGCGAACGAGCCCGGTTGTAGGGGTAACGTATCATCAGTTATGAGAATTGCAATCCTCGCCGATATTCACGGAAACCTGGCAGCGCTGCACGCCACAATTGACGACATTGACGAGTGGTCGCCCGATGCAGTGATTGTCGCTGGCGATATGGTGAACCGGGGGCCACAGTCGGACGACTGCCTGGATCTGGTGCTGCGCCTGCGCGATGAGCGCGGCTGGCACGTGATCGCGGGCAACCACGAGGGCTACGTGCTGCGCTACGCGGTTGATCGCGCCCGGCCCGATTTCCCTACCAGTGGCCCACACTACGAGTTCAGCCGCCTGATTATCTGGGCCTACGGCCAGCTCTCCAATCACCTCGCGGCCATCGCAGCCCTGCCCGAGCATCTGGAGATCGCCACACCCGCCGGGGCTCTATGCGTGTTGCACGCATCTGTGCGCAACAACCGCGACGGGGTGATGGCGGCGTCGAGCGATGCGGAGTTGCGCCAGCAGATTGACCCGACAGCGGCGGTGTTTTGCGTCGGTCACACGCACATGCCTTTTGTGCGCCAGGTTGACACGACCCTGCTGGTGAATGTCGGCTCGGTGGGATTGCCCTTTGATGGCGATACGCGGGCAGCCTACGCACGGCTGAGCCTGGGCCGGGCGGGCTGGAGCGCCGAGATTCGCCGCGTGGCCTACGATGTGGCCACCACGGTGCAGATCTTCGTCCACGGCGGCGCGATGGAGGCAATCGGGCCAATGGCCGAGATCACGTTGCGCGAACTACGAACCGGCACGTCGCTGATGTTCGATTTCCTGCCGCGCTATAGCCAGCCGATTCTCGCGGGCGAGATCAGCGTGGCCGACGCCGTGCGTGAGTTCCTTGGTACGTTAGTCTAGCTATACGACCCGCCTATCTACGCTGGCGTCGAGGGATTCGATCAGGGAGAGCAGAATGGTGTTGATCGGGGTGGGTACGCCAAGACGGGTACCTTCGCGGACGATGGCCCCGTTAATGCTGGCGATCTCGGTTATCCCACCGCGCAACACATCCTGGAGCATGGAAGAGCGGTTGGCGGCGGTAGCGCGGGCCACGTCCAGCACGTGGGCCACCGGGTCGGCGTAGGGCACGTGTACGCCACGGGCCGCCGCCACCGCCGCCGCCTCGCTCACCGCCTGGGTCAGCAGATCGCGGGCGTGCGGCAGGTCGGCCAGCGCACCGTTAGGTACGCGCAGCAATGCGGTCAGGGCGTTGATCCCCACGTTCACCAGCAATTTGCCCCAGAGCAGCGCGTCAATATCGTCGCGCACATCGGCGGGCAGCCCGCAGCGACGGAAGAGATCGGCCAGCGCCTCGGCAGCGGGACGATGAGGCACGGAGCCAAACACCGTCGGCCCTAGGCCCGCGTGACGCACCCGGCCAGGGCCGAGCAGCGTGCCGCCCAGGGATGTGATGCCCTGGCCGACCCGGCTATCGCCCAGGGATGCCGCCAGCACCTCGCGGTTGCCCACACCGTTTTGGAGTGTGTAGGCCAGCGCGCCCGGCCCAAGCAGCGATTGGGCAACCCTGATGGCCCAGGGATTCTGGTGGGCCTTCACCAGAATGATCGCCACGTCGGCACAGCCTGCGTCGGCAGGGTCGGTGACAGCGTAGACCAGGCGGATATGCTCTACGCCATCAATCTCGCAGCGCAGGCCGTCGGTGTTGATCGCGGCCACATGCTCGGCCCAGCCATCCACCAACACCAGATCAGCTTCGGCGGAGAGATAATAGCCGAGGATGCCGCCCATCGCCCCGGCCCCGATGATCGCCACACGCATAACGACTCCTTGCTTGACTCGTGCCGTCCGCTTGCACGCCACCCCGATCTGTACTAGTCTAGTACCGAGCTTGCGATTCCTCAAGATCAAGCCCTACAGAGGTCATTACGATATTATCAGTCGCCCATCATGCGATTCGCGCACAAACACCCAATGAAAAGAGCCGCTGATGCCCGACTATTACTACAGTTGTCGTTTTAATCACCCCCCCTAGCCCCCCCGCAAGCGGGGGGGGAATCAATGCATTGTTCCCCCCCGCTTGCGGGGGGGCCAGGGGGGGTGATCGGCAGGAGCCTTTCTGTGAAGATATTTACAACTGTCGTACTATCGGCTATCGGCTATCGGCTATCGGCTATTTTTACCTCAGGAGGCTTTTGTGACCACCGAGATCGATCTCGTCCGCTCCGACCTGGAACATCTTATCCACCCGCTCTATCACCCCAGCGCCCACCAAGATCCCAAGATCTGGGTTGAGGGCAAGGGTTCGGTTGTGAAGGACATCAACGGTAAAGAGTACCTGGACGGACTAAGCTCGCTCTGGAATGTGAATGTCGGCCACGGTCGTGAGGAACTGGCCGAGGCCGCCTACACCCAGATGAAGCACTTGGCCTTCTACTCGTCCTACACCGGCTCGACAAACTTGCCGGCGATCCATCTCGCCGAGAAGCTCAGTCAGATCTTCTACCCGAGCATCAACACCTTCTTCTTCACCAGCGGCGGTGCCGAGAGTACCGAGAGTTCGATCAAGACCGCCCGTTTTTACTGGAAGGCGAAGGGCAAGCCCGACAAGATCAAGTTTATCTCGCGTATCCGGGGATACCACGGCGTAACGATGGCGGCCATGAGCGCCACCGGCCTGTCAGTCTACTGGCCGATGTTTGAGCCGCGTGTCCCCGGCTTCTCCCACATCGAGTCGCCCTACCCCTACCGCTTTGTGAACACGACCCCCGAACTGAGTGACGGTGTGGCCGCCGCTAACCTGCTAGAGCAGGCCATCCTACGCGAAGGTGCCGACACGGTGGCCGGGTTCATTGCCGAGCCCGTGCAGGGCGCGGGCGGGGTGATCGTACCGCAGGACGATTATTTCGCCCGCATCCGCGAGATCTGCGACCAGTATGAGGTGCTGCTGATTGCCGACGAGGTGATCACCGGATTCGGGCGCACTGGCGCGTGGTTTGGCCTGGAGCGCTACGGCATCGAGCCAGACATCGCCCAGTTTGCCAAGGGGATCACCTCGGGCTACATACCCCTGGGCGGTATCGGCGTCTCGGACGCGATCAGCGAGGTAATCAACAGCGTATCGCCGGACAAGCGCTGGATGCACGCCTTCACCTACTCGGGCCACCCCACGAGCTGCGCCGTGGCCCTGGCCAACATCGCGATCATCGAGCGCGAGGGTTTAGTGGCTCAGGCCGCCAGCAGCGGCGCACACCTGCTGGCTCGGCTCCAGGAGCTGGAGGAGATGCCCAGCGTGGGCAATGTGCGCGGCCTGGGCATGATGGCCGGCGTTGAGTTGGTGGCGAACAAAGAGACTAAAGAACCTTTCCCGACTTCGGCCAATGTCGGTGCCCGCGTAGGTAGCGAGATGATGGCTCGCGGGCTGTTCACGCGCATCCTCGGCGACAGCATCCTGCTGGCCCCGCCACTCACTACCAGTATCGCGCAGCTCGACCAAATGGTGCAGATCATCGGCGAGTCCATCGCTGTTGTAACCGGATAATTTAGATATGATGCTGGAATGTGTCAGCGAAGCTGACACATTCCAGCATCATATCTAAAGTTTTTACAGATCAACCAGTAGGTTATCAATCAGGCGCACCGCGCCCACCCGCACCGCCAGCGAGATCAACGCGCCACGCGGGCCAACCTCGACCAGTTCGCGCAGAGTCAGTGGGTCGGCGACGCTGGCATACTCGGGGCGGGCCAGTGGCTCGCGAGCCAGTACCTCAGCCATAATCTGGCGCAGCGCATCTCCACGTTGCTCGCCGGACGTGAGCAACTCCCGCGCCGCCGTGAGCGCCCGGTACAGCACCGTCGCCGCCGCCCGATGCTCGGGCGTCAGGTAGCTGTTGCGGCTGCTCATTGCCAGTCCATCGGCCTCGCGTACCGTCGGCGCGATGACGATCTGCATCGGCATGTTCAGATCGCGCACCATCTGGCGCACCACCACCGTCTGCTGCGCATCTTTCTGCCCAAAGTAAGCCTTGGTCGGCTGCACAATATTCAGCAGCTTGCAGACCACCGTGGCCACACCACGAAAATGATCGGGGCGGGCCGCACCCTCCAGCACCTCGTCGGCGGCGGGCAGCACCACCGCCGTACCAAACCCACCGGGGTACATCTCGCTCACCTCGGGCGTAAATACTAGATCCACGCCCTCGTCCGCAAGCATCTGTAGATCGCGCTCAAGGTCACGCGGGTAGCGCGTAAAATCCTCGTGGGGGGCGAACTGGGTTGGGTTGACAAAAATACTCACCGCTACTGCGCCACATTCCTGGCGAGCCTGACGCACCAGACTCAGGTGCCCCGCGTGCAGGTAGCCCATTGTGGGCACAAGGCCGATCTGATCAAAACCGACCCGCACCTGGCGGAATCCTTCCACCGTCGTGATCACATTCATAAAAAAAGTACCACCTGAGCTTTCAAGATGACGCATCCCCATCACGATCCGCAAGCTGCGCCAGAGCAGCCGTGAGGGTATCTGCCGGCATCGTCGCGCTATGTTCGGCTCCAGGGAAGACCCCGGCGCGCACCTCGGATGCGTAAGATGCCACCGCTACGCCGATCAGATCGGCGAGGTTCGCGTAGCGCTTGGCGTGGCGCGGCTCAAAGTCGCTGTACAGGCCAAGCATATCGTGCCAGACCTGCACCTGTCCGGCGCAGCCCGCCCCCGCGCCGATGCCAATTGTCGGGACGCGCAGACGTGTGGTGATCGCGGTGGCCAGTTCAGCCGGGATGAGTTCAAGCACCATGCCGAAGGCTCCGGCGGCCTCGATGGCCAGAGCGTCGGTAATCAACTGCGCGGCGGCGCTAGCCTGTCGGCCCTGCACCCGCGTACCGATCTGATTGACCGACTGCGGTGTAAAGCCGATATGGCCCATCACCGGGATGCCCAGCGCAACCAGGCGGGCGATAATTGGGGCGACGGCAACCCCGCCCTCCAGCTTGACGGCCTGGGCACCGGTCTCCTGCATCACCCGCCCGGCGCTGGTGATCGCCTGCTCAATGCTGGAATAGGTAAGAAAGGGCAGATCAGCGACCACCAGGGCGTGCTGACTACCGCGCACCACGGTCTTAATATGGTGCAGCATCTCATCCATAGTCACGGGCACGGTCGAGGTATAGCCCAGCACAACCATGCCCAGCGAGTCGCCCACCAAGATCATCGGCACACCGGCCCGGTCCGCAATCTGTGCGGAGGTATAGTCGTAGGCGGTGATCATCGGGATGCGCTCGCCACGTTCCTTCATCTTCTGAATATCGAGGATCGTCATACGCATTGCGCACCTCCTTCCACACATTGGTTACACAGGCGTTCTCTCTGACCGCAAACTGCCGGGAGGATTGTAGCATAGTACGACATGATAGGCCGTAGCTATCCGATCAACGACAGCTTTGACTCGTTGCTCCTGGCTCTTGCCCGTCCCCACGCTGTATGTTACAATTGCCGCCACGAGTTTCTGATAATTTGCACATCCTACACACATCGGTGATGTGCGGTGTGGTCAAGCGTGTGTAGAGTGATCTTCCCACCGGGTCGTCTCATTCACGTCTCGCTGGTCACACTGAGCTGAAGGGGATCGAGGAGCAATCCTATGCCCGATGTTTCTGGACGCAACCCGGCCATTGTTCTCGTTGAAGACGAGCCGGACATTCTGATAATTCTGCATCGCCTGATGCGCGATCTGACGGGCGGCTACGATATTGTGACGGTAAACAGTGGTGCGGATGCGCTTGCTCAGATCGCGCTGCGTCCCGTTCCTCTGGTGATTACTGACTACAATATGCCCGGTATGAATGGACTTCAGTTGGCAGCGGCAATTAAAGAGACCTCACCCGACACGCGTGTGGTGATGATCACCGCCTACGCCACCCCCGAACTGGAGAAGCGCGCCCGTGAGCAGCGGGTTGATTACTATTTGCCCAAACCATTCCCGCTAGATCGGCTAGAGCAGATCGTCCGCGATGTGCTGAGGTAGTACCGCCCCGATGACCGCCCGGCTTAGGTCGGGCGGTTTACGGCACGTTTTTTCGTATTCCCCGCGTACCTGCAATGAGATCCACATACACAGGATCTAACTCCGCTCCACGATCTCCCGCGCCAGCGCGATGGCTTCTTCGCGACGAGAAATCTCCCCGACGGCGTGGGCCTCGCCAATGGCGCGCAGCAGTGCGCCGATCTGTGGCCCAGGCACTAGTCCTAGCTCCGCGATTAGGTCGTTGCCGCGCAGCAGCGGGACACGTCGCTCTTCCGGCTGGCCCCAGTAAGCGTCCAGCATGACTCCGATCCAGGTCAGATGCTCTCGCCAGTAATCAGGCTGTAGGTGTGGCCCCCTGGCGGCCATATGATCGGCTAGTTCGTGCAATAGCACATCCGGCCCCGCGTCGCCGAGATCGCGAAAGAATCGTACCAGCGCCCGCGCCGTGATCACCTCGCCCGCTCGCAGTTGCCCTGGCCGCATATGTTCGCGCACGACCAGCGCCACGTAACTGCTGTCCTGGCGGCTCAGGCGCAGACGTCGCGCAATCTCCGCTGCCACATCCGCACCAATCTCCTGGTGCCCGTAAAAGCTCACCTTGCCATCGGAGTGAATCTCCTTTGTCTGTGGCTTGGCGTTGTCGTGGATGAGTGTGGCCAGTTTGAGCAGGGCCACCCGTCGCCGCCCGCCGGCGTGTAACTCGCCCAACAGCGTACGATAGCGTTCGGCGTAGGGCAGTTCGCGAGGCAGATCAGGGTTGATACGCACGGCCACGGGCAGGGCTACATCACCCTCCGCTGCTAACCAGCCCGCACCCAGGCCGTGCAGCAGCCACTCCAGACTCGCCACCGTTTCGAGCATATGCGCCAATACGGGCAGAAAATGGATACGGGGCTGTGCGCAATCGCGGGATGGTTCCAGCTCAGGCAGCACGGTGGTCAGGACGCCGCACTCATCCAGGTAGCGCAGCCACGGCACGCTGACCGAACAATCGAGCAGTTTGAGTAGTTCGTCGCGCACACGTTCAGCGGCCACGTTGGCCAGACCCGCAGCGGCGGCGCGGATCTGTGCCGCCAATTCGGGTGCCGCCCGCAATTCCAGTGCCGCGCCCAGCCGCCCCGCCCGCAGCGTGCGTAACGGGTCGTCGGTCATGCTTGTTGGCCCGCAGGCCCGCAGCACCCCGGCCCGCAGGTCGGCTAGGCCGCCGGTGGGGTCAATCCAAGAGGCGGGAGGCGGGAGACGGGAGGCGGGGCTTGATACAGCACTGAGGGGGATTGCCAGCGCGTTCACCGTAAAATCGCGCAGGCGCAGATCGCCCTCGATGTCGGGGGCGCGCAGGCGGGCGATATCCACCGTCAGGGATGGCGCATCGGCGCGAGCCGGGATCACCACGCGCCCGGTTGAACGCTCGTCGTCGAGGGTCACAAAGGCTCCGCCAAGGTTATCGGCTAAGGCACGAGCCAGCGCCAGTCCATCCCCATCCACCGCCAGATCAAGATCGGCGGGCACGGCACCACGGGCCAGATCGCGGGCAGCCCCGCCGACCAGCCAGGCATTTACGCCTTGGGCTGCGAAGAAGGCCGCTAGTAGGGGCAGAGCAGGATGATGGTACTCTGCGCCATCATCCTGCTGCGCCCCTACGTCATTCTCCAACCAACACATGGTATGCCGCATTCTCGGCCAGACGCACAAGCCGGCTAAAGTGCGTGCTGATCGCTCGGTCATAGGGAAGAAAACGATTAGCCACCAGGGCCAGCCGACCACCAGGAGCCAGCAGCGCCCGACTTCCAGCGATGAACGACTGGGCGGCGGCAGTGTGGATTTTCCCTCCAACGTGGAAGGGCGGGTTGCTAATAATCAGGTCGTACTGACGACCGGCCACAGGAGTCAGCCCGTCGCCGGAACAGACCTCGCCGCGCAGCCCGTAACGCTCGGCGTTGGCCCGAGCCGACTCTACCGCCAGCAGATTTACATCAATCATATCAACAACGGCGGCCCCCGCAGCGGCGGCGGCCACGCCAATCGGCCCGTAGCCACAGCCTACGTCGAGTACCCGTGCGCCCTCAGAAAAGGGCACGCTCTGGAGCAACAGGTTCGTCCCGGCATCAATGTGTTCGTAGCTAAACACACCGGGAAGACTGCACAGATCGCGTCTGCCGCCAGGCAAATCGGCCACCACGGTATGCCACGTGCCGGGCGCGATCCCCGGCGCGGCGGCCCAGTCCGGGGGCGGCGGCAGTGTGGCGGGGCGAATAGCCTCAGCCACCCGGCAACCCCGCCCAACGCCGAGGGTTTGCGTGGCACCGAAAAGAGCCGCCGCGTCGCCGATCAGACTCTGCACCCCGCCCCGGTTCGCGCCCGCCAGGGTCAGGGTGCCACCGGGGCGCAGCAAATCCAGCGCCTCCACCAGCCAGCGCCGAGCCAGGGCACGGCTCTGTGGCCCCAGGATCACCACGCGGTCGAACTGGCCCGTATGCTTCGGCAACAGACTTATTGCACTAGTTATCGAGGCGTTCGCGACGTGGTTGATCTCCAGGGTGCGACGAGTGGCACGCAGGGCGATCACATTTGGGTCGCTCACAATCACATGGCCAGTGCGAGACTGCCGGGCCAGGGCGACACCCAAGGCACCGTGGCCACATCCGAGCAGCAGGATGTGGTCGTCCGACACCGGGGCGATCAGCTTCGCACAGAGGACAATCGCATCGTCGCCGCCGCTAATCTCGGGGATTCCCGGTAGGGTGACGAAGGGGATCTCGACTCTACCCAGGAAGAGTCGGGCGATGATCTCGGAATGCTGTGGTGACGTCATCTCGCTATGGTACCACTGATCGCTGGGCAGTTCTTACAGAACCGCCCCTCCCCTCTCCCCCTGCCCCCTCTCCCACCGGGGGAGAGGGGGTATTCCGCATCGGAAAGCTGTCCGGCTCCCCTCCCCCCGCATGGGGGAGGGGCTGGGGGTGGGGGGGAGCGGATGGCAAAGTACGGGAAAGTATGACGTTTACAGGCCGGGCTCAGCGCGGGACGTAGGTGATGATCTGGTCGTCGTAGAGCAGCGTATAGTACTGCGCGATCGCGGCAATCATCTCAGGCGACCAGCGGCCAGAGGGGTCAATTGTATCCTCGCGCACATTTAGCGGGATCATAATCGTGCTGAAGCGATGGTTGGCAATATCGTCCAGCATGCCGCGCTGATCCCACTTACCAATCCTCGCAGCCGCCCCCATCGTCGAGGGGTCGTCGTAGCGGATGGGCTTATCGGCCATAAGCAGCAGACCAGGGTTATCAGTCAGGATCTCGCCCGGCGTGGCGTGCATAAATTTAATAAATCGCTCGGGGTTGGAGCGTAGAGCCGGGTTAAGTTCGCTGCCGTACCACGCCGGGGGGTGAAAGATCAGCCAGACCTGGGCTGACAGCACGACAACGAGTGACAGATAACGACCAATGATTCCGGTCCGGCCTGCGCCGGACAATTGTTGCGTAAGCAGCCAACCCACCAGCATGCCAGCACACAGACTATACGCCAATAATGTTTCTAGCAGATGATTGTGGTTGGCCCCGATCTCACCCGTGGCGGAAAGGGATAGCGGCACCACAAGGGCGTAGCAGGCCAGAGTGCGGCTGGTATATCGGCCCATCCCCATAATCGCCGCGATGGCCCCGAACAACAACAGCGGCCAGTAGGGCAGCAGGAGCCCGGTTATCTTAAGTAGCAGCGCCAGCGACCACCAGCGCACCCGGTCGCCACTCCACCAGACGTGAACCGTGTATTGACCTGCATAGATTACGTCAAGTATCGCCCAGGTACCCAGGGCCAAGATCATGTAGGTTGCCACAAAGATCCACGTCTGCGGCGAGATGAGCGAGCGCAGGCGGCGGAGCAGCGGGCGTGGCGGGGTATCCTCGGCCCGAGTGTGGTACCAGGCCAGCAGATCATCAATCAGCAGCGCCAAGCCCGTCGCCAATGGGGCGGCCACCGCCGTTTGTTTAGTCAGAAAAGCCAGCGAGAAGCAGAGGGCGGCCGCGATCAGGCGCAGGGTTGATCTCGTGTTTCCCGCCGTGCGATCCTGGCTCCTGCCTCCTGCCTCCTGTTCGCCCTTAAACCCAATACTTTTCGAATAACGATCCCTCCGCCGCTCCGCCCTCTCCCCCCAGCCCCCTCTCCCAGAACGGGAGAGGGGGGGCCGAACGTACTCTGGCGCAGAATCTTCCCTCTCCCCCGGTGGGAGAGGGGCAGGGGGTGAGGGGGTATGATCGGCACGAGATCGGCTTATTCGAAGTGTACCCGTTCTCGCCCATGTGGCCAAGCTCAACCCCAGGGTTGTCCACATTAGCGCCAACAGATCGGGTTTGATGCGTGTGGCCCAGATGTAGAAAGGAGGCGCGCTCAGTAGAATTGCCGTGGACAGAACGGCAGCCGACCATGAGCCGGAGAGTGATCGCACAAGGAGTATGGAGAGCAGAGCCACGGCCAGGGCAGCGCAGAGCGAGATCAACCTGCCGTACCAGAAGATATGCGGCCCGATAAAGCGATCAACCTGAGCCAGCAAAAGGGGATGGAACGGTGGGTAGGGTGCGGAGGTAAAGCGGTATAGCTCCAGGGGCTGATAGAGCGGCTCGCCCGCTCGTAGCAGCCGCGCCTCGTGGAGCAACGTCCCCTCTAACGAGTCAACCGGATAGGGGTAGTTCATCAGCAGCGTGGCTTGGCTAGTGGCGAGCCAGAGCAGCACCAAAGCCACACCCAGCAGCAGCGTGGCAAACAACGGACGGATAGCTCCGGCACCTGAGCTGAGTCGTCTGTAAAGGAGCGTCATATGCGCTCACGCTCGCGGATGTGCTGGAGTAGCCCGTGACACCCGGCGGTGACAAGCTCGTATACCTCGTCGAAGCGGCCATTGTAGTACGGGTCAGGCACCTCGCGAGCGGACGTATGTGGGGCGTAGGCAAGCAACAGACGGGCGCGGGCAGACGCTTCAGGATGGAAACGAGCCATACCGACCAGATTCTCCTCGTCCATCGCGAGAATATAGTCGAACTGGCTGAAGTCGTCAGCTTCCAACTGACGAGCGCGCTGTCCAGAGGCACTGATGCCGTGCTTGTGTAGCACAGCCAGCGTGCGCGGGTGCGGCAGTTCACCGGCGTGCCAACCGCCGGTGCCAGCCGAGTCAATCCGCAGACGCTCGGCGATCCCGGCCTCCTGGGCCATATGGCGAAACACCGCTTCGGCCATTGGCGAGCGGCAGATATTACCCATACAGACGAAGAGAACCCCGATGGGACGAGATACAGTCATCTAATGATGCTCCCGTGTGAATTGCAGATTACACCGATGCGATTATAGACGAAGCTTTGATTCAGACTCGTGCCGACCTTTCCCCCTCGCCCCCTGCCCCTCTCCCACAGGGGGAGAGGGGAGATTCCGCATCAGAGCGCGTTCGGTTCCCCCTCTCCCAAAATGTGAAGAGGGGGCCGGGGGGTGAGGGCTGCCCAGCGGTTTATGACAGCGCAGCGAGAATCGCTGGGGCCACCGCATCAATTCGGGTGACGGTGGCGAAGTGCCCGGCCTGCGGGCCGATCACCAGCAGCGGCACCGGGTTGCGGGTGTGGCTCTGCGTGCGGTCATCCTCAATGTTGCCGTGGTCGCTAGTGATCAGGATGGTGTCGGTGGGGTGACGGGCAGCAAGTAGACCGCCGAGCAGTCGGTCAATACGGGTAAGAACCTCGGGCACCGCCCCCGCGCCCATGCGCCCGTGTCCGGCGAGGTCGGGCAGAAAACACTCAAAAAAGACCAAGTCGTACTCACGGGCCAGATTCGCCAGATGACTCCCGGCGATCTCGGGGGTGATCAGCGCCGCATCCTCGCCGCGCTCGTGGGCCGCTTGGCGGGTAATATCCCAGGTCAGGGCGCGATTCTCGCGCAAGTCGTCGTTATCGCGCAGGCGCACACCCGCGCCCTCGGCCGCAATCACGCTGGCCGAGCGGCGTATGCGGCGGGCCGCCAGCGCCTGCCAGTACCCGGCGCTAAAGGCGTTGGCGAAGGCGACGGTATGGCCGTCCTGGTGAGCGAGGCGAAAGATCGAGCGTTCGGCAAGCAATGGGCGCAGGGCCACCGGCGGAAAGTTTGGCTGGTGGCGACCGTGGAGAGCGGGCGCGTTCACCCCAGCCAGCAGAGCCACATGACCGGTGCCGCTCTGAGGCAACCCATCCACACCAAGGGCGGCATCAAGGGGGCGCAGCAGCAGATCCGCTCGCTCCTGTACATGTTCAAGCGTTAACGGGCCATTAAGCAGATCGCGGAAAGTCACCATTGTCGCGGTGGCGAGGGGATTTCCGACCGTACTGGAGGCTAACCCCAGACCGTCGAGGAAGACAAAGAGAAATGCCATAGCAACCCGTCATTATTGACAGTTATCACTTGCTCGTCTATAATTCCCAGCATTGTAAAACATCGTGTTGACATCCGCCACGGTCGACCCTCCAGCCCAGTTTATCTCATTACGAGGCGTAGGAGAGAGAGCCACATCGCGGAGCCTAATGTGGGCGCCGGTTTAGGGTGTTTTTTCAGTTAACGCACAGGCGGAGAGCTGAAGGATCATCACGCAGAGCAAAAACGCGAAAACCGAGCGCGCCTATCTGTGCAGCAGGTGGCGCTTTTTTGTTGGGTCGGACGGGACGGAGTCGAACAAAATCTCTGGCAGGAGGCGCGTTAGCATGTCTGTGCAACCGGATCAGGAAACGTTTGAGGAACTTGAGGATCTCGACTGGACTAAGCTTCTCGATGAGTATGACTACGCTCGCCCGCAGCGCGGTGAGCTGCGCGATGGCATGATCATGCAGATCGAGGACAACGGGGTGCTGGTTTCGATTGGCACCAAGCGCGAGGGTGTCATCCCCTCGCAGGATCTGCGCCAGATGGGCGATGAATTCGTCGGTGCTCTGCGCATCGGCGAGACGATCCAGGTCTATGTCCAGGAGCCCGAGAACCGCGACGGCGACCTGATCCTCTCCCTGACGATGGTTCAGGTGGCGAAGGACTGGGAGCATGCCGAGCTAATGTTCGGCGAGGGCGGCATCGTCCGCTGCAAGGTGATCGGCTTTAACAAGGGCGGTCTGCTCGTCCAGTTCAATCGCATCCGTGGTTTCGTGCCGGCCTCGCAGGTGGCGCAGCTCCACGGTCGCACCGCCGCCGAGGAACGTCAGCAGGCGCTCCAGAAGATGGTCAATCAGGAGATTCCGCTCAAGGTGATCGAGGTAGATCGCGAGCGCAACCGGCTGGTACTCTCCGAGCGCAGCGCGACCCAGGAGTGGCGCAAGGCTCAGAAGCATCGCTTGCTCACTGAACTCCAGCCCGGCGACGTTCTCTCAGGCCGTGTCAACCAGCTCACCAACTTCGGTGCCTTCATTGACCTCGGCGGTGCCGATGGTCTGGCCCATATCTCTGAACTCTCCTGGCAGCGGGTCAACCACCCGCGTGAAGTCCTCTCGCCGGGGCAGGAAGTCAAGGTGGTTGTGGTTGAGATTGATCGCGACCGCGAGCGGATCGGCCTTTCGCTGCGCCAGCTTCAGGCCAACCCCTGGGACACGATTGACCAGCGCTACAGCCTCGGCCAACTCGTCACCGGCCCCGTCACTAACGTCACCCCCTTCGGTGCGTTTGTACAGGTTGAGGATGCCGTCGAGGGTCTCATCCACGCCAGCGAGCTGGATGTCGATCCGCAGACCCAGCCTCGTGATGTCCTCCAGCCCGGCCAGCAGGTCACGGCGAAGGTGATTAGCCTAGATCGCCAGCGCCAGCGCATGGGCCTCTCGCTGCGCCGCGTAGGCGAGGGTGACAAGCCCGCTGATGCGCCCGCAGTACCCGCTGAGGCGTAACCTACGGCACTCAGATTCAGACAACAAAGAGACACGGCCTGCCGTGTCTCTTTGTTGTCTGATCTGAAAATAGCCGATAGCCGATAGTCAGGCACCAGCGGCCATTTTCATCACGATGGAGTGTGCGGATCGCATGGGTGTCTGATAGCATGTTCACAGATCGGACATAGTATCGTTTGCGTTCATAAGAATCATTGCGTTGTATCGCGTTTTATTGCGTCCTATCGCGGAAAAGCGTCATTTCTGCTATACTATGCGTGTACGCATATTCGTGTGAAAGCCACCCTCAATGCACCTCGTTGAGCAACACATCATCAAACCAACGGACAGCCGCTTTGGTGCGATTGATGCGGCTGCCTTTGCGGCGAAGAACCTCTACAACGCCGCAAACTATCGGGTGCGGCAGTCCTTCATCCACGATGGCGTGTATCTCACCTACCACGAGATCCACCGTCAGATGAAAGACACGGAGCAGTACCACGCCTTGCCGCGTAAGGTCAGCCAGCAGGTGTTGATGCTGCTTGATCGGAGTTGGAAGAGTTTCTTTGCGGCAATCACGGTATACATCGAAAAACCGAGTGCGTTC
>JBAXMH010000080.1:0-18025 GCA_037134395.1 Chloroflexales bacterium
GGCAGGAGGCAGGAGGCAGGAGGCAGGAGGCAGGAGGCAGGAGGCAGGAGGCAGGAGACCAGTCTCCTGCCTCCTGCCTCCTGCCTCCACACGCTGAACACGGCTGATGTCACCAAACCCTATAGGTATTTCCGGGATCTGTACTAGGCATCAGGGTTGAGCAAAAAGTTCATCGTATCGGCGAGGACGGCGGCCTGCACTGGCTCCTCAACGATAGCAATTGTCCAGTCGCTGGCGTAGGGCACCGACTGAAGGTGGATCATCGGCAGGGCACTGGCAATCACAATTGGAATATTCGCCGTGGCATCGTCGGCGCGCAGCCGCTCGATCACCTGCTCCTCGGGTGTCTCAAGGGCAGGCAGGGCAATCACAAACAAGTTCGGCATCTCGGCAGGGAGGCTCTCTGGCGTAGCCGTCGTCATCGTGACCGAGTCCATCGGCAGCAGCGCCGCCAGCCGCGCCCGGGTGTCCGCATCGCTGGCCACCACCACAACAGATGTAGGCATGGACTACCCCTTCCTAAGATCGCTCTCTCCTGGCGCATTGTAGCATACCAATGCCCGTCGTACTACCGAACATCAGGAATCCGACGAGGGTGCGCCCATCACGTTAAAGCCCCCATCCACGTACAAAACCTCCCCGGTGATACTACTGGCGAGGTCGGAGCAGAGGTAGAGGGCGGTGTTGCCCACATCCTCAATCGTGACATTGCGGCGCATGGGGGAAACCTCAGCGAAGGCGCGGTGGAGGCTGCGAAAGCCCGTAATGCCGCTGGCGGCCAAAGTGCGGATCGGCCCCGCGCTGATCGCGTTGATGCGAATACCTCGTGGGCCGAGGTCGGCTGCCAGATAGTAGACACTGGCCTCCAATGCAGCCTTCGCCACACCCATCACGTTATAGTTCGGCATCACCTTGCGCGCACCGTGGTAGGAGAGCGTAAGGATAGACGCACCAGGGGCGAGCAGATCTTCCGCCGCCTTCACCAGCGCGGTGAGCGAGTAGGCACTCACCTCCAGGGCCAGCAGGAATCCGGCGCGGGTGGTGCGCAAGTACGGCCCGTTCAGTTCATCCTTATTTGCGTAGGCAACAGCGTGGATAAGGAAGTCAATCTGGCCAAAGGCGGCACGGGCGCGATCCATCAGGGCGGCGATCTGCTCATCGTTATTCACGTCACAGGGCTCGATCAGGGTTGCCCCCAGGCTCTCGGCCAGCGGGCGCACCCGCCGCTCCAAGGTCTCACCCACATAGGTATAGCCAATCTCGGCACCCTCGCGGTGCAACGCCTGCGCGATGCCCCACGCGATCGAGTGATCATTGGCTAACCCCAGGATCAGCCCCTTCTTACCTTCCATCAGGCCCATCGCCGCTACTCCTTATATCCTTAACTGCGCCCACCGCACGTGGCGAAAGCTGTGGCGTATCTTACCACAACGCAGGATGACCGATTACCCTTGTAGGCAAGGTTCGCGAATACTTTACAGTTCAGGCCAGAATGTGGCATCCTGATGCGCTCGACCTGAAACCTGAAACCTCGCACCTGAAACCTTGTCTTAGCTCCAGAAGGCATCATATGCGAATTCTTGTCCTCTCTCCTTACCCGCTCCACCCTGCGCGGGGTGGCGGTTCCCTGCGAACCTCTAACCTGCTGGCGGGGTTGTCCCGGTGCCATCATCTGACATGCCTGAGTTTTGTGCCAGATGCGGCAGCGGCGACGGCAATGGCTCCGCTGCGCGAGATATGTGATCTGGCGACGGTGATTGGGCCGCCGGCACGCTCTCGCCTACGCCGGACGGGGACGACGCTAACGAGCATTCTGCCCGATATGGTGCTGCGTAGCGATGCCCTGTCGTATCGCGCTGCCCTCAGCCGTATGCTGGCTGCTGAACAGTTTGATGTCATCCACGCCGCTAGCCTGGACATGGCTCGTTATGCACTGATGGCCCGTGGGTTCGGCTCATCGCTGATCGTCCTCGACGAGTTTAACGCCGAGTATCTGGTACAGCGCCGCGCCGCGCTCAGCGATCTGCGCTGGGGGATCCGCACCCGTCGGCCAAGCGCCCTGCGCTCGGCGATCTCCGCGCTGATCCAGTGGCGCAAATTGGTTGCCTACGAGTCTGACGCATTACGCGAGTTTGACCGGGTGCTGGTTGTATCCGAGCAAGATCGCGTATCCTTGGCTCGTCTGTGGCCCCGCGCCGACCTGCGGGTGGTGCCAAACGGCGTGGATACCGCCCGCTTCGCCCCCGGAGTGGCATCTGTTGGTGGCCCCGCCGACCTGCTATTCACCGCAACGCTCGATTATCGTCCGAACATTGACGCGCTGATCTGGTTTGTGGCAGAGGTGCTGCCGCGCATCCGCTCCCGTCGTCCCGATGCTCGTTTTGTAATCGTGGGAAGAGCGGCAACAACAGCAGTGCGTGATCTGCATAATGGAGATTCGGTGGTTGTGGTGGGCGAGGTGGAGGATGTGCGGCCCTACATCGCGGGGGCGGCGGCCTACGTTATCCCAATGCGGTTTGGCGGCGGATCGCGCCTGAAGCTGCTGGAGGCATTGTCGCTGGCCGCGCCGGTGGTCTCTACTCCGATGGGGGCGGAGGGGGTGGAGGGGCTGCGCGACGGCGAACACCTTTTGCTGGGCGCGAGTCCCGCCGCCTTCGCCGCCGCTGTCCTACGCCTGCTCAACGACCCGGCCCTCGGCCAGCGGCTTGGGCTGGCTGGCCGTGCCCAGATCGTTGCCCGCTACGATTGGCGAGCGATTATGCTACAGCTTGAGGATGCCTATCACACATTGCCGGGATCGAACTGAGCCGCATTCTGGCCTATGTGCGTGAGCGACTCGCCCCCGTCAACGGTGAGGATCTGGCCGGTGACAAACGGGCTGTTAAGTAGGTAGAGGATAGCCCTGGTCACATCATCGCTGGCCCCCTGGCGTTGGAGTGGGATTCCGCTGACGCGCCAGGCAATATACGCTTCGCTGCGCGTACTGGCGGGCAGCACCACGCCGGGGGCGATCCCGTTCACCTGCACGCCGGGGGCAAACTCGATGGCGGCCATGCGCGTAAACTCGGCCAGCGCCTTCTTCGCCAAGAGATAGGCGGCGTACTGAAACTGGTTGAAGGCGACCTTGTTGTCAATGATGTTGATCACGTGCCCTCGTCCCACCCGCTGAGCAAACGCCTGAGTCAGAAAAAACGGTGCCCGCAGATTCACCGCCAGTTGCTGATCGAAGATCTCCGCTGTTGTCGTGCCAATTGTGGCCTGAGTATAGGCCGAGGCACTGTTTACCAGCACGCACAGATTAGGCAGCGCAACGAGCACCTGCTCCATGAGGCCGGGGATACCGGCGACATCGGTGAGATCGTGCGGGAAGGTGTGGCAGGCCACACCGAGGGCGCGGATCGCCTCAGTCGTCTCGGTGGCGGCCAGCGCCGAATGACCGTAGTGCAAGAGAATATCGTACCCGGCACGGGCCAGGGCCAAGGCGATCGCACGCCCCAATCGGACGGCACCGCCCGTCACCAGAGCAGCCGGGCGTACCGCAGCGGGCAGTTCGTGCGAATCCACGGGCACTCCTACACAGCAGAGAAGACCACAAGATGCCCATCGGCGAGCGAGATCGTGAGCGGAGCCGTGCCAAAGGCGATTCCGTCAAGCTCTAGCGCGAGACCGGGCGGCAACAGCGGTATCTCCGCTGTTGTCGCCACCCCAACAGAGCCGAGCAACTCAAGCAGGATGGGTCGCATATACGGCTCGTGCGGCAGCAGATGCGCCGGGACGACCGGCACACCATCGTCGAGCCAGAACAGAAGATCGAGATCGGCGGTGCGGCTCGTGAGTTTACTGGATGGAGCGGTACGGTCGCGGCCAAGGTGCGTCTCCGTCGCATTGAAGGATGTTTTCAGATCATGCGGCGCGAGGTTGCTCAAGAAACAGACCGCCGCATTCAGAAACGGCGGCCCATCCACCCCGACGGGAGCTGTCTCAACAACCCGGCTCACGTGGAGTGTTGGCGCGAACTGGAGCAAAGCCTGCAGCATCAACGGCACGTGCAGACGAGGCGCAATGTTACTGCCAAGGCCAATGAAGTAGCGCATGGGCGATGCTTTCTACGAGCGAGCATGGCCGATATGGTGCATAAATTCAGCCCGCGTCTTCGGGTCGTCGCGGAAGATACCGCGCATCGCCGAGGTGATCATTTGGGCATTGGCCTTCTTCACGCCGCGCATCACCGAACACATATGCACACCTTTAACAACCACAGCCACCCCAGCAGGATCGAGCGTCTGGTTGATAAAATCGGCGATCTGGACGGTCATCCGCTCCTGAACCTGGAGTCGGCGGGCGAACATCTCAACAATGCGCGGGATCTTGCTCAGCCCAACCACCCGCCCATTCGGGATGTAGGCCACGTGAACCTCACCCATAAACGGGAGCATGTGGTGTTCGCACAGGCTATAGAAATCAATATGTTTGACCACCACCATCTCATCGTAGTCAACATGAAAGATCGCGCCGTTGATCAGAGCCTCTGGGTTAATATGATAGCCAGCGGTGAGTTCGGCGTACATTTTCGCCACCCGTGCGGGCGTCTTGATCAGCCCTTCGCGATCAGGCTGCTCGCCAATCGCGCCGAGGATAGCGAGAACCGCGTGCTCAATCTGCGGTGAGGTGCTAAAAGCCATATCTTCGAGCTTACCCTGCCCAGGAATGATCGGGAGAGAATCGTCCGCCGACGCTCTATCGGCAAAGTTGTGATTGTCACCGTTGGCATTCAATTCGTCGAAGGTCATAGCTCTCCCCTTGTTGTACGAGTGGGTGATGTTAGCGCACACGACATTTCTACACCCGCACGGTCAGGCGATTGTAGCACGCGCACATCAACCGCGCTGAATGGCTGGCGGGTAGCTTTGACGCAGATCTCGTTCAGCAGCGCCGAATTTGCCGACAAGATACAACCGTGATAGGCTTATTTTCACCGCTATACCCGTTGCGCTGTGGCGACGAGGCTTTCGCAGAGATCGTAGCTATGTCAGCATTCACCTACTCTCGTCACGCTCAGGAAGAAATGGCGCGGCGCGGCATTCCACAATTACTTGTCGATTCGGTACTTCGTGCCCCTCAGCAGATCGTACGAGAGCAGAACGGGCGGGTTGCCTATCAGTCCCAAGTTGACTTCGGCGAAGGACAGATCTTTCTGCTACGCGCTATTGTCGTTGATATGGTTGATCCCGCCGTCGTCGTCACGGTTTATCGTACAAGCAAGATTAACAAATATTGGAGAGGTACGCCATGAAAGTGACTTACGATGCAGAGGTTGACATCCTGCGACTTATCTTTAGTACGACGCTGATCGCGGAGAGCGATGAAGCCAAACCCGGCGTCATCCTCGACTATGACGGGGACGGCAATATTGTCGGGATGGAGATTCTTGACGCCTCAACCCGCACCGAGAATCCTTTCGCCGTCGAGTATTCGGTCGTCGGGAATACCGCAGGGAACCAGGAACCGAGAAAGATACGTCGTTCAGCATGATTGGCCGTTGGTCGCTTCAAAAACTCAAGTCACGCTCATATCGCGCACCATAGCGATCTCGTCACAGTAATCCTGCTTAAAACAGGTTGTGCAATCCTGCCAGATCTTATGCGGCAGGTGCAGCTTAGGCACCTCGCGGAAGCCAAGGCGGCTGAAGAAGCCCACCTGGAGAGTGAGGGTGTAGAGGATAGAGATATCGAGCTGGCGAGCCTCATCGAAGAGCGGCTCGACCAACCGTCGGCCCAGCCCACTGCCCTGAAAGTCCGGGTGAACGGCGACGCTCACCACCTCTGCGATGTTGGCCCAGGTGATGTGGAGTGCGGCGCAGCCCACCACCTCGCCGTCGGCCTCGGCCACATCAATTGATCGCACCCGGTTATACAGCTGATCCATCGTCTTGGGCAGCATATCGCCCCGCGCCGCATAATAGTTAATAATCTCGTAAAGCCGGGGTACGTCGCCCACGCGGGCGCGGCGCACGTTTACGATGGCATCGGGGCGAGCGTGGAGTCGCGGCAGCGTGACGGGCGGGTTGTAGAGCAGCGCGGACTGTGGCATAGGCGGCCTTTCGGCGTTCCTCCTACTGAGGCGCAGCAACGCGACGCTGCTGCGCCCTCAGATCGCTGACTAAGGCATGTTTCAAACCAGCTTGACCGTTTGGGTACATGCACCGCGTCCTGTCGCGGCAAATCTGCAATCTAAAACCTACAATCTGAAATCCGCCTAACTAGCTATCAAGCAGATCGCGCCAGCGAGCGCACTGCTCGGCCACCCGCTGCGGGGCGGTTCCGCCCAGGCTATCTTTGCGGGCGACGCTGCGATTGAAGTCGAAGATTGCGTAGACGCTCTCGTCAAAATTGGGCTGGACAGCCTGAAACTCGGCGAGGGGCAGATCGCGCAGGGGCAGGCGCAGTTCGATCCCACGCCGCACCAGACGCCCAACCTTGCCGTGGGCCTCGCGGAACGGAACCCCCAGGCGCACCATCTCGTCGGCGAGGTCAGTGGCCAGCATGGCGTCATCCAAGGATGCGCGCATGCGTGCAGGCTGCACCTCTAGGGTGTCTACCGCCGCCGCCGCCACGCGCAGCCCCAGGTCAAGGGTGTCGAGGCTGTCGAAGAAGGGCTCCTTGTCCTCCTGCATATCCTTATTGTAGGTCATGGGCAGACCCTTGAGGGTAGTGAGCAGACCCACAAGATTACCGATCAGCCGACCGCTCTTGCCACGCAGCAATTCCATACTATCCGGGTTTTTCTTCTGCGGCATGATGCTAGAGCCGGTGCTATACTCGTCCGCAAGCTCGACAAAGCCAAACTCGGCGCTGCTGTAGAGGACGAGATCTTCGGCCAGCCGACTTAGATGGATGCCGGTCAGGGCGAAGGTGAAGAGCAATTCGGCCACAAAATCGCGGTCGGAGACGGCGTCGAGCGAATTGCTGGCCACCGCGTCAAACTCGTCCAACGACTCGGTGAGTCGCTCGCGCTCAACACCAAGCGAGTTCCCGGCCAGGGCACCGGCGCCCAGAGGCAGAGTACGTGTGCGGGTGGTGGCATCCTCCAGCCGGTGAGTGTCACGATCAAACATCTCAACATAGGCCAGGCACCAGTGGCCAAAGGTGATCGGCTGGGCGCGCTGGAGGTGTGTGTAGCCCGGCATCACCGTATCGGTGTGCTGCTCGGCCTGCCCCAGCAGAGCAAGCTGAAGGCTAAGGATGCGATCTTGCACCAGACGGGCCGCACCGATGGCGAAGAGGCGCATATCGGTGGCCACCTGGTCGTTACGCGAGCGCCCAGTGTGCAGCTTGAGGGCCACCTCACCCACGATTTCACCCAGGCGGCGCTCAACGGCGGTATGAATATCCTCGTCGCTCGGCATTTTCACAAAGCGACCGTCGGCAAACTCCAGGCGCACCAACCCCAGACCCTGCACCAGTTGCTCGCGCTCCTCGGCACTAATCAGCCCGGCCTCGGCCAGCGCCCCGGCCCAGGCAATGCTGCCGACGACATCAGCAGCGGCGAGGCGCACATCGTAGCGGAACGAGTCGTTGTACAGGGCCATATCCTCAGCCGTTGGTGCGCTAAAGCGGCCACCCCAGAGCTTATGATCCATTGGCATTCCTTAAATTGCAGATTGCAGATTGCAGATTGTGGATTGTAGGGGATATTGCAATCCACAATCTACAATCCACAATCGTTCAGGTCCGATACTCCGCATTTATCTTTATGTAATTCTCAGAGAAGTCGCAGGTCCAAACGGTGGCGATTCCATCGCCTAAACCAAGATCTGCGTCAATTGTGATCTCGGGTACGTTGAGCAAGTCGCTGGCCGCCTTCTCATCGAAGAGCAGCGGCATACCGCCCTCCAGCACGCGCATGCCGCCGAAAGAGAGCAGCACCTTATCGGGGTCAATCTCGGCACCGGAGTAGCCCAGGGCGCAGAGTACCCGGCCCCAGTTCGGGTCGGCCCCGTAGAGGGCGGTCTTCACCAGCGGGCTTTTGGCGATAGTCATGGCAGCCTGCTTGGCGTCGGCGTCATGTACCGCCCCGCGCACGGTGATCGTCACAAAGCGCGTAGCCCCCTCGCCGTCGCGCACCACCGCCTTGGCCAGATACTGGCAGACGGCGGTGAGTCCTTCCAGGAACGCTTGGCCATCGGAACTAGCCAGATCTTCGATCTGGGGGTTGGTGGCCGTACCGTTGGCCAGCACCAGCAGGGTGTCGTTGGTGCTGGTGTCGCCATCAATACTGATGCTGTTGAAGCTCAGGTTGGCGGCATCGCGCAGTGCCGCGTCCAGGCAGGCCGGGCTCACGGCGACATCGCTGGTGACGGTGGCGAGGAGCGTTGCCATGTTTGGGTGAATCATCCCCGCGCCCTTGGTCATACCGCCAATTGTGATGGTGTGGCCCGAAGGCAAAACGACGCGGGCGGCGCAATATTTGGGCCGGGTATCGGTAGTCATGATCGCCCGTGCCACCGCGATGCCGTGGTTGGGCGCGAGTGTCGTGACCGCCGCCGCGATCCCGCTCAGCACCTTCGCTATCGGCATGGGGACGCCAATAGTTCCGGTTGACATCACAAATACCGAATCAGCAGGCAGAGCTAAGGCGGACTCAACCGCCTGGGCCATGGACAGAGCCGCCGCATCGCCGTCGGGGCCGGTACAGGCGTTAGCATTCCCGGCGTTAATCACCACGGCGCGCAGGCTGGCGGGGTTGCGCCGCATCAACTCCATGTCATAGCGCACCGGGGCCGCCTTCACCTTATTCGTGGTGAAGATCGCCGCCGCGCTGCACGGCTCCGCACTCACCAACAGAGCCAGATCATCGCGGCCCTTATACTTAATCCCGCACTGCGCCGTCGCCGCGACCCACCCGGTTGGGCTGGCCGCGTGGCCGTCTTCCAGAAATGTGACCGTCATGTGTCCCTCTTAGTACGATGCGGAGATTGTGCCACAGAAGAATACGGAAAGAAAAAATATTGACATAAGACAAGGTTTCAGGTGTGAGGTTTCAGGTTTCAGGTACAGCGCGTCAAGATGCCACATTCTGGCCTGAGACATGGTTCGGGACAGCTTTACAGTGTGCGATGTTCGTAGTGCGGGCTTCCAGCCCGCCAGATGCGCGTTGGCAGGCTGGAAGCCCGCACTACGAACTGTAAACCTGAAACCTGGCACCTGAAACCTTGTCTGAACGGTAAAGTAGCGGTACAAACTGTCACGCTGAAACCTGGCACCTGAAACCTTGTCCTACTCTTCAATGGGCACAGGTGCCGCGATATGGCTCGAGTCCGTATCCTCCCAGCGCACTGACTCGAACGCACCGATGTCGTGAAGGTGTTCGATGTCGTTATAGGAGTTCAGCCGCCAGAGCAGACGGTTGCGGCGATGTACGTACTCCCAGTGCGTGATGCTCGTATTGCGGGTATGGAAGTCGGTGGGCGGCAGCACCATACTGGGCATCTGGAGGAAGTGGATGAACGAGTTGTCAATCACCCCGCCGTGGCAGACGATCACGATGGTTTTTCCGGCATGCTGGTTCGTGATCCGGGTGAGGGCGGTGGCAACGCGCAGGGAGAATCCGCCCCAGCTCTCGCCGCCGGGGGCGATGGGGCGCAGGGGAGCCGCCTCGAAGTCCGGTGTCCCGTATGTAGCCCACGCCTCGGCATTCATCATGCCATCGGCCTCACCGACGTACAGCTCCTGCACCTCATCATCAAAAATGATTGGCAGGCCCAGGGCGGGCTGGATAATCTCGGCAGTTTGGCGGGCACGGGGCAGGGTGCTGGCAATCAGCACATCAGCGGCGATCTCGTGCGTGCGGGCCAGCCGATCCCGCAGGCGCTCGGCCTGCAATCTGCCGCGCAGCGTGAGCCCGGTATCGCCCTTCATCCCGGCAACAATCGGCTTGATATTTGCCTCGGCCTCGCCGTGGCGAATCAGATAGAGGTGGGTCATTCTCCCCTCTCAAACATTCCAGAACCAAAAAAATCGCACAAAAGAAACCAGCTTGCGCTCTGGCAAAGCTGGCTTGAAACACTCATCGTGGGCAAGCGCGACTAGCCAGGGCAGGTGGCTGGCTGCTGACGGCACTGACGACGGCGCTCTGCTATACTGAAACCTGGCACCTGAAACCTCGTCTTTGCGCTTACGCTCGCAGGTACTATACCACGGCCACTAGGGTGAGTCAAAGTGGTATAATCTCCTTCGCTATGCCAAACCCTGCGCTCTATGATATGAATCTGGCCGATCTGGAGGCGCTGCTGCGCGACTGGGGCCAGCCCGCCTTTCGCGCTCGCCAGATTTATCGCCAGCTTTATGTAAACCTTATCCACGATCCGGCTCTGATGACCGACCTGCCATCCCGCCTGCGCGAGCGTCTGGCGACAGAGACGACGTTCGACGCTCTGCGCCACGAACGTACCCAGGAGGCCGATGGTGGTACGACCCGCAAGGCGATTTTTGCGCTGCCCGATGGCGCAGTGATCGAGACGGTGCTAATGATCTACCCCGACCGGGCCACGGTCTGTGTCTCGACTCAGGCTGGCTGCGCAATGGGCTGTGTCTTCTGCGCCACCGGCAAACATGGCCTGCTCCGCAACCTCAGCACGGGCGAGATGGTGGAGCAGGTGCTGTGGGCGAGCCGCGAGCTACGGCATTGGCAGGAAGCAGGTAGCGGGCTACAGGATGCCGATGATCGCAGAGACGACGGGACACGTTGGTGGGCCGATGCACCGGTTCCGGTGCGTCAGATCAGCCGGGTCTCGAATATTGTCTTTATGGGTATGGGCGAGCCACTGGCGAACTACGACCGCTGGTGGGCTGCGGTGCAGCGCCTCCACGACCCACAGGGCTTCAATATGGGAGCCCGCAGCATGACGGTCTCGACGGTGGGCTTGCCCGACGGTATCCGTCGCCTGGCTCGCGAGGGTTTGCCCATCAACCTGGCGATCTCGCTCCACGCCCCCGACGACGTCCTGCGCAGTGCGCTCGTACCGATCAACGAGCACTTCCCGCTTGCCGATCTGCTCGCCGCAACCCGTGAGTATACTGCCCTGACGGGGAGGCGAGTCTCGTTTGAGTATGTGCTGCTCCAGGGCCGCAACGATCACCCACATCAGGCACTGGCCCTGGCGAAGTTGCTGCGCGGCCATACGGCAGAGGGAGCCGATCGTGGCGTGCCCCTGCTCTGCCACGTAAACCTGATCCCCTGGAACCCCGTGCCGGGATCGCCCCTGGGCCGCTCTGAACACCTGCGCGTGGCCGCTTTTCAGCAGGTGCTGCTGGATTATGGTGTGGCCTGCACGGTGCGCGTTGAGCGCGGGGGCGAGATCGCCGCCGCCTGCGGGCAACTGGCGGGAGGACGTGCCGCATGAGGGTGACTAAGCCCAGTATTAGATCTCATGCCGACCGTGCCCCCTCACCCCCTGCCCCTCTCCCACCGGGGGAGAGGGGAGATTCCGCACGAGAGTGTGTTCGGCTCCCCCTCTCCCGTTCTGGGAGAGGGGGCTGGGGGCTGAGGGCTGAGCGAATCCACCGCCACTACTGGTTATTAGTCGCATGCTGCCTCCTACTCTTCGCCGGCTGCGCGGGAAATCCGCCCCCGCCCACACCTCTTGCCGCACCGACAACGATCCCCGCTCCTACGCCCGCAAATCTTGGCAACGGCGGGACACTGATCACGACCTTGGGTGCCCGCGATCCCAGTACCCTCGACCCGGCGCTGGCGGTTGATGCGAGCAGTGCCTTCGTTATCCGCCAGATCTTCAGTGGCCTGACCCGTCTCGATAACAAATTAGAGGTTCAGCCCGACCTCGCCGAGTCCTGGCAGATCTCGCCGGATGGCCTGACCTACACATTCACTCTGGGTAAAGGCATACGTTTCGCCGACGGTCGCCGGATCACGTCGGCGGATGTGGTCTACTCGCTTGAGCGGGCCAGCGACCCGAAGCTGGCCCGGTTTCTGCCCGCGTCCACCTATCTGGGCGATATTGTTGGTGTGCGCGAGCGGCTCGCCGGGAAGTCTGACCATATTGAGGGTCTGAGCGCCCCCGATGACCTGACGGTGGTGATCCGCATCGACTCGGCCAAGAGCTACTTCCTGGCCAAGCTCTCGCACGTCACCAGCTTTGTGGTAGACCGGCGGGCCGTTGAGGCTGCAACCACCGGCAGTTGGCTGGAGCATCCAAACGGGAGTGGCCCCTTCGAGATAGAGCGGTGGGATCATAACCAATTGCTTGTCCTCAAGCGCAATCTGAACTTCTCCCACGAACTGCCAAAGCTCGACCGGGTGCGCTTTCTGATCGGCGCAGCAGCCAGTAACCCCATGGTTCTCTACGAGCAGGGCGATATTGATGTGACGGATGTGCCCGCATCCGACTTGGCCCGTGTGCAGGATACCAGCAACGCGCTATCGAAAGAACTTGTGCGCGTGCCGCAACTTTCATTCTTTTATTTAGCCCTGAACGTAACGATACCGCCCTTCGACGACCTAAAGGTGCGTCAGGCATTCGTCTTGCTAATTGACCGGATGAAGCTCGTTCAGGTGACTCTCGGCGGGTCTGCCGATGCGGCGTGGGGCGTCCTGCCGCCCGGTATGCCGGGCTACAACCCGCAACTTCCCCAGTTCCACGCCGATATGGCCAAGGCGAAGGCGCTGATCGCCGAGTCGCGCTACGGCAGCGTTGATAAACTCCCGCTGATCGCCGCCTACGGTGGCTGGGCTGATACGCTGAGCAAAGTGGCGAGTGAGGAGTTGGGCGTGAAGATCGAGGTGCGCAGTTACGAAAAAGAGAGCGATTTCCAGAGCGCCCTCGCCCAGAACCAGCTCCAGATCTACGGCAGCGGATGGATCGCCGACTACCCCGACCCGGAGAATTTTCTGGATGTGCTATTTCGAGGGGGCAGCGGCGAGAATCATACCGGCTACGATAACGCGCAGGTGAACGATCTGTTGAACCGGGCCGCTGTCGAAAAGGACGGGACGCAGCGATTCGTCCTGTATCAGCAGGCTGAGGCACAGATCCTGGCCGACGCACCGGTGATCCCGCTCTACCACGACATCGCCTACACGCTGGTGAAGCCCTATGTACACGGGCTTACGGTGACGCCGATGGGGATTCTGGATCTGTCAACGGTTGAACTGGCGAGGTAGATGGAGATTATATGTCTAAGGTACAGAACATCAAGGGGATGCGTGACCATCTGCCCCCGGCGATGATGCTGCGCCAGCACATCACCGCCACAATTACGGGGGTGTGTGAGCGCCACGGATTTGAGCCGCTCCAGACGCCCATCGTCGAGTATGCCGAGGCGCTAGAGGGGAAACTGGGCGACGATGAGAGCCTGATTTATCGCTTTGAGGATCATGGCGGTCGTCGGCTAGCCCTGCGCTATGACCAGACAGTGCCGTTAGCCCGCGTGGTGGCCCAGTATGCCGGGCAGATCGCCCTGCCCTGGCGGCGCTACGCCCTCGGGCCGAGCTACCGGGGCGAGCGCCCCGCTCGCGGGCGCTACCGCGAGTTCTATCAGGCCGATGCCGATATTGTGGGCAGTAGCTCGCCTCTCGCCGACGCCGAGATCGTGGCCATGCTAACCGAAACCCTCACGGCCCTCGGCTTCCCTGATTTTGTCACCATGCTCAACCATCGCCAAGTCATTGGCGGGGTTGCCCGCTCCAGCGGCCTGGATGCGGCGTCGGCCAGCAGGGTCTACCGCGTCATTGACAAGTTTGACAAGATCGGTGCCGACGGGGTACAGGAAGAACTGCTGCGCGGCGGCGTTTCCCCGCAGGCGGTCACGCAAATTTTGGCTCTAGTACAGATTGATGGCGCGCCCGCCGATGTGGTGCAGGAGCTGTCTGAGCGACTCAGCGGCGATGAGGTGGCCTTGGCCGCTCTCGCAAACCTGCGGGCGATCATCGGTGGCCTTGAGCAGATGGGCGTTCCCTCCGAGCGTTACAAGGTGACGCCACGTCTGGCCCGTGGCCTCTCGTACTACACGGGTCTGGTTTTTGAAGCGACCACGCCGCACTGGCCCGAGGGTTCGCTGCTCGGTGGCGGGCGCTACGATGAACTGGTAGGCCAGTTCGCCGGACGGCCCATCCCCACCGTGGGCCTAGCCTTCGGCATTGACCGGCTCCACGATGTGATGGAGGAACTGGGCATTGGCCCGCGCCCGGCCACCACCGCCGTCGCCTATGTCACCGTCTTCGGCCCGGAGCAGGCAGCGGCCAGCCTGGAACTCGCCCGCGAGCTACGGGCGGGTGGGGTGAATACCCTAATCAACCTTGATGGTGGCGGCCTAGGCAAGCAGTTGAAGGAAGCCGACCGCAAAGGCGTGCGCTATGCCCTCGTCCTCGGCCCCGATGAGATCGCCCGTGGCGAAGTGGTGGTCAAGGATCTGCGCGACGGCGTCCAACGCGCCGTGTCACGTCGCGAGGCGTGTGTGGCGCTGCGTTAGCGTTCTGCCCAACCACCACCCACAGCCAGAGGCGATGCTGGTACACCGGCGTCGCCTCTGGCTATGTTAGAATCGCCAAGTCGCGTGTGCAATCTCACGATGGAACACCCCATGAACATCATCTCTCTAGCCGTCCATGCGATTCGCGCACAACACCCGATGAAAATAGCCGCTGATGCTCAACTATCGGCTATCGGCTATCGGCCATCGACTATTTTTACAGCAGTATTCAACATCGTGGCACGAGTGGTGAACCCAATGTCAATGCTGACAAACGTGCTTGTGGCTGTCTGTGTGATCGCGCTCATTGTGATCGTCGTCCTTATCGTCATGGGCCGACGGGCGAGTAGCCTGCGCGCCGCTGAGGTGGCCAGGGCTCAGGATGATCTGGCCTGCCGCCTGCGCTACGCCGATGTCCTGGCCCACTGCTCACGGGTACTCATGAATCCAGGGAATAGCGATGCCTCCTATCACGAGGCTCTCGTCCAGACCCTCGATTTGCTGCGCGTGGCAGTGGGGGCAAGCCGAATTGTGGTGTTTCACAACCCGGCATGGAAACATGCTAGTGCTGGCGATTCTGATGCGTACCGCATGATTGGCACAGCCTACACGCCTGGTCTATCGGCGCAGCGTGAGCCAACGCCCGAGGAACTGCACGACCGACCCGCCGAGATGACACGTGGTGCGAGCTTTAACGGCCCGGTCGTAGGACGGTTCCCAGAAAACCCCTCCTTCCAGCGCTACCTCGACGATAATCAGATTCGCTCTGCTTTCTTTTACCCCCTGACGATGCGCGGTCGTGCATGGGGGCACCTGAGCATCACCGACCACGTACGCACGTATGTATGGGACGATGCGGCGGCCCAGATGCTGCGTACCGCTGGCGAGATGATCGCGGCGTTTGTCCAGTGCTGGGAGACGGAGCGGGCGCTGCTGCAGGCGAAGGAATTGGCCGATTCTGTTGACCGGGACAAATTGGCGTTCCTGGCCAGCATGAGCCACGAGATCCGTACCCCGCTCAATGCGGTAATTGGCGTGGCCGACCTGCTGATTGATACGCCACTCAGCCCCGAGCAACGCGAGTATGTGGCGACAATTCGCATTGGTGGTGAGTCGCTGCTTGAGGCAATTTCGAGTATCCCCGACATCTCCAAGGTCGGATCAACCCTCACCGCGACACTTCCTCTGGATCTAGTTGATCCGGGGGCACGTGTTCCGCCCGATCCCGATGCCCCACCGCTGCGTGTGCTTGTCGCTGAGGATAACCTGATCAATCAGCGGGTGACACTCCACCTGCTCTCACGGCTTGGCCTCCAGGCAGACGTGGTTGCCAACGGCAAGGATGCGGTAGACTCCGTCATGAGCAGCAACGCCTACGACGTGGTGCTGATGGATATTCACATGCCTGATATGGACGGGATAGAGGCCACGCGGAAGATCCGCGCTCTAGGCCAGCAGATCCACCAGCCGCAGATTGTGGCCCTCACGGCTGACGCCCTAGGCAACGGGCGTGAGCAGGCGCTGCTCGCAGGCATGGACGGCTACCTGTACAAGCCAGTGAGCTTAGACGACTTACACCGCATCCTGATCACGATATCCCAAAAACTGAGGCCAGCGGTGTCGCCGGTACTCATTGACTGGCACGCCCTCCAGGAGTTGGTTGATGCGTTTGACCTGCCCGCGCCACAGGCAGCCGAGTCGATTTACGGTCTGTTCTACGAAGAGATCGGGAAACAGCTTGCTGAGCTTGAGTTGGCCATGGCTAATACGGATCGGGTCAAATTAGCACGGATGGCCCACCGGCTTCGTGGTGGTCTTAGTCAACTCGGTGCCCGCAGCATCGCGGATCTCGGCGCTCAGATCGAGAAGGCCGCGCCCAACGCAGATTGGGAGGAACTAGCAACCCACGTTATCACGCTGCGCACCCGCTATAATGAGACCGTTGCACTGGTGCGGGAACACTACCACTTGTCAGAATCTTCTCTTCCCATGTGAGGGAGATGCTATACCCATCCTGGGGTCGCTGCCACGAGACATCGTGTATACTCTACATCAACCTACGACACACGACCTGAAGATACAACAGCGCCTACGGGCGGGAGCCATATGATGAAGCGAGTGCTGATTCTGTCGGCCAGCGTCGGCTCCGGCCACATAGCGGCGGCGGCGGCGATTGAAGAGGTATTCCGCACCCAGAGCGGCGTACAGGTACAGAACGAGGACGCGCTGAAGCTCACGAGCCGGATTTATCAGGTGACGGCTTCAGATGTCTATTTTGCGCTGGTGAAGGAAAATCCCTGGTTTGTGAGTTGGTGGTACGACCAGACCGACGAACCCTTTAAGAACGAGACTGGTGCGCTTCAGCTCTGGAACTTACTGAACGCTCAGCCCCTGGCTAAGTTTGTTCTCGACTACGACCCCGACGTCACGGTCTGTACCCACTTTATGCCAGCGGGTGTCGTTGCCCAGTTGCTCAGCCAGGGCAAACTGCACACCACCCTGTCAATTGTCACCACCGACTATGACTTCCAGGGCATGTGGCTGAGCCGGGTCTTCAACCGCTACTTTGTGGCAATTGAGGAGACCAAGGTTCATCTGACGGAGTTGGGCGTCGCCGCTGAGCGCATCACGGTTTCGGGTATTCCCGTCAGCCCGGTGTTTGGCGAACTGGTGGATCGTGAGAAGGTGCTGACCCGCTACGGGCTACGCGCCGACCGCCCGATGATCTTGGTGTCAGCCGGGGCGCTCGGCGGCGGGCCGGCCCGCGATATTGTGGCTCAGATCCTGCGTATGCGTACTCCTGTGCAGACGGTGGTGATCTGCGGGCGCAACCAGTTGCTGCTTCAGCAGGTGACGACCCAGATCAGCGGCGCGGAGGATCGCTTCCGCGTCCTCGGCTTCACCAGCGAGATGGCCGACCTGATGCGGATCGCCAGCCTGTTTGTCGGCAAACCGGGTGGCCTCAGTGCCTCGGAGTGTATGGCGGCGGGCCTGCCAATGGTGATCATTGACCCCATCCCCGGCCAGGAGGAGCGCAACAGTGATCACCTGCTCGAAGCCGGGGCAGCGGTACGCTGCCGCTCACTGATGACGATTGCCTATAAGATTGACCAGATCTTTGAGGTATCCGGTCGTCTGGAGCGCATGCAGAAATGTGCCCGCAGCCTCGGGCGCCCTGACGCGGCTGATGTGGTGGTGAAGCATCTGCTAGAAGATACAAGCGAGCCGCTTCAGATCAGCAAGAAGGAACTGCGCCGAATCATCGCGATGGCAAGCGGTGAGGCCGATCCGCCGCCCTTAGAGTCGTCTACCGGCGAACCCGGCGTGGCCCTCTACCACGACGATACGGGCATCTACATCGGTTCGATCACTCCTACCCAGCTCCAGTTCCTGATTGACCAGCTAGAGGGCGAGAAATCTTTTATTGATCGGTCAATGATCTGGCTGACCCAGCAAGGCACCGACAGCGAGCTGAACCACGTTCTCACCCAAGTCGTCACCATTGATGGATCGGTGATCAGTTGGCTAGCCCAGCGGGG
>JBAXMH010000081.1:0-17936 GCA_037134395.1 Chloroflexales bacterium
CAGGAGGCAGGGGGCAGGAGGCAGGAGGCAGGAGGCAGGAGGCAGGAGGCAGGAGACCGGTCTCCTGCCTCCTGCCTCCTGCCTCCACACCCTTCATCTCCGTGCGCAGGAGACCACAACAACTCCCTACGCATTTCCAGAACCCTGTACTAGCAATGTATCACCCGCCCGGCGGCGCGGGTGAGTCGGTCGCGGATAGCGCGGGCGATCCCGCTCTCGCCAAGGTCGCGGGCGAGAATGAGGGTGGGTCGGCGCGAATCGAGGGCCCGCAGAGCGGCGTAGAGGCGACTGGCAATAACGGTGAGGTCTCCTGCTGGCCCAAGGGATTCACTATCGGCGTCGAGATCCGCCAACAGAGCGGAGTCCTCATCAGGCAGCAGCAGGCCCACGCGGCTCCCAACCGCGTTATGGGCGACAACCTGTTCACGAATCCATGCCCGACACGCTGCTGGCGTCCCCACACACAGGTGTAGAGTAGACTCCGGGGCGTAATGGCGATCAAGCAGGCCGGGAGCGAGTTGCCCACCTGCTGCTGCGGCTCGTCCGCCCAAAACGACGTCACCCAGCAGATCGCGTAACTCCTCCAGACTCACCCCCCCCGGCCGCAGCAGCGTGGGCTGCGGGCCGCTCAGATCAAGGACGGTTGACTCGACACCGATGGTGGCTGGGCCACCATCGAGCAGCAGATCGATCCGCCCATCCAGGTCAGCCAGCACATGCGCAGCACTGGTGGGGCTGGTGTGTCCAAAGCGATTGGCGCTCGGCGCGGCGATGGGTGTGCCAGCAGCGGCAATCAGGGCGCGGGCCACCGGGTGAGAGGGCAGGCGTACCGCCACCGTCTCACGTCCGGCGGTCACACTGTAGGGTACTGCAGGGCCGCGTGGCAGAATAAGGGTGAGCGGGCCTGGCCAAAACCGCGTGGCTAGCAGGGCCGCCGCAGGCGACAGCTTTGTCGTCACTTGCGTCAGGTCAGCCATATCGGCCACGTGGACGATCAGCGGATCCTCGGAGGGGCGCCCCTTGGCGACGAAGATGCGGGTCATGGCAGCGGGGTTGAGAGCGTCGCCCCCAAGCCCGTAGACCGTCTCGGTGGGAAAGGCCACCAGGCCACCGGCGGCGAGGGCGGCGGCAGCCTCAGCGATGCCGGCGAGGTCGGCCAGAAGAACTCGTGTGGTAGCCATATCCTGTAAAGGTTTCAGGTGCGAGGTTTCAGGTTTCAGATCACGCGCATTAGGAAGCCACATTCTGGCTTGAGACAAGGTTTCAGAGGGGCCGAGTTTACTTTACACTCTTGGCATACGTACCCCCCCTAGCCCCCCCGCAAGCGGGGGGGAACCAATGCATTGTTCCCCCCCGCTTGCGGGGGGGCTAGGGGGGGTAGAACGGTAAAGTATCTGCGAACCTTGCCTGAACGGTAAAGTATCTGCGAACCTTGTCTCTGTCATTCATCGTGGACGCCCTGGCATTATAGCCTACATAGCGCAGGCAACCAGTTGCGAAACAGATGCTTCGGGGCTACTATGGAGAAATCTACACTTAGACAAGGGTCGCAGATCCTTGACAGTTTGGGTTCATGCAGCTCATCCTGTTGCGGCAAATCTGCAATCTACAATCTAAAATCTGCAATCTAAAAGAGGAACCGGACATGCGCGCAGCCGTCTACGAGTCATTCGGTGGCCCGATCACGATAGAAACCGTCCCCGATCCCACACCCCCACCGGGAGGCGTTGTCATCCGTGTAGGAGCGACTGGCCTGTGCCGGAGCGACTGGCACGGCTGGATGGGCCACGATCCCTCTATTGCATTGCCCCACGTGCCCGGCCACGAGTTGGCCGGCACCGTCGCCGCCCTCGGTGAGGGAGTAACGCGCTGGAAGGTTGGCGACCGCGTCACTCTGCCCTTCGTCTGTGGCTGCGGCAGATGCCCGCAGTGCTTCGCGGGCAACCATCAGGTCTGCGACAACCAGTTTCAGCCGGGGTTCACGCACTGGGGTTCGTTCGCCGAATATGTGGCCATCCAGCGCGCCAGCATGAACTTGGTTGCCCTGCCGGACGAGATTGACGACGCGACGGCGGCCAGTTTGGGCTGTCGCTTCGCCACCTCCTTCCGCGCCGTGGTTGATCAGGGACGAGCCTCAGCAGGTCAGTGGGTGGCTGTCCACGGCTGCGGCGGGGCCGGTCTCTCCGCGATCATGATCGCCATCGCCCTGGGTGCCCGCGTCGTCGCCGTGGATATTGCCAGCGACAAACTGGCCCTCGCCCGCGACATCGGTGCGGCGGCCACCCTGAATGCGGTGGACATCCCCGATATTGCTCACGAGATACGCGAGATCACTGATGGTGGCGCTCACCTTTCGATTGATGCGCTGGGCAGTCCGATCACCTTCTACAACTCGATCTCCTGCCTGCGCAAACGTGGGCGACACGTCCAGGTTGGCCTGCTGCTGGGCGACGAGAGCCGTCCGGTCATCCCTATGGATAAGGTCATTGCCAACGAGTTGGAGATCCTGGGAAGCCACGGGATGCAGGCGTATCGCTACGATGCGATGCTGGCTATGATCCGGGCGGGCACCCTCAGCCCCCAGCTTCTGGTGGGCCGGATCATCAGCCTCGCCGATGTGTCTGCCGCCCTCCCGGTATTGGCCAGTTTCTCCGGCGCAGGCATGACGGTGGTCAGGATGGATAAGGCGTAGTACCTATACGTCTTGAATAGGGGATCTGTCGCCGGACAGCCCTCACCCCCCAGCCCCCTCTCCCAGAACGGGAGAGGGGGAGCCAGAAGCATCATCCCTCTGCCAGATCGTCACCCGATTACGCCCGCTGTGTTTGGATTGGTAGAGAGCCTGATCGGCCTTGATGATCAACTCCTCTGCGTTGTTTCCGTGATCGGGATACGTGGCAAGGCCAAACGAGATGGTCACCATCAGTGTTCCGTTCTCATGGGGAATGCGAAGACCGGCAGCCGTATGCCTGATTTCCTCCGCCCGTTTCGCTGCATCGTCCCGTGTTGTGTTAAGGAAAACCAGCAGGAATTCTTCGCCCCCATACCGACAGACAATATCCGATCCACGGGCGTGTTCTTTGATCAGACGGGCGATTTCCACCAAAACTTTATCGCCAACTTGATGCCCATAGGTGTCGTTGATCTTTTTGAAGTGATCAATATCGGCAAGGATGAAGCTCACAGGAAGATTCTCGCGCTCAGCGTGGATCATTTCGCGCCCCAGGGTCTCGTTCACATAGCGGCGGTTGTGCAGACCAGTCAGCGGATCGCGTAGGGATTGCTCGCGTAGTTCGGCATGGAGGTGTTCGATTTCCTCCACATAACGGCGCAAATCCTCATTTGCCGCTTCCAGTAACTGCTCGTTCCGTTTTCGTTCCGAAATGTCCATTTGCACCCCATACCAGACGGTTGAGCCGTCGGGGCGGCGGCGCGGCGTGGAGCGTAACAATACCCAGTGGATCTCCCCGGTCATCGCATGGCGCTGGCGGACTTCCATCTCAAAACTTGTCAGATCTTCTCTTGATTTTATCTCCAACTCAAGCAAGCGTGGCCGGTATTCCGGCAAAATCAGGCTGTGCAGGGTTGCCGCATCGCGCAATCCGTCCTCGATTTTAATGCCGGTTAGTTTTTCCATGCCCGTACTCAAGTATTCAAAGTGCGGCTGACCCTGGGTGTCATGGGAGTACACATACAGGGCTGCAGTCTCCAAATTATCACTGAGCAAATGAAGACGTGAGCGAACTTCTTGGAGGGATTGCTCGATCTGCTTACGTTCGGTAATATCCTCTTTCACGGCGATGTAATGGGTAACGACGCCATGCAGGTCAGTGATGGATGAAATCGTAGCTGTCTCGTCGTATAAAGAGCCGTCCTTTCTGCGATTGACAAATTCACCGCGCCACTCTTTTCCCGCCGTAATCGTCTTCCATAATTGGCTGTACGTCTCAGGTGGAGTAAGATCTGTGTTCAGGATGCGCGGGTTTTTTCCAAGCACTTCAGCGGAGCTATAGCCGGAATCCTGAACAAAACGCGGATTCACATATTCAATCAGCCCCTCCAGATTAGTGATCACGATAGAGACCGGGCTTTGCTCAACCGCCCGCGTGAGTTTACGCAGTTCTAGCTCAACATGCTCACGCTTGGCAATTTCCTGCTCTGCCCGCATCAGTGACTCTTGTGTGGTTTGGTACGCAACATAGGTCAAACCACCTGTAACACCTGTTGTGAGGGTGAGGACAAACCATTGAATCAGAGAGACCGTGTAAACAGGTGCGGGCAATATGCCCGTACGTTGCGCTAGAATTAATCCAATCACCGCGAGTGATGTCGCTATCGTTGAGAAAACAAACCCCCTCAACTCAAACAATACTGTTGCCATCACCACCCACAACAAAAATACCGAGGTTGCGGGGGCGAGAATAGTGCCATCACTGGCAATCGTCATGATAATAGAGAAAAAACCAAAAACCAATGATGAAAGTGCAACAAAGGTGATTCTGCCACGATAAAGATGGTGGCGAAGATAGAGGACTACCGTAATCATGAAAAAATCAATGAAGAAGTTTCTTATTGGCGTTTGCGGATCTAAAAAATTAGCAAAAAAAATTGGAACAACAATAACTAAGGGAGTAATTGTCATCATATTAAGGAGACTAGCCTGGTGGATCCTCTTGAGGTCGCCCTCAAAGACGGGAGGCGAGAACCAACGTTTGAGAAGGGAGGTTAGCATGGTGTGGTCTCCACCTGTTAACGTGAGAATAGCCGATGCCGATAGAGCAATCCTCTTGGATACGTGAAGGGGAGTCCAGGCTTTAGCCGGCTGAAGCCTGGACTCCTCTTCGTGTATCCAAGAGGATTGCTGTACTTCGTAGCGCGGGATTCCAGCCCGCTACCTCACCCCCGCAGAGCGCGGATCGCCCGGGGCAGATGGGGCAGCAGGTCGGAGGCTAACGTCCCCGCCTCGCCAAAATCATCGCGGACGCGGGCACCAGCCGCACCGTGGAGATAGACCGCGAGGGCGGCGGCGTCAAAGGCGGTTAGCCCCTGGGCCAGGAGGCCAACGACGGCACCGGCCAGGACGTCGCCCGTGCCAGCGGTGGCCAGGGCCGGGTTTGCGCCGTTGTAGACCACGCTGCGGCCATCTGGGTCGGCAATAACCGTGGTTGCGCCCTTGAGTACGACGACCTGGCCCCACGCCTTCGCCGCGTCGGTGGCACAGGCTACGAGGTCGGCGGGAAGTTCGTCAACCTTGAGCAGGCGGCGCATCTCGCCGGGGTGCGGGGTGAAGATAAAAAGCCTGTGGGGCAGGTGATCGGGCCAGTCCTCAATTGAGGCGAGGAGATTGAGGCCATCGGCATCAAGCACGGTAGTTGGCAGATTGAGCGCCTTACCCCCATCTGATGGAGTTGCAGCTGAGGGGCCGGAGAGAAATCCGACGCGGGCGCGGATCTTGGCTTGCTCCAGCCCAAAGATGCGCCGAATAAACTCCTTGGTCGGGTCGGCTGTGCCGAGACCAGGGCCGATCAGCAGGGCACGATAACCCTCCAGCGCCTTGCCAAGTTCCTCAGCGGCGCTTGGCCCGACGGCACCCCACTCGCCCTCGGAGAGCGGCAGCAACGTCACTTCGGGGCCACGACCACTGGATCCGAGAACCGTGCGGCTCGCGGCGAGTGTGACGAGTCCGGCACCGACGCGCCCGGCACCGGCGCAGGCCAAGCTGGCGGCACCAGGGTAGTGCAGCGAGCCAGCCACAATCAACGCCTTACCAAAATCGCCCTTATGGGCATCAGCGGGCCGTGCGGGTAGTAGCCTGCGGGCATACTCAGCCGTCAGTATCTCGCTCATGCAAGCCTCCAAATTCTGCGGTGGAATCCCAATATCGGCGAGGGAGATCGCCCCAACGGCGGCTCGTCCGGGGTAGAGCAGCATGCCACGCTTCATAACCCCGGTGGCAACCGTCCGATCTGCACGTATAGCAACACTCGCCACAGCCCCGCTATCTGATGCGACCCCCGTAGGCAGATCAATAGCCAGCACCGGGCAGGACGCGCCCCGCGTAGCCCGTATCTCGTTCACGATTGTGACAATGGTGGACAGGTCGCCTTCCACGGGCCGCGAGATACCGGCACCAAGCAGCGCATCAATCACCAGGTCGGCGTTAGCCAGGGCTGCCCGCAGATTGATGTGGCCGGGATCGTCCTCTGCGCACAGCTCAGCGATGTCACGTTGGCGACATCGCTGGCGATTGATATCTGCGGGGTTATCGGGGCGATGCCAGAGGTAGAGCTGCGTAACGCAGCCGGCATCGTAGAGGTGTCGGGCGACAACCAGCCCGTCGCCGCCATTATTACCCGGGCCGACGAGAACCAGCGCCCGCCCGCCACGCCTGATGTACTCAAAGGCAACCTGAGCAACACCCCAGCCGGCATGCTCCATCAGCCCGGCCCAGGTTGCTCCGGCATCAACGGCGGCGCACTCAAGGGCGCGCATCTCCTGCGTAGTCACCAGCTTCATGTGATATACCCAAGGCTAAAGCTCTTGGGCTTCCTGCTTCATCGACTCGTGCCAGCCACAACGGTTGGGCTTACCGGGTCTCCACAGGCGTTTTGTGTCTCGGCGTAGCCCGCCGCGACATGTCTACCAGCAGAACGTGTGTGACCAGCTTGGTTTTCGCAAGGACACAAACGCCTACGTCTACGACGGCAGTATACCAGGTTATTTGTTCTATTGCAAGCGGTTTGCGGCACGAGGAAGCCCTATGGCGAAGCTACAGCTAAAGCCGCTAAAGCGGATGAAGCCCTTATATCCCAGGGCTGAAGCTCCTGGGCTTTACGGGCTATTTCTGTAAACTCATTGTACCGTATCTTCGCTTCGCTCAGCGTGACCGATTGAACCCGCCGCGCCTCAACTCTGTTGAGGAGATGTCGGCACGGAACAGATGCTCAGGGATGGGCTCGGCAATATCGGCGTAGCCAGCGGGGATCGTTAGGTCAGTGAGAGTTTGGAAGCGACCGCAGGTGAGCCTCCCGGCAACTAGAAAGCGACAGTTGGCGGCGCGCAGGTGGTCGAGGGCGGCACGCAGGGCCGGTTCCCCGCCATAGTAGCGCGGGTCGAGTAGGCGCACAGCGGTGTCGTAGCCAATCACGAAGATACGCCCAGGGTAGAGGATCGCCTTCTGTGCGAAGAGAGGTGCTGCCGAAAGGACAAGGGGTGCCTTGCCTGTGAACTGCGCGGCCCGGCGGGCGGCCTCCGCAGCGGCGAGGGTACCCTTATCAGCGTTGCGCACGGCCAGGTCAAAGGCCACCGGCGTGCCGCAGAAGGTGGCGGCAGCAACGGCCATGCCCAGATGCCCTGCATGCAGCGGATTAAACGCGCCCGAGAGAATCGCCCCGGCGGGTGGGCCATCAATCTGTTGCGTGCCGTCAGGGCTGATGGTGATCGTGCCGACCCGGCCTTCGAGCAGGTCGGTAAAGCGTGGAATGTCCATAGACTCACGTATATCCTGTAAGGCATGGTTTCAGAAGGGCCGATTTTACTTTACACTCTTGGCATACTAACCCCTCCTAACCCCTCCTAACCCCCCCGCAAGCGGGGGGGACCAATGCGTTGTCCCCCCCCGCTTGCGGGGGGCTAGGGGGGGTAGAATTGTAAAGCACCCACGAACCTTGTCTAAGGCATGTTTCGCAGATACTTTACAGTTCAGGCCAGAATGTGGCATCTTAATGCGCTCGACCTGAAACCTGAAACCACGCACCTGAAACCTTGTCTAAACAAATTGTCAAAGCGCGGTCGTTCTGGTAGTATGGACGGGTGATGCCGACACCTTCGATAGTGTCACTTTGACTATGAGCCAGCCTACATTAGACGAGGAATGCCTGCCGTCCACATGGGCGATCTTGGTTGCCGAGATTTCCCATGCGAGAGATGGTGCAGATCTGGCGCGGCGGGCATCGCTGGCGCTGCAGGAGATTCTACCCGACAGCCGCTTCACCCTGGTATGGGCGACCGACAATATGCCGGATGATCCGTCCGTGATGGATCGACTGCGCGCTGGCACGCTAATCATGGGGCGTACAGACCATCCCGGCTACGTCCCTGTGTGCTACGGGGGGCAGCTTGAAGGCTGGGTGCAGATTCTTCCCGGATCCTGGTCATCCCGCCAGGAGCAGGCGCTCACACTGCTCGCCGCCGTTCTCGGGATGGCTCGCCGCGCCCTACAGCCAGTGCCCCATGATGCAGACACGCGGCATCAGCAACTCCGCACAGCGGTCTCCCACGTGCGTGACACACTCAGCCTCGATCCCCTGCTTGAGCAACTGAACCAGATCGTCCAGCAGAACATCGGAAATGTCTGCTTTCTGGTGGCCCTGCGCTACCAACAGAGTGACTGGATCGCCCTCTCCTATATTTCACACGATGGCGAGCGGGTCGCTCACCAGGGCTTTTGGGAGCATCACGCCGGGCTCACCGGCACAATCCTCCAGACCAAGACGACGATCTTCACCGATGACTACACCGAGGCGTGTATCCATCACGGAGTGCCGCCCCTCTATATGTTCCCCGGCCCTACGACCCGCGCATGGATGGGGACTCCTCTCCGCGACAGTGCGCGGATCTATGGCGTGATCAGTTGCTTCAGCACCAACCCAGACGTGCGGTTCTCGACACTCCAGCGCGAACTGTTTCTCATCCTCGCCGAGGAGACGGCCCGCCCAATCCGCAACGCCCAGATGCTGCTTTTGGCTGAACGGCAGGCTCGCCACATGCAGACTCTCAATCGGATCACCCGTGCGATTACCTCGACCCTCGACCCGAAGCGGGTACCCTCGCTCATTATTGAGCAGGCTCAGGAGCTGTTCAACGCCGAAGAGGGTTCGTTGCTGATCCTCGATACACAGACAGGCGAGCTTGTCTTTCGCTATGCCGAGGGTCCCGCCGGACACCAACTCCTCGGCCAGCGCCTACCCTCAGGCGTCGGCATGGCGAGCTATGTCGCCAGTAGCGGTCAGCCTGTAGTGGTGAACAACGCCGGTGACGATGGCCGATTCTATGGCACGACCGATGCCGATACCGGCATCCTTACGCGCTCGCTGATGGCCGTACCTCTGCGCGGAATTGACGGGATCAAGGGTGTGATCGAGATCCTCAATCGGCGTGATGATGCCCCGTTCACCGAGGAGGATCGCGCGCTGCTGGAGGTGATTGCCGACCACGCCGTGATCGCCCTGGAGAACGCCAATCATTTCGCCCAGATTGATCAGACCCTCACCCGACGTCTCCAGGAGCTTGACCGGAGCAACGATCGGCTCCACCGTATCCTCCTCGCCTCAAATACGCTGCGGGTTGAGCGCAACCGTGAGGATTTGCTTCACGCGATCATTCAGTCTGTCTCCGAGAGTGCTGGTTTTCGCAGTTGCATGATCGCCCTTGTTCAGCACGACAACAGCAGCGAACCCTACCTACAGTATGTCTTGGCCGCTGGGCCGGTTGCCAGGATGTTTAAACTCCTACGCACCATACATACGCCCCTCGGTCACCTGCATACCATGCTGCGCCCCGAGTTTCGCCGCAGTCCCTTGACCTACCTGATTGACCGACGTTGCAACGAGTATATGCAGCCGTTGGGCATGCGAGACCATGTCCACACCCCCAACACGATGCCTGTCCCGTCTGGTAGTTGGCATTCGTACAACGCTATGCTCAGCCTACTGCACAATAGTCGCGGCGATCTGATCGGCTTGATTTCGGTTAGCGACCCCGAGGACGGGATGCTGCCCGGCCCCGAGTACGTGCAGATCCTCGACATCCTTGCGAACCAGGCTGCCGTGGCCCTAGAGAATGCCCAACTCTACAGCGATCTCCAGCATAGCCTGAGCAGTTTGACGGCGCTGAATGGCCTGGGAATGGCTCTTAACACGACTCTGCGTTCACCCCAGGAGATCTACGAGATGACCCTGGGCGGCATGATGGCCCAGAGCGAGGGACGCTGGGGAATTGTTCTGCTCTGGCATCCTCAGGGTACGTCCGGCACCCTGATCCCCGGCGCACACATTGGTGCCGCACCTATCAGTCACATAACAGTTGAGCTGCTAGCTCGTGAGGCGATCCTGCTTCGTCGCCCACAGACCATGCGCCCCGGCGCAGCCGATAGTGATGCGGTTGTGGCGATTCCGCTGCGAGCCACCCGTGGCATTCTCGGGGCCATCTGTATCGGCTACGCTGATAATGTGCCTCATCCCTCACAGATCGAGAGTCTGAGCCTCTTCGCTGGTCAGGCCGCCGTCGCTGTTGAGAGCCTTCAGCTCTTCGGGGCCGTGCGGCGCGGCCTCGACCAACTCGCCTCGATTATGGCCTCAACCCGCGAAGGCATGCTTCTGGTAGATGAAGCCAGCACTATCGCGGTGGTGAATGACGCCTTCCGCGATCTGGTTAATCTTGCCACATGGCCAATGACGCTTGAAGGAATGTCCATCAGCGAACTGCTGCCATACTGGCAGGCAGTTGCCTCCTATAGACAGAATGACTTTGAACAATTCTCTATCGGCCTTGCGAGCGTAGCCGACGGCAGAGAGCGTTTTGTGTGTGGACAACTCACCTCGGCACTCTCCCTCGCCCGCGCTCTGGAATGGAGCGTGCTACGAGCTGTCCCCGAGGGTGAAAATAACCACGAGCATGATCGCCCCACGCATCACTGGCCGATTTTGCTTACGGTACGCGACATCACCGCCGCAAAGGAAGCGGAGCGCATGCGCCAGGATCTGACGAATATGATAGTTCATGATCTGCGCAGCCCGCTAGCGAGTGTGATCACATCCATTGATATGATCTTTCGCGGCACCGGCGGCCAGATTACCCAACTTCAGCACGATATTCTGAACATCGCTTACGCGAGTACCCAGCATCTGCTCGATATGATCAACCTGCTGCTCGATATCAGCCGCCTGGAGAGCGGGCAGATGCCCCTCGACTGTGCGCCGGTTGATCTGACCCCTCTGGCAGAACGTGCGATCTCGCGCATGGCGATGATCGCCCACAAGCAGAATGTGACGATCAACCTTGAGCCATGTACCGAGGATCTGCATGTGATGGCCGACCGCAACCTTATCCTGCGCGTCCTCCAGAACCTTCTCGACAACGCACTGAAGTTTAGTACCAAGAACTCATATGTTCAGGTACGCACCACATATGCCGAGAAGGCAGAGTTCGTGCATGTGGAGGTACATGATTTCGGTATGGGCATTAAGCCTCTCGATCTTGATAAGATCTTCACGAAGTTTGGGCAAGCCGGAAATCGGCGTGGTAACGGCAGCGGCCTCGGCCTCACTTTCTGCAAGCTGGTTGTCGAAGCTCACGGCGGTACAATTGGGGTTAAGAGTATCCCTGGCGAGGGCAGCACCTTCTTCTTCACCCTGCCGATTGCCGCCGGGTTGTAAGATAGTGCGACCGCCTCCAATCGCATTCCAAGATTGTTCCGCTACCATAACCACCGTCAATCGGTACATCATCATTTCGAGCCATATGAGCCCCAGGAGGAGTCCTACCCTTGAGTACGCCGACTAACCCACCCCGCACGGAAAGCACCGTTCCCGCCAATCCCTCGTTCCTACGCACTCTTCTTCGTCCCCGCAACCTCGCTATCACCGTTATCGCCCTCTTCGCCCTCGTCCAGGTTGTCTCCTTCCCAATCATCGCAATGGCTGGGTGGCAGACGAACCCGAATCCCGTCGCCGAACCAGCGTGGGACAAACCGGAGACGCGGGCGCTCGCCGTGCGCGCCTGCTACGATTGCCATAGCAACGAGACGACCTGGCCCTGGTACAGCAAGATCGCGCCGGTCTCCTGGCTGGTAACTCGCCACGTTATCGAGGGCCGCCAGAAGTTGAACTTCTCGGAGTGGGGCGTCCGTGGCATCGAGATCAATGAGGTTACAAGGGCGATCCGCAGTGGTAAGATGCCGACGAAGGACTTCCTACTCATGCACCCCGATGCCAAACTCACCGACGCCGAGAAGCAGCAGTTGATTGATGGGTTGAGCGCCTCGCTGCGGTAGGTTTCAGGTTTCAGGTGCCAGCATCTGAAATCTTGTCTAGGACAGGGTTTCAGAGTGTCCAATTTTACTTTACACTCTTGACACGCTCTACCCCCTAACCCCCCGCAAGCGGGGGGAACAGCGCGTTATTCCCCCCCGCTTGCGGGGGGGCTAGGGGGGGGACTGTAAAGTATCTGCGAACCTTGTCTATTGCCAAAAAGGTACCCCGGCGAGATTGCTCGTCGGGGTACCTTATTTGTATGCAGGGCTGATGCAAAGTCCTCAGGTTGCCGCCCGACCCCCACCCCCAGCCCCTCCCCCACGCGGGGGGAGGGAAGCCGGATATCTTTCTGATGCGGAACACCCCCTCTCCCCTGGTGGGAGAGGGGGCAGGGGGAGAGGGGGCCAAAGCTGACTTTGCATCAGCCCTGTATTTGTATGTGTTATGCTAGGTGCATCCGACCGCAGCACAGCCCGAAGGTGTCTATGAGCGACAAACAAGATTTCCCGCCCGGCTTTCTTTGGGGTGCGGCTACCGCCGCCTACCAGATCGAGGGCGCATGGGACGAGGATGGCAAGGGTGAAAGCATCTGGGATCGTTTTGTGCGCCGCCCAGGGGTGATCGCCGATGGCGCAACCGGCGATGTGGCCTGCGACCATTACCACCGCTACGCGGAGGATGTGGATCACATGGCGGCGATGGGACTCAACTCCTACCGCTTCAGCATTGCCTGGTCGCGTATTTTTCCCAACGGCGGCGGACGGCCAAACCAGGCCGGGCTCGATTTCTACCGTCGGCTGATCGCGGCCCTGCATCGCCATAACATCACGCCAATGGCGACGCTCTACCACTGGGATCTGCCGCAGGCGCTAGAGGATCGTGGCGGCTGGGCGAACCGCGATACGGCCATGCGTTTTGCCGAATACGCCAGCTTTCTGTTCCACGCCCTGGGCGATGATGTGCCCCTGTGGACGACCCACAACGAACCCTTCGTCCAGGGTTTCTATGGCTATGGCAACGGTGAGAACGCCCCTGGTCGCCGCAATCCCTGGGCGATCTTGCCGGTTGGTCATCACCTGCTGCTTTCGCACGGTATGGCGGTGGACGCCTTCCGCGCCGCGAATCTGTCGGCGGCGCAGATCGGCATTGTGCTGATGATCTGGCCGCATCACCCAGTTTCTCAGCGCCCCGCCGATGTGCGCGCCGCCCGGCGTGTTGATGGGGCCATGAACCGCATCTTTTTAGAGCCGCTGTTTCGCGGACACTACCCCGAGGATATGCTCACGCACTTCGGGCGGCGTCTGATGCGCCCACCCATCCGCCCCGGCGATATGGAGATCATCAGCCGTCCGATTGACTTCCTGGGGGTGAATACCTATACCCGGATTGTCCATACCGCCGACTGGCGCGATATTCTGGTCGGTGCGCGGCAGATTCCACCGCACGGCCCGACCACGGCTATGGGCTGGGAAATCTACCCGAACTGTATTGTCGAGGCGCTTCAGAAGGTCGCTGAGTACACCGACATACCGCTCTACATCACCGAGAATGGTGCGGCATTCGATGATCTGGTTGAGCCGGACGGCAGCATTAACGACACGACGCGCATTGACTACCTATGGGCGCATATCGCGGCGGCGCGGCGAGCAATCAACGCAGGAATTGACCTACGCGGCTACTTCGTTTGGTCGCTGATTGATAACTTTGAGTGGGCCCGAGGCAAGACCAAACGATTCGGTATGATCTACGTAGATTACGCAACCCAGCAACGGACGTGGAAAGCGAGCGCGAGGTTTTTCCGCGATCTGATCGCGAGAAATACGAAATAGGCCAACCGGCGCGGAGGCTCGGGACAGCCCATGATCTCACATCTCAGCCCGTCGGCTCGGCTCTACCTGCTTCACGCCGCCATTCTCACCTTCGGACTCTCGATCAGCGGGCTTTTCTTCAACTTGACTCTGGTCTCCCTCGGCTACGATCAGCAGACAATTCGGCTGCCGCTACTGGGCGATCTGTCGCTACTCGGTGTGCTAAACAGTCTACCCGTACTGACTGCCGCCCTAAGCAGTGCGCCGATCTGGTGGCTGGTAAGTCGAGTGGGGCTACGGGCCTCCCTGCTTACCGCAACCGCCATGACCGCTCTCTCACTGCTCTGCGTGGCCCTGTGGCCCGCGCCGTTGCCACTGATACTTGGCGTAGCCCTCGGCGGCCCGGCTGAGGTACTTTTTCAGATCAGCGCCGCGCCCCTGATGATGCGGGCCAGCGATGCGCAGAGCCGCGACATGCTCTTCAGCCTCAGCGCCGGGATCGGGATTGGCGTGGCGGGAGTGGGTAGTCTTGTCGGTGGGTTTCTCCCAGGTCTGGCATCCACGATCCTTGATCTGGCCCCGCAGCGGGCCGAAGCCTATCGGGTCACCTTCGCCATCGCCGCTGTGGTTGTGCTGGCCTCGGCCATACCGCTACTGCCGATGCGCGTGGTGGCAGCAACGGCTCACGCGGCAGTTCCCCCGCGTACCCGCGAACTTCTCCGATCACTCGCGTCTACTCCCTGGGCCACCCTGCGCTTCCTCATCTCGCCGCTACTGCTCTCATGCGGTGCGGCATTGCTCATTCCCTACCTTGGGCTTTACTTCCGTCTGCGCTACGGTGCAACCGATGCTATGCTTGGCTTGATTCTGGCCGTTATCGGCGTGGCTACCGGGCTGGCCACCCTAATCGCCCCCAGGCTCTCAGTGCGTTTCGGCAAGCCCGGCAGCGTGGTACTCACGCAGGTACTGGCCATCCCCTGCCTGATGCTGCTCGGTCTGGCCCCCGTACTCTGGCTGGCCGCAGCTATTGCTGTGGTGCGCGGCGCCCTAATGAATATGGCCTTGCCCCTCTACCAGGCCCACGCAATGGAGCAAACCCCCGAGTTCGCCCGCCCGCTGGTGATCGGACTGATCGGCGGAGCCTACTCTGTTGGCTACATCATCGGCCCAACCATCAGCGCCGAGATACAGCGCTCCTCCGGATTCTCCCCGATCTTCGCCGCGACGGCGGCCTGCTACTGTCTGGCAGCCCTCGCCAACTACCTGATCTTCGTCCGGCCAGGTTGCCAGGGCTAGTGCAAAGTCAGTGAACCCCCTCTCCCCCTGCCCCCTCTCCCACCAGGGGAGAGGGGGTATTTCGGCACCAGAAAGAGATCTGGCTCCCCTCCCCCCGCGTGGGGGAGGGGGTGGGGGAGCGGGCGGCAATCTGAGGACTTTGCACCAGCCCTGGCCAGGGCGCGCAGTAAGCCTCGCATCATAACCTGCATGCGGTACAATGGCGATCTCACTATCGCGTCCCACCGTCATATTACGGGAGGTACCACGCATGCTATCGCCGAGACAAGCGTCCACACACTCCAGGCATATCGCGATGACGGGCATCTTCCTACTCACCACGCTGCTCGTGGGGTGCAGCCTACCCTTTGGCCAAACACCTACGCCCCAGCCCGTGATCCTGATCATTACCGCCACGCCCGACCAGCGGAGTCAAGCACCCACGGCCAGGCCATTCTCCACTCCCTCGCCGGCCTCGACAACCCCGGCGCAGGACGCCGCAGCGACTCAGGTGGCTACAGAAGCTCCCGCAACCGGCGGGCTGCTGGCGCGGGTGAAGGCCCGTGGAAAACTGATCTGCGGCACCAACGCCGACCTGCCGGGCTTTGGGTTCTATGATAACGTGCGCAGTTAGTGGAGCGGCTTCGATGTAGACTTCTGCCGGACGGTGGCAGCGGCGATCTTCGGCAACGCCGAGGCGATTGAGTTTGTGGCCCTGAACACCTCGGGCCAGAATGAGCGGTTCGAGGCAGTACGCAGCGGCAAGGTGGACGTTCTCTTCCGCAACACGACCTGGACTCTGGGCCGCGATGTGTCGCACCTGGCCTTCGGGCCGACGACGTTCCACGATGGACAGAGTTTTATGGTGCGTGTCGCGGACAAGATCACCAGCCTGAAAGACCTAGCGGGCAAAAAGATCTGCGTGGCCCGTGGCACCACCAGCGAGCAGAATCTGAACGACGACTTCGCCGCCCGAAAGATTCCTTTCGAGTCGGTGCTCTACGACGACGAGAACCAGCTCTATCCGGCCTACGACTCTGGCTTGTGCGACGCAGTTACCAGCGATAGCTCACAGCTCAGCTCGAAGCGGCAGACCCTCGCTACTCCACAGAACAACGTGATCCTTGGCGACCGCATCTCTCGTGAGCCGCTAGGGCCGGCCTTCATCGAGAACGATGAGCAGTGGCGTGACGTGATCACGTGGACGGTCTTCGCAACGATGTACGCCGAAGAACTGGGAGTCAATCAGGCCAATGTGGATCAGCTCAAGGCCAGCAGCACGGATCCACGGGTACGGCGGCTGCTCGGACTTGAGGGCGACTTTGGCGAGAAGCTGGGGCTGAGCAAAGATTTTGGCTACCTGATCATTAGCAAGGTGGGGAACTACGCCGATATTTACAACCGCAACCTGGGGCCAAGTACGCCCTTCGCCCTAGAGCGCGGCCCAAACAAGGCGTGGAACCTGGGAGCCGGCGGGGTTCTGGCCTCGCCACCGTTCCGCTAAAACCAATACTTTACGAATAAGCAGATCTCATGCCGACCTTATCGCCACCAACGAAGGGCTGATGCTCCTGCGCCAGCGCAAGCCACAGATCTCCCTTGACGATATCGCCGAACTGGTTTAGCCAGACAATCTATCACAGCTACACCAGTCAAGAGCGATTGACCCTGGACACGCCGCCATAAATGGTGAACTGCGCGCCCAGCTAGAGCAGGCCATCTCCTCACTGCCCGAGTCCCTGCGAGTCGTCGTGCTGCTGCGCGACCTCGCGGAGTTGAGTACCGAGGAGACGGCAGCCCAGCTCGGCCTTACCCCTGGCGCAGTGAAGGTACGCTTGCACCGGGCGCGTCTACGCCTGCGCGAGCTGTTATCAGGCTACCTGGAGGGTGCGGCGGATGGTGATTAGGTTATACTAGCGCAATGGGAACGCAGCGCAGATGCCGTTCGCCGAAAGCAATCAGCAGACCCATGGTGAATATGGTAAGTTTAGACAAGGTTCGTAGATATTTTACAGTTCAGACCAGAATATGGCGTCTTGATGAGTTCGATCTGAGACCTGAAACCTCACACCTGAAACCTTGTTTAATGGAGAATTAAGTACCAGTGGACAAGTCCTACTACACCACACGCCTGGAGACTCTGACTGCGCGGATCAAAGCACTCGGGCCACGCATCGAGCGTGCCCGACAGTCGGTGCGCCGCCTAGAGACGGAATCCGTGACAGTCGGTGCCTCCGCCGCTGCTCACGCCACACAGCTTTCATCCGCACGCACCATGGTCGCAACACTTGAGGATCGGAACCGTAAACTTCGCATCGCCGAGATCGCTCTTCGCGCCGAGATTACCTCCGCCTGAGCATTCCTGTTCGTAGTGGGCGCTTCGGCGCTCGTACGGTACACAAAACGGCCACGCGGATGCGTGGCCGTTTTGTGTGGGTAGATTATGGTGGAGCTTAGGGGGTTCGAACCCCTGACCTCGACACTGCCAGTGTCGCGCTCTCCCAACTGAGCTAAAGCCCCGTACGTATGGTGGAGGTGAGGGGGCTCGAACCCCTGGCCTCGACAGTGCGATTGTCGCGCTCTCCCAGCTGAGCTACACCCCCGCACGCACTTGCGGAGTATAGCATGGAGAGTCATGGCTGTCAAATTTCTATGTTCGACAAGGTTTCAGGTGCGAGGTGTCAGGTGTCAGGTCGAGCGCGTCTATCCCGGCATTATGTCACGTTGAGCCAAGCGAAGTGTGACATGTGTGATAGAACTACGACGACCTGACCCCTGACCCCTGACCCCTGACCCCTGACCCCTGACCCCTGACCCCTGA
>JBAXMH010000082.1:0-17916 GCA_037134395.1 Chloroflexales bacterium
ACCCCCCCCTAGCCCCCCCGCAAGCGGGGGGGAACAACGCATTATTCCCCCCCGCAAGCGGGGGGGCTAGGGGGGGTGATCGGCGAGAGCCTTTCTGCGAAGATATTTACAACTGTAGTACTATCGGCTATCGGCTATCGGCTATCGGCTATCGGCTATCGGCTATGACAATAAGGAGTATCCACCATGTCAATCACAGACCCCGTTATCCTGATGGATCCGTACCCGCGCCCGCTCGATCTCATCCTTAGTCCGGTGGACAGAGAGCGGCTTGAGCGGCTTGGCCGTGTGATCTGGCACGAGGGTTCGCCAGCCCCTGACGCACTGATCGAGGCGCATCTGCCCAATGCTATCGCAATCATTGGCCAGACGGCGATGCCGCAGGAGAGACTCGACCGTGCGCCGCACTTGCGCCTGATCGCCAATGTCGAAAGCAACTTTTTGCCGAACATCAACTACGAGGAGTGTCATCGCCGCACTATCTACGTGATCTCGACCGGGCCGGTATTCGCCCAGCCCGTCGCTGAGATGGCCCTGGGGCTGGCGCTGGCTGCCGCACGCCGGATCGTTGATGCCGACGCCGCCATTCGTCGCGGCGATGAGTCGCTCTACGGCGAACACGACAACTACGACTCGTTTTTGCTCAGTGGCAAGACGATGGGACTGCTTGGCTGCGGCAACCTTGGGCGGGCGCTGCTGCCGCTCCTGCGACCATTCTCCAACGACATCCTTGTCCACGATCCGTGGATCCACCCGAGTGTGCTGCGTGGTATGGGTGTTAAGCCGGTTGACCTCGACGGCCTCTTTTCATGGGCGAATGTACTCTTCATCCTGGCGGCGACGACCACCGAGAATCAGGGCCAGATCGGCGCACATCACTTTGCGTCCATGGCCAAAGGGTCGGTTGTTGTGCTGATCAGCCGGGCTGGCGTGGTGGACTTCGATGCGTTACTGGACTCCGCCGCCGCCGGACACATTCGTGCGGCGATTGATGTCTATCCCACAGAGCCGATCCCGGCCGACCACCGGGTGCGCAGAACACCCAATACCATCCTCTCGGCCCACCGCGCCGGTAACATCCCCGAGATTTGGACTGGTATGGGCGAGATGGTCGTGGATGATATGGAGTTAATCATGCGTGGGTTGCCGCCACAGCGTTGCCAGCGCGCCCTGCTGGAGACAGTGGCCCGCCTGCGCAGCAAGCCGGTGTCTTAATAGCGAACAACCCCGGCGCACGTAGAAATAATAACCGTGTGGTTACATGCTCCATCTTATCGCCGTGCTACCTGAGTGGTAGACTAATGCCGTTGGGTTCGACGCCCGATAATGCCGTAATCACTCTCGTCAATCAGGAGGCGCCGATGCACCTAGACCTACTTCGCAGCGAATCGACCGCACGGTCGGTGCTTGAGGAGCGTGCGCGTGCACTAGCCCGCCAGGATGTGGCCACTGAGACAGAGGCCGGTGCATCGAACCTCTCCTTCCTGTTGGGGGGGTGCAGCTATAGCCTGCCATCCACATCTGTGCGCGAGGTACTCGCACTTCCTCCCATCGCACCGCTGCCCGCAACGCCACCTTTTATTGTGGGCCTCGCGAATGTGCGCGGTCGGATCGTTGTCGCCCTCGATCTCCGTCCTCTCCTTGAGATCCCGGCAGTCCCACCCGTACCCGGCAGCTTGCTGCTCGTAATTGGTGCGGGTGACATTACTGCTGGCCTTATCGTCGATAGTGTTGTCGCTGTGCGCCAACTGGCCGAAACTCTCGACCCCACCCCGTCGGCCACTGCCGGACGTGGGCAGGCGTGGGTGCGCGGCGTCGACTCAACCCTCAGCCTTCACCTCGATAGCGATGTGTTGCTGACCGACTCGCGCCTGGCTATCAATGCCGAGGGTGTTGAGTAATGGGTTAGACCCGGTTTTAGAAGAGTGATCTTACTTGGCGTGACACTCTGCGGGGATGCGTGACACACGGAAAGTGATGTCGGCGCATCTTCGCGTCTTCGCCGAGCGTCCGGAGTATTCTTATGAACGATATTCTCCTTATCGAAGACAGCCCAAGCCAGGCGGTTCGTTTCCGGCTGATGCTTGAGCGCGAGGGCTACAGCGTCAAGATTGTCGCTGACGGGGCCACTGGGTGGCGCACTGCATGTGCCGACCCGCCGCGCCTCATTTTGCTCGATATTGATCTGCCCTCCCTCGACGGATTCCAGATCCTCGGTCGTCTCAAGCGTGACCGCTGCACCGCCAAGATCCCGGTGGTGATGCTCACTCACCGCGATAATGTGAGCAGTGTGCAGCGGGCGATTGACCTTGGTGCCGACGACTATCTCTTCAAGGACGATGCGCCCTACGAACTATGTGCCACCGTCGCTCAGTCGATGCGCTAAGGCCGGGTTTGTAGGTACGTTACCGTTTATCGCTCCATTCCCCCTGTCCCTCTTCCATACGAAGTGAGGGGAGACGATCCTGCACATGTCTGGTGCGGATTTCGTCCCTTCTTTCCGTGTATGGAAAAAGGCTGAAGTAAGGGATGAATGCAACGCTGTTTATCAATTCTAAAGGTGATACCCATGAATTTCTCGATTCGCCTCAAGCTCTTAGCCGCTCTCGGACTAAGCCTCGTGCTCTTGTTGGTGCTGGGAATCTTCGCACTCTTTCAGATGAGTACCATGAACGCACGGGCTGTCTTTGTGGGCGAAAATAGTATCCCCACTCTGAACATGGCCTCGGATATGCGCCGGATTGCAAACCGTTATCGGTTTTCCCAGGGGGCGTACTTGCTTGCCCTCACTTCTGAGGAGCGCACTCGTTTGAGCGCGGATATGCTCACTCAAGAGAAGGAGATGACGACCATATTCCGCGACTACGCGATGCTGATCGTTGCAACCGATTCGAGCGAGCGTCAGGCGTACGATTTGATTGTCAACGAGTGGACCGACTTTGTTAGCCAGTGTCGTAGCATAATCATCACGCTAGATATTGCGGCTACCAGCAACGAGAAGGAGACTGCATTCGTCGCACTCAACGCTAAGTTTCAGAGCCTGATTGAAGCGACCGCGAAACTGAGGGATGTTGACGGCATACAGAGCGATGAGGCTCTGAAAGCAGTGCAATCCACCTACGAAGGCTCGCGTACGCTGGTTATCGGTAGCACCGCCCTGGCTATTCTGGTCTCTGCCGTCTTTGGCCTGATTATCTCGACCGCGATTGTACGCAATATTGGTCTGCTCACCCGTGCGACCGCCGCAGTCGCCTCCGGTGACATGAGTCAGCAGGTGACGATGCGCAGCGGCGATGAACTGGGAACCCTGGCCACCAGTTTTAACCAGATGACCGAGAACCTGCGCGCAAGCAAGGCGACTGAGGAGCAGGCGCACAAACTGGAGATCCAGCGCAATTTAGCCGAGCGTGAGTCTCGCGCCGAACTCCAGCGCGTTGTGGCCCACTATAGCGACTTTATTGCCCGTATCGCCGCCGGCGACCTGACCTCACGGGTTGATGAGCAGGGCGATGCTGAGCTGCGCCGGATCGGCGTCGATCTCAACAAGATGGTCGAGGGTCTGCATCAGATCACGACGCAGACTCAGCAGGCGGCGGCCAATATCGCGGCGGCGGCAGCCGAGATCCTCTCCGCCACCACCCAGCAGGCCGCCTCCGCCGCCGAGCAGTCGGCTGCCCTTACCCAAACCACGACGACGATTGATGAGGTGAAGGCCATCGCGCTTCAGACGGCCCAGCAGGCCGCCCAGGTGGCCCATGATAGTCAGTCGGCCCTCAATGCGGCCCGCGAGGGGACGAGTTCGGTCGAGGAGACGGTTACCGGCATGAGCCAGATCCGCTCTCGTGTTGAGAGTATTGCCGAGACCATTCTGGCTCTCGCGGAGCAGACCCAGGCAATCGGTACGATCATTACCACAGTGAGTGAACTAGCCGACCAGAGCAACCTCTTGGCACTGAACGCGGCCATTGAGGCCGCCCGCGCCGGTGAGCAGGGCCGTAGTTTCGCGGTGGTCGCCCAACATGTGCGCGACCTGGCTGAGCGCTCGAAGGGAGCTACCCAGCAGGTGCGCGAGATTCTTTCGGAGATCCAGAAGGCCACTAATGCCGCCGTGCTGGTGACGGAGGAGGGAACCAAGGGCGTCGAGACCGGCGCACGGTTGGCCGGGCAGGCGGGCCAAGTGATCCACCGCATCGCTGCCGAGGTCGAGGGCGGTGCCCAGGCCAACGTGCAGATGGCCGCCGCTGCGCAGCAGCAGACGGCGGGCATGGAACAGATTGGTCAGGCGATGAGCAGCATTCAGCAGGCCACTACCCAGGCCCTGGCCAGCACGCGCCAGGCTGAGCGCGCTGCCCAGGATCTGCACACGCTTGCCCAGTCGCTTCAGCGCACCATCGCTGCCTACCGATTGTAGATGATTAGGTTACTGATTGCCGATGTGACGCTGTACAGTCACATCGGCAATCGGTAATCGCACGAGTGTTTCCGTACTGCAACCCAAGCGATCTGAGAATTTTGCACTAACTTTGCACGAAAATCACCCCCACGCACCTACAAAACGCGCATTATGGACGACATCTTAATGGACTAAAGAAAGGGTGGTGAGGGGTATCAATATGGGTTACATGTGATCTACTGAAAGAACATCGCACAATACCTGGGAATTCATCTGTACACACATACCCTCCTGTCGTACCTATGTACTGCGTAAGGTGAGCATGAAAATCTCGATACGCTTAAAGCTCTTAGCTGCAGTCGGACTAAGCTTGGTACTCCTGTTGGCGCTGGGTGCCTTCGCGCTCTTTCAGATGAGTGAAATGAATACGCGGGCCGTCTTTGTGGGTGAAAAAAGTATCCCCACCCTGAACATGGCTTCGGATATACGCCGAATTGTCAACCGTTACCGCGCCCTCCAGGGATCGTACCTGATCACCTCTTCACAGGCGAAATCCCGTGTGAGCGATGATCTAACCCTTCAAGAAAAGGATATGGACGCACTGCTCCGCCGTTACGAGGGTATGATTACCACCGACCAGAAGGAGCAGCAGACCTACAATACGATTGTCAGCCAGTGGGCTGACTTTGTCAGCCAGACCCACAACTCGATTTTAACGGCGGATGGCGGAATCGGTACGACGGGAGGAGTGACGGTATTTGATTCACTTGAGAGTGAATATCAGAGCCTCATAACAAGTACCACCGCGCTGCGGGACATTGTTGGTACACGGAGCGACGAATCCCTACGAACTGCGCAATCTACCTACGAAGGCGCACGCACACTGCTGATCGGCAGCACTGCGATGGCCGTTCTCGTCTCCGCCGTCGTCAGCCTCTTCATCTCGACGGCGATAGTCCGCGACATTGGCATACTCACCCGCGCAGTCGCCGCAGTCACCACCGGGAATTTGGATCAACAAGTTACACTGCGCAGCCGCGATGAGTTGGGCACCCTGGCTGATGGCTTTAACCAGATGACCGATAACCTGCGCACGACAAAGGCCACCGAGCGCGAAATTCGCATCGAGATTCAGCGGGTCGTGACCCACTACAGTGGCTTTATTGCCCGTATCGCCGCCGGTGACCTGACCTCACGCATTGAAGAGCAGGGCGATATCGAGCTACGCCGGATCGGCGCTGATCTGAATAAGATGGTTGATGGCCTGCACCAGATCACGTCACAGACCCAACAGGCCGCCGCGAATATCGCGGCGGCGGCAGCCGAGATTCTGGCCGCCACTACCCAGCAGGCCGCCTCCGCCTCCGAGCAGTCGGTCGCTATTACCCAGACCACCACCACCATTGATGAGGTCAAGGCCATCGCCCTCCAGACGGCCCAGCAGGCATCCCAGGTCGCCCACGATAGTCAGGTCGCCCTGAATGTGGCCCGCGAGGGTACCGGCTCGGTTGAGGAGACGGTTACCGGTATGAGCCAGATCCGCTCCCGCGTTGAGAGTATCGCTGACACCATCCTGGCCCTCGCGGAGCAGACCCAGGCGATCGGCACGATCATCACGACCGTGAGCGATCTTGCCGACCAGAGCAACCTCTTGGCGCTGAACGCGGCGATTGAGGCCGCCCGCGCCGGTGAACAGGGCCGTAGTTTCGCAGTGGTCGCCCAACATGTGCGTGACCTAGCTGATCGCTCGAAGGGGGCCACTCAGCAGGTGCGCGAGATTCTTTTGGAGATCCAGAAGGCTACGAACACTGCCGTGCTCGTAACCGAAGAGGGAACCAAGGGCGTTGAGTCCGGCACACGACTGGCTAAGCAGGCAGGCCAAGTGATCCACCGCATCGCCGCCGAGGTTGAGGGCGGTGCCCAAGCCAATGTGCAAATGGCCGCCGCCGCACAGCAGCAGACGGCGGGTATGGAGCAGATCGGTCAGGCTATGGGCAGCATTCAGCAGGCTACCACCCAGACTATGGCCAGTACACGCCAGGCTGAGCGCGCCGCCCAGGATCTGCACACGCTTGCCCAGTCACTCCAGCATACCATTGCTGCCTACCGATTGTAGATTGTAGGTTGTAGAGAGTAGATTTGTCTGCACGGCGTCAAACTTACACTCTGCAACCTACAATCTGCAATCACACGAAGGATTCTTATGTTCACAGATGCTGACATTATGGCTCAGGTGCTTGCCGCCTTTCGTGCTGAGCAAGCCGAGCATCGTCAGGCTGCTGGCGAGATCCTGCTGGAACTGGAGCGCGATCCGTTTCACCCGCAGCGGAAGGAGTTGCTGGATCAACTCTTCCGCGAGGCCCACAGCCTCAAAGGTGGTGCCCGTGCCGCCGGGTTGCTGGATGTGGAACGGATGGCTCACTGCATTGAAGATGTATTCGCCGCCGCACGTGATGGTCGGCTTGAACTGAGCCCATCAGTATGTGACCCGATCTACGCCGGGCTTGATGCGATTGGCGTCTTGATGGCTCGCTATGATGCGGGCGTATCAACCGACCTTGCACCCTACCAGCCCCTGCTCGACACGCTCGCTGGTACTCTCAACGGCGCAACCGAATCATCTACAGTCGAATTAACGCCAAATTTTTTGTCGGATTTTGTGCCGAATTTCGTGCCAGATCTCGCGCCGAATTTCGTGCCAGATCTCGTTCCAGATCTCTTGGTCGAGACAAAACCGACGCCTATTCAGTCCCGCCATAACGAAGATTCTGCCACGGTGCGTCTGCCTACTAGTGTACTGGATAGCCTGCTCAACGAGGCGGGCGAGCTAATGACCTGCACACTACGTGCCCAGGAGGCTGCCCGTGAGGCCACCACACTGGCGGAACTGCCCGCCCGCTGGCGACGCACGTGGCGGCGCATTGGTCCACGGATTGCACGCCTCCGTGCGGCACCCGCTGTTATGCGCCCCATTGTTCACCATCCAGGCTTGTCTGATGAATCGACCCCCATCCCCGCTAACGTCGCGTGGCAGCCCCGCGATCTGATTGAGGCGCTGGAACAGGCGAATGACTTGCTTGGCGATATCGGTGCCACGATGACTCGAATCGCCCGTCAAGCCGCCGAGGATCATTCCCGCCTCGCCGCAGTCACCGACCGACTCCACGATCAGGTGCGGCGCACCCGTATGCAGCCGCTGGCCACACTCTTCCCGCCTTTGCGTCTCCAACTCCGTGAGATCGCCCGTAACGCGGGGAAGCGCATTGAGCTGACGGTGGATGATGGCGGTGCGGAGGCGGATCGTCAGGTTCTCGATCAGTTGCGCGAGGTGCTGCTGCATCTGCTGCGTAACGCTGCCGATCACGGGGTCGAGATGCCCGCGCTACGCGGTGCCGCCGGTAAGCCCGAGGTCGGTATTGTAACGATTAACGCCGAGGTAAGCGGTGACCATCTCAGCATCCAACTGAGCGACGATGGAGCCGGGATCGATCTTACGGCGGTGCGTGCCCGTGCGGTGTCGGCCGGCTTGATCGCCGATGTTGACCAAGCCAGCGAAGCGGATCTGCTCGACATGATTTTCCTACCGGGATTCTCCACACGCCGCACGGTCAGTGAGATCTCTGGGCGTGGTGTGGGCCTCGATGTCGTCCGCACACTTGTCGAGCGCATGCGTGGGCATGTATCGGTGCGTAACCACCTCGGTATGGGGGCCGATTTCCTGATCAATGTGCCGATTTCACTAGCCCGATCCCACGGGCTCCTGCTGCGCGCTGCCGATACCGTGTATGTGTTGCCCCTCGACGCGATCCAGCGTATTGTCGCCATTTCCCCCGCACAGATTCACCATCTTGAGGGCCGACCTGTGCTGCGGATTGATGAGCGGCCCATGCCTGTGGTATCGCTTGTTGATCTGCTTGGTATGACCCAGTCCACCGCAAATTCGAGTGGAATCGTCCTCATTCTCGGTAGTGGCGAGCGCCAAGTGGCGTGTCAGATTGATGCCGTACTCGGTGAGCAGGAGTTGGTTATCCATCGTCTGCCCGCGCCTCTGGTGCGCGTCCGCTTTGTTTCCGGGGCTACAATTCTCGCCAACGGTCAGGTCGTCCCCATCCTGGATGTCGTCGATCTCGTGCGGGCTGCCGCCGGTGTTCATCGTGCTCCGCCGCCTGCCCCTAAAAGTGAAGACGAACACCGTGTCCCAACGATACTGGTCGCCGACGACTCGATCACGACGCGCACGCTGGAGAAGAACATCCTCGAAGCCGCTGGCTACCGTGTCCGGCTTGCCACCGACGGTCAAGAGGCGATTGATCTCCTCCGTTCAATGTCCGACAATGGTGGCTGTGATCTGCTGCTCAGCGATATTGATATGCCTCGGCTCAATGGTTTCGATCTGACTCGCCAGGTACGTGGCGACACGAAGTTGCGCCATCTGCCAGTGGTACTGGTCACGTCGCTCGATAGTGCGGGCGACCGCGAGCGGGGTGTGGCAGCCGGTGCTGATGCCTACATCATCAAGCGTGCGTTCGACCAGCAGGCGCTTCTCGATATTATTAGTCGGCTGGTCTGAGTAGTGTGAGGCTCTTATGATGATTCACGCCACAACCGCCTTGCCCGAGCGTGTCGTCACCTTGCGCATTGGACGGCAGTACTACGCCCTACCTCTGGAATCTGTCAGCCAGGTGGTGCGTCTTCCCGACCTGACCGATGTCGCTGGCGCTCCGCCGGTTCTCGCGGGTATGCTCAACCTGCGCGGCACCTTCCTCCCGGTACTCGATGGCCACGTCCTGATCAATATCCCGTCCGCTCACACACTTGACAGCAGCATTCTGGTGATCACCCTCGGCGACGTACCCGCCTTCGGCCTGCTTGTTGACGAGGTGGAGGATGTTCAGCATATCTCCATCGCACAGATCACCGATCTGAGGAACGGGGCCGCCTTTATCCGTGGGATTGTGCGCGATGGCGAGCGCTCTGTCATCCTTATTGACCCTGCCGCGCTGGGAATGATCACCGTATAGCGTATGTCTTACATTGGGTATTTCTTGTTTTACATATGAGTTTCTTTCTATGCAATCACAAATTCGGGTACTCGTCGTAGACGACTCACCGTCACAGTTGGCCCTTATTGTGGGTCTGTTACGCGGCGCCGGCGACTTTGAAGTGGTAGGGACGGCGGCTGATGGGCGAGCAGCGGTGGCTGCAACCACCAAACTGCGACCGAGCGTGGTTGCAATGGATATCCATCTCCCAATTTTGGATGGCTACCAGGCTACCCGCCAAATCATGCAGCATTGCCCGACACCGATTGTCCTGTTCAGCAGCGTATCTGGCGACGCCGGGGTGCGCTCGATGGAAGCTCTCGCCGCAGGAGCCTTGGCAGTAGTACCCAAGCCAGGAGGTTTTGGCCTGCCCGCTATCGCTGCTGAACACGCCCAGTTTATCTCGATGCTGCGCCTCATGTCGGGGGTGCGTGTGGTCACACGGCATGCACGCCGCGATCCCCCAGTTGTACCTATTCGCCCATCCGCCCGCTCGGTGGAGCCAACAATCCGCCCAGAGATCCTGGTGGTGGCAGCATCTACCGGTGGCCCCGGTGCCCTCAAAACATTTTTAGAGGGGCTTGGCTCCAAGTTCTCTCTGCCCATCCTGATCGTCCAACACATCGCCCGTGGTTTCTCGCCGGCCCTCCAGGAGTGGCTGGCCAGTGTTGTTCCCCAACCACTTAGTTTTGCTCACGCCGACGAGAACCTCGTGCCTGGCCGCGCCTACCTCGCTCCTGATGACCATCATCTGTTCGTGGGTTCCCCTGGCAAGGTATCTATCGCTCCCACGGTTCCTGCTGATCGCTATAGCCCCAGCGCCGACCGGCTCTTTGAGTCGGCGGCCCGCTGGTATGGCCCACGTGCCGTCGGGGTCATCATGACGGGAATGGGCGACGATGGCACCCGTGGGATGAGTGCCATGCGAACAGCAGGTGCTTTCACTCTCGGCCAAGACGAAGCTACGTGCGTGGTCTACGGCATGCCCCGCGCCGCCGCCGAGGCGGGCGCAGTGGTACGGCAACTTCCCTTGGGCGGGCTCGCCGGTGCCGTGTTGGCTGCGCTCATCCCCTTCGGTAGTTCATAGCGAGGCGTATTGTGATCGATCTCCCGCTTAACGATGATCTTTATGAACTACTGCATGATCTGCTGCGCAATCGGCTGGGCCTGCATTTTCCCACGCACCGCCGTGCCGATGTGGCCCACGCCATGACTCTGGTTGCTCATGAGCATGGCTTTACTGATCTAAATCGCCTCTACACCGCACTCATCGCCGGTGGCCCCATCTGGGACGCGGCGATCCGTCGCTTGACCATCGGCGAGACCTACTTCTTTCGCAATGGCGCACAGTTCCTCGCGCTCCGCGAGCGGATTCTTCCCGACCTGCTCGCCCAACGAGCCGGTGCCCGTAGTCTGCGCTTCTGGAGTGCTGGCTGCGCCAGCGGTGAGGAACCCTATTCACTCGCCATGACTCTGGCCGATACGCTACCAGCCGAGTCTGGCTGGCAAATTAGCGTCCTTGGCACCGACCTGAATCTGGAGTTCCTTGATCGAGCGCGCCAAGCCATCTACGGGCAATGGTCGTTTCGTGAGACGACCGAGGAGCAACGGACGCGATTTTTCAGCCCTGAGGGCGGGCGCTGGCGGTTGCGACCCGAGATCCGGCGCACCGTGATGTTTAATCGAATCAACCTTGCGTCAGATGAGTATCCAGCCTTGGTGAATGGCACTATGGCGATGGATGTAATATTCTGTCGAAATGTGCTGATTTATTTCGATGAAGCGACGATCCGCGCTGTGGCCAAGCGCCTCTACGCGGCCCTGGCCCCCGGAGGTTGGCTTGTCGTGGGGCATGCCGAACCCAATGCACGGGTTTTTTATGACTTCGAGACGGTAAACACTCCCGGTACGGTTCTTTACCGCAAACCAGCCGATGCGCCGCTGTTTACCGTATCTATGCCCTCACCCTTTATCCCGCTCCGGCCGCCTGCCGCCCCTCTACCACTGCCCACTAGTCCCCGGCCTGCCGCCACCCTCATCCCTCAACGTCCTCCCACTCCTTCCCCGCTCCCGCCCCCGCCCGACCCGCTCGTTGCAGCGCGAGTGGCCACAAACGCGGGTGACTGGAAGCGCGCCACTGAACTCGTCAACCAAGCACTGATCATCACCCCAATGCGCGCCGCCGCCCACTTTATACGTGGTCAGATCTACGAACATGTTGGCCAAGTTGACGAGGCTATTGCCGCGTATCGCCGCAGCCTCTATCTCGACCCAGCCTTTGTGATGGGCAACTTGGCGATAGCCGATATGTGGCGTCGGGAAGGGCAAATCATTGAGGCTCGCCGGGGATACCGCAGCGCACTGAGGCTCCTCGATCAGCTCGCACCCGCCACGCTGGTACCCGAGTCTGATGGCACGAGTGCGGTTGAGCTACGGGCTTATATCAATTCTCAGATGAAATTGCTTGGCGACTAGTATTGTTGACACCTTTAGTGTCGCGTGGTATAAACCCTTTAATCTTTCGCTCAGAAGTGCGCTCTGTGCCGACACCATGCTGTGTCGCAGGAGGTTCGCGACATGTTTCGCAACAAAAGCGCCGTGATCGCGCTTATCTTTATTGTGTCCCTACTTGTCATTGTTGGGTTGACAGGGGCGAGCATTCCATCACAGAGTGTATCGCTTGCCTCGGTCGCACGCGCAGATCTGGCCGATCCTCACTCCCCCGCATCACCCATCGCTACAGCAACGCCCATTCCACCGACACCAACCCTCAGTCGCCGCAGTTTTAATGAGAACGCCAGTACGAAGATCGTACCCACGGCCTTTTTGCCTGGGCGAGGCCCAAGCCTGCCCGGCGAGATGGTGTTCACTGGTCGCCGAATTGATGTTTATGTCGGTCACGGCACCTTCAGCCCTGAAGAAGTTGCCTCAATGGGGGTAAATGCGGAAGCGGCGCTGAGCTATATCCAGAAACGATTTGCCGCCCAACTGACTGAGCGCATCTCGGTGGGTGTCTACAGCACCAGTCAGGCCCCAGGCCGTGGCACACGCGGCATCGCCTATACCTCTGGTAACACCAACGTGCGGATTTACTACCGCCCTGGCGAAAACCAGCACAACGCCTTGGTCATTCTCTCGCACGAATTGGCGCACGCGCTTCAGGCTGAGGCATACGGCAGCGATGCTCAGTCACGCGCCGACACGGTGCTGCTGGAAGGTCTCGCGAGCTGGATCTCCGGCGAGTACTGGCTTAGTCTCTCGGACGCATCCTCGTTCCAGTCGCGTGCGCGTGAGCTGTACCTGTCTGGCTACAATAGCAACCCGGCATTCTTTGGTGGGCGCAACCTGGATGCAGCCTACGATATGTGGGCTGGATTTGTCGATTACCTGACCCGCACTTACGGCTGGGAGAAGTTCAATACGCTCTATAGCAACGGGCGCGGGCGCGGGGCGGGATCTGCCGACTATCGCGGGATCTACGGCAAATCGTTCCAGGAACTCTACACCGATTGGTACGCGACGCTCAAGTAGGTGGAATCTATTTTTTGATCACCTCACGTGAGCGCCCGCCTTCGGCTGGACCGACCACTCCCTGCTGCTCAAGCAACTCGATGAGCTGGGCGGCCTTGCTGTAGCCAATGCGTAATCGACGTTGGAGCAGTGATGCCGAGGCGCGCTGGTGCTGCTCCACCAGAGCCTTCGCCTGGGGCAACAGTTCGTCTTGCTCATCCGCACTCAGGAACTCCGCCGGTGCCCGGTAAGATTCATCGGCGGCAGGAGGCAGGATCTGCACCTCCTGCCTCCTGCCGCCTACCTCCTGCCCCTGCCCTCCGCCTCCCGCCTCCCGCCTCCCGCCTCCCGTCTCCTGCGCCCTGCCCCCTGCCCCTTGCCCAGCCTCCACCGGCCTCGGCCCTGGCAGCGCACCGCTAAACGGTGGCCCGTTCATCCCCAGTGACCCGCCCGGCTTCCCCGCCTCCTGCCCCCCGCCCCCCGCCTCCTGCCTCCTGCCTCCTGCCTCCTGCCCCCCGCCTCCTGCCCCCTCCTCAGGCGGCACCGCCTTGCGCCAGAAATCTACAATCTTCTCAACCTCGCGGTCGGAGACGTAGGTGCCCTGGATGCGTACCAGCTTAGCCGAGTCGGCAGCCATGTAAAGCATATCGCCGCGTCCGAGCAACTGATCGGCACCGGGGCCGTCGAGGATTACTCGGCTGTCCACCTGCGAAGTGACAGCGAAGGCGATCCGCGAGGGGAAGTTGGCCTTGATCAGGCCAGTGATTACGTCCACCGACGGGCGTTGTGTGGCGATGATCAGGTGGATGCCGGTGGCACGGGCCATCTGGGCCAGCCGACAGATATAGGTCTCTGTCTCATCAGGAGCCATCATCATCAGATCGGCCAGTTCATCAATGATGATCAGAATATAGGGCATCGATTCGAGATCGGCACGCTTGCGCGAGAGTTGCTTGTAGCTCTCTAGGTTACGGCAGCCGTGGCGAGCAAAGATCTTATAGCGCCGCTCCATCTCGCGTGTGGCCCACTTCAGCGTCGGTACCACCCGCTCCAGTTCCGTCACAACGGGCGAGAGCAGGTGGGGCACCCGGTTGTAGACGATCATCTCGACCATCTTTGGATCCACTAGGATAAGCTTCAGTTCGTCAGGGCTGTGCTTGAGCAGTAGGCCGCAGAGAAAGACGTTGATCGCCACCGATTTGCCCGACCCGGTCGAGCCAGCCACCAGCAGGTGCGGCATCTTGGTCATGTCGGCGATGATCGGTGTACCGCTCACATCTTTGCCCAAGGGCAGTTTGAGCTTGCCCCGATTGGACTCAAACTCCTCGCTATCAATCACCTCGCGCATGCCCACCATTGCGATGGCCGAGTTAGGAATCTCGATACCCACAGCAGCCTTGCCGGGAATGGGAGCCTCGATGCGGATAGAAGGTGCGGCCATTGCCAGGGCCAGATCCTTCTCCAGCGCGGTGATCTTGCTCACCTTCACGCCCACGGCGGGTTGCAGTTCAAACTGTGTTACCGCCGGACCAGGGTTCACATTCACCACCTGGGCCTCAACCTTGAAACTGGCCAGGGTCTCCTCGATCAGCCGCGAGCGAGCGCGGATATCCTCGTCGCTAATGCCCACTTCGCCGCTGTAGGAGTCGAGGAAGTCGAGTGCCGGCAGCGCCCATGCTCGATGCACCACCGACACATCAAAACCCTCCAGTGTTTCTTGCACCGTCGTGTCAATCGGTTCAGGGACGGAGTTTGGGCGGGTGGGGGCGGGTGCGGCAGGCGGGTCGGCAGTCTTCGATCCGCCCAGGGGTGGGGACGCCACGCCCTTGCCTACGGCTGGAGCCGAAGAACCCGTGATCTGCTTCGCCGCACCCTTGGCCGCAGCAACAGACGCAGACTCGCCGCCAGGGCGCTGAAAGAGACTGGCCTTCGTCGGGCGGGCCGCAATCGGAGTCGGCACCAGATCTTCATCATCTGCACCGAGGGGCGGTGACTGGAAGGGCAGATCAGCGTCGGCCCGCGCTGCGCGGCGGGGCTGAACCGGGCGACTAGGTGCGCTCCACAGCAGCGCCCAGAAGCGCACAGCCCGCATGCTCACGCCAATAATCAGCTCGCGTAGGGTGATATTAAATGTTAGCATCACTCCGGCCAAGCCGAGCATAATCACCACCAGCACCGCCGCCGGTCGGCCAATACCACGATCCAGACCTTCAACCACCCAGAAGCCGATCACACCGCCACCCTCGTCATGTCGGTCGGCCAAGTTGATTGCGTGGAAGGAAAACTCTAGCAGGCCAAGGATCGCCGCCAGCACCAACAGCGTCCCCAACGTATTAGAACCCGTTAATCGCGCATCCTGCATGCGCTCTTGGATGAGGATGGCCACACCGAGCAACCCCAGCGTAACCGGTACCACCAGAGCGCCGCTACCGAATGCTTGGCGCACCAGACTCACGTAGCCACTACCGACCCAGCCGGCGACCCCGGTGAAGAAGAAGACCAGTGTGACCAGGGCGATGGTGATCAGGGCGAGGGCGAACAGCTCGCGCTGATGCTCGGGCCGCAGTTCGATCTGGAAGGTTGGCTCTTTGCGCGCCGATGTACGAGACGACGCCCGTCCCTTGCCGGTGGGCCGCCGCCCTCCTCCGCTCGTCTTGTTTCCGCCCCGTGAAGCCATGCCACGCCCTTGTCTACATACACATGCCGTTGGCTGGAGTATAGCACATCTGCGCGGGATGTAGGTGTTCACCCCACAAAAACAGGAAGGAGGTGATAAATCACGCCAGGCTTATCGGCGCGATCCACCACCTCCCTCGTTTTCAAAGCGCCACAGGCTGCTACTGCACCGTGAAGCGGATGTCGTGAGCTACGTCATTACTAAACTTATCGCTCTGCGAACTGCGAACGCTCATTGTGTAACGTCCGCGTTGCGCATCGGCGGGAGCGATCCACAACCACGTCACCTGACCCTTGGCATCGCCGATCAGCTCACGGTCAAAGCGTACCACCGTGCCGTCGGGGAGATTGAGCCAGTAGCCCACACTCTCGCCTTCCTTATAGCCATTAGCTGTAAAGGTGAAAGTGGTACCCGGCCCGCCAATCTCTGGCGAGACCGAGGCGCTCGCACTGGGGGCGGGCGTATCGCGTGTGATCGTGAAGGGGATCACCCGATCTATGTGCGACACCTCACCGTGGGCAACCGCCCTCCACTCGCCGCCGACTGCGTCCTCGGGGGATGTCCAGTCCCAACTTACCGTGCTGTCTTCGTTGTTGTTCTTCCAGTCTGGGCCGTTCACGCCCTTCCCTTGCGGATCGTTGAACCAGAAAAAGACCTTCTCTGGCTTATCACGGAAGCCTCTGGCCGTGAAGTGGAAGGTCGTCCCTGCTGGCCCAGACGTCGGAGTGACACTATAGTCAGGCATAGTGGCATCGAGCGTCACGATGAAGGATGCCTGCGCGCTGAGATTGGACGTATCGCCACGGACGTTCATCATCCAGGTGCCAGCAACGGCGTTATTCGGCACGTGATAGATCCATGTGCCATTGCCATTGTTATCTGACTCAGTAGAGGGACGATTCTCTTCGGGCAAGCCATCGGGCCGGGTCGGCCAGTAGTAAATATACTCGTTGTGCCTAAAGCCGCTGACGCTGATCGTCACGTTATCACCGGGGTGGGCGCTGGCTGGGGTCACGCTGATGGTCGGCGCATTTGGGCCGGCGGGTGCCGGGTTCGTTCCCGTGACAGTGAAGGAAAGTGCAACCTCCAGGCCGCTGTCGCGACCGTGCGTGACCGCCTGCCACGAGCCACTCGGCGCATTGGCAGGTGCCTGCCATGTCCAGGTAGCCACGCCGTTACCGTCAGCAACAATATAGGGCGATGCCTCGCGCTGACCGCCGTCGGGCTGATTGAGCCAGCTACCCACCCGCTCGTTCCGATTAAAGCCGCCCACAATGACAGCAAAGATGGTACCTGGCGCACCCACCGTTGGGGAGATCGAACGGGCGGGGCCAGCGGGCGCGGTGCCACTGATGCTGAACCCGAAGCTCACCTCACGGGAGCTATTAAGTCCACGGACATTCGCCAGCCAGTCACCGATGGGCGCATTGGCGGGTGACTTCCAACTCCAGTTCACGGAGCCATTCTCGTCAGCGTAAGCGCGGAATTCATTACCGGGATCGAAGTTAGTGCTTGAACCGTCGGGCTGGGTGAGCCACGCACCTACTCGCTCACCGGGCTGTAGTCCGCCTACGAAGAAGGCGAAGGTGGTACCCGCCGCGCCCGATGTTGGACTGACGTTGCTGGAAAGTGTGACTGACGGTGAGCCAATCACAGTGAAGCCAATCACCACGCGAACATCACTGTTGATTCCACGCGCCGTCATGTTCCACGCGCCGTTAGCCGTGCCGGGGGCCACATCCCACGACCAGACGATCCCGCCGAACGTATCGGCATAAACCGACGGGTAGCGCGGTTTCACGCTGCCATCAGGGCCAGTAACCCAGGAGTCAACCCGCTCGCCGACCTCAAAACCGTCGGCTTTGAAGTTAAAGCGCGTGCCTACCCCGCCCTCTTGCGGGCTGACGATGCCACCCGCTGCTCGTGCCGGTGCGGCAACAAGCAGACCTGCCAACAACGCCAGTATAGCGAGGATTGGCAGGAGTCGCATGTATCGTTGTGTGGTACCCATAATGTGTTCCTATGCTACTTCAGAGATAACCCTGCGCATGTTTGCACAGGTATGGCTATGGTGCAAGGGCGGAATCGATCACAACAAAAAAACACCGCCCTGGCAATACTGCCGGGGCGGCGCTCACTGCATCTGGTCTGGGGTCAGAACACCTGCGTAGCAACGTACTGGTTTTTTGTGTTTAAGTAGTGCGTCTGTAACCCTGGTGCAACCGCCTTATACAAGGACGGTACTGTGTTGTTATACAAGAACGATGCTGTGTTGTTATGCAAGGACGGCGCTG
>JBAXMH010000083.1:0-17891 GCA_037134395.1 Chloroflexales bacterium
GCCCAACTATAAAGTCGGCAGCGATGCATCCTTACATCCGCACGTACAGGAGCCTTTCCAAGATGCGAAAGACCTTCTATACATGCAAACTTATTTTCGCATCGTAGAAAGGCCATCTGTGCGACATTGTACAGGAAGATCGGTCAAACAGCCAAGGAGATCTATTATGTACAGGAGCCTTTCTACGATGCGAAAGCCTTTCTATATATGCAAACTTATTTTCGTATTGTAGAAAGGCCACATGCCTAGGATTGTACGGGTAGATCGGTTAGACGGTCAAGGAGATCCATCTGTTCTGCTTGCCCATACGGGAGCGCCCAGAGTTTGTAACGTCGTTGCCACTGGCCTCCTGCGGCTTTGATGCGTCGGGCAACTTCTGCTTCGCCCCATACGACCCGAAGGTATACGAGGGTGTCTGGGGTGGGTGCTGTCGTCGGGGGCGTCCAATCGGCCTCGTCAACGATCAACTCTACTGTTTTGTAGCGTTTCCGCTGGGTGCTATCGTAGCGATATCGGACACAGATGAGACGATCACCATAGGTTTTGAGCAGAGCTTTGGTTCCCGGTTGTCCCGGTTGGAGTGTGGCACGTGCACGCATAGGTTCCTCGGTGGCGATGAATACCGTGTTCTCCATATATACCGAGACAGAGGACGGCAAGATACGATCTGGTGGTAGATTTCTTATGGGTGCGGTGTCACAGGCCTAAAGGATGGTGCGGTGGTCGCTAGCTCTCATGGCTTGACGTACGTTACAAAGTAGATACAATGTAATTACATTATAAGGAAGGAGTGACGAGATGAGTACCATCATCAAGACCCGCCTCGTCAGAATCGGAAACTCGCAAGGGGTTCGTATTCCCAAAGTGTTGCTCGATCAAGTGGGGTTCACGCAGGATATTGAACTGGAAGTTCACGATACTCACCTTTTAATCCGTCCAGCACATCGGTCACGCGATGGTTGGGATGATTCGTTTCGTCAGATGGCGATGAATCATGATGATCAATTAATTGATCCGGATGCTGGGACGTTTTCATCCTGGGACGAGGAGGAGTGGACATGGGAGTAAGGCGTTTTGAGGTCTATTTGGTCAATCTTGACCCGACTGTTGGTGCGGAGATTCAGAAGACTCGTCCGTGTCTCGTGATTTCGCCGGACGAGTTACATCGGAATATCCGCACCGTCATTCTTGCGCCAATGACCACGAAATCGCGTGCGTACCCTACCCGTATTGCCTGTATGTTTGATCAGCGGGAGGCGTGGATTGTCCTTGATCAAATTCGTACCGTTGATCAACAGCGCTTACTCAAGCGATTAGGAAAAATCGATCAGGCTACACAACATGCTGTCCTGGATACCCTCGCCGAGTTGTTCGCCGAATGACGACAAAAAAGATTTACAAATATAATTTAGATACCGATCTACACATCTGCCAGCGGCGCGACTAACGTGAAAATAGCCGATAGCCGATAGCCGATAGTCCGACACCAGCGGCCATTTTCATCTGGTGTTGTGCGGCAGATCCGCATGGTTGTCTGAAGTGCAGCATTGGGGTTGAAAGCGGTCCAACGACGGGTATCCTTCTATGCTGCTCATACGGTGTCATAGACGGAAGGATGGTCGTCTATTTTTTTTGTGAAGGAGATTGGCACATGGCTGCGAATACCCCTCGCCTCCTCGATCAGGTCCGTGAGGCGCTGCGCCGTAAGCATTATTCGTTGCGTACGGAGGAGTCGTATGTGGGCTGGATGAAACGCTATATCCGGTTCCATCATAAGCGCCATCCTGCGGAGATGGGGACGCCTGAGGTTGAGGCGTTTCTTACGGATCTGGCGGTGGAGCAGTCTGTTGCGGCGTCAACGCAGAATCAGGCGCTGAGTGCGCTGCTGTTTTTGTATGCGGAGGTGCTACAGCAGCCACTGGAAGAGCCGATTCATGCGGCACGGGCGAAGCAGCCACAACGCCTCCCGACGGTAATGACGCGCCGGGAGGCGCGTAGTGTTCTTGATGCGATGACGGGGGTGCATCAGCTTATGGCGAAGTTGCTCTATGGCAGTGGGATTCGGCTGATGGAATGTGTGCGTCTGCGGGTGAAGGATGTGGATTTTGCTCTTCACCAAGTGGTGGTTCGTAGCGGGAAGGGTGATAAGGATCGGGTGACGCCGCTCCCTGATAGTTTGATTGCGCCGCTACAGGAACATCTGCGGCGGGTGAAGTTAACCCACGATCAGGATCTCCGCGCTGGCTATGGGCAGGTGTATCTGCCGTATGCGCTTGAGCGGAAGTATCCGAATGCGAGCCAGGAGTGGATCTGGCAGTATCTGTTCCCCTCCGAGAGTCTCTCGGTCGATCCGCGCTCGGGAAATCAGCGGCGGCATCATGTGGATGAGAGTGGGCTACAGAAAGCGGTGAAGCGGGCAGTGCAGCTTGCGCAGATCTCAAAGCGGGTCACGTGCCATACGTTCCGCCATAGCTTTGCGACTCATCTGCTTGAGGATGGCTATGATATTCGCACGGTGCAGGAGTTGCTTGGCCACAGCGATGTGCGTACGACGATGATCTATACGCATGTGCTGAATCGCGGCGGTAGGGGTGTGCGTAGTCCGCTTGATAATGAGCGTTGAAGACGGTGATGCGAATGCCATAGGCGTTCGCATCACCGTTGGAAGTGGGCAGGTACTAGAGACGCTCGAAGATCCCGGCAGCGCCCATGCCCCCGCCGATGCACATTGTCACCATGCCGTAGCGACCGTTGCGGCGCTCTAGCTCGTCGAGGATTTGGACGGTGAGTTTGGCCCCTGAGCAGCCTAGCGGGTGGCCCAGGGCGATTGCGCCACCGTTGACGTTTACTTTCGTAATGTCGATTCCTAGCTCACGGACGACGGCTAGTGCCTGGGCGGCGAATGCTTCGTTTAGCTCGATCAGGTCTATGTCGCGGAGGCTGAGGCCGGCGAGCTTGAGTGCTTTGGGGATGGCGACCACGGGGCCGATGCCCATCACGTCGGGTTCGACGCCGCCAACGGCGAAGCTGATGAAGCGGGCACGTGGTCTGAGGCCGAGGGCAGTGGCTTTGGTCCGGCTCATCAGCACGACCGCCGCCGCACCGTCGCTAGTCTGTGAGCTGTTGCCTGCCGTGACGCTGCCGGTGGTGGAGAAGGCGGGCTTGAGCTTGGCGAGGGCTGCGAGAGAGGTGTCGGCGCGTGGCCCTTCGTCTTTGTCAAAGGTGAAGCTGCGCCGCTGTGGTGTGCCATCGCCGTTCATCTCTACGAGTTCGAGTTCAAGCGGTACGATGCTGGTGGCAAAGTAGCCTTCCTGCTGGGCGTGGAGGGCGTTCTGGTGAGATCGCAGGGCGAAGATGTCTTGATCTTCACGACTTACTTTGTAGCGCTTGGCTACGTTCTCGGCGGTCAGACCCATGCCCAGGTAGACGGCGGGGTCGTGCTGGGCAAGGTGCGGGTTGGGCGAGAATTTGTTGCCGGTCATCGGCACCATGCTCATGCTCTCGGCACCACCGGCGACGACAACATCGCTCTGGCCGGTGATGATCTGCTGCGCGGCCATGGCGATGGTCTGGAGACCGGAGGCGCAGAAGCGGTTGACGGTGACACCGCAGACGCTGTCGGGCAAGCCGGCACGCTGGGCAGCGATGCGAGCAAGGTTGAGACCTTGCTCGGCCTCGGGCATCGCGCAGCCCATCACAATGTCTTCTACCTGGTCTGGGTCGAGGCCGGATGCGCGGGCGATGGCCTCGCGCACGACAGCAGCAGCCAGTTCGTCGGGGCGGACGGTACGCAGGCTCCCCTTGGGTGCCTTGCCGACGGCGGTGCGGACGCCGGATACGATCACTGCTTCGTGCATATTTTTCCTCTGTATGGGGGCGGAGCGGAGGTACTCTGCCCGCACGGTGTAGATTTAGTTCTAATACTTTTCGAATAAGCCAATCTCGTGCCAACCCTGCCCCCTCACCCCCTGCCCCTCTCCCACCGGGGGAGAGGGGAGATTTCTGTGTCAGAGAGCGATCCGCTCCCCCTCTCCCGTTCTGGGAGAGGGGGCTGGGGGGAGAGGGTGGCGCGACGGCAGATATCGTTATTCGAAAAATATTGGATTTAGTTCCGCAGCGGCTTGCCGGTCTTTAGGAGGTGCATGGCCCGCTCCTGGGTTTTCGGCTGCTTGGCCAGTTCGATCAGGGCAGCACGCTCTAGGCCGAGGATGTATTGCTCGTCTACAAACTGCGGGCTGCTGAGGTCGCCGCCACAGAGGACGTAGGCCAGTTTGTCGGCAATGAAGCCTTCGTATGCGGTGGCGAATCCAGACTCGACCATCTGGTAGATCGCGATGCGCGCGGCGGCGAGTCCATCGCGACCGAGGGCGTAGCAGCGTGGCGTGCGAGCCGGAGCTGTGTAGCCGGGGGCGAGTCTGAGGGCGGCGGCCTTGGCCTCGCCGATCAGGAAGTCGCCGTTGAAGACGATCTTGTCGGTTGAGCGCAGGAAGCCGGACTCGCGGGCTTCGTGAGCGCTGGTGGCGACCTTGGCTGTGGCGATGGTCTCGAAGACCTGCTGGAATGCCTTCAGGGTGTCGCCACCGACCTGGGCGGCGGCACCGATAATGCGGGCGTTCAGCTCCTTGCAGCCGCCCCAGGCGGGGATGATCCCGACGCCGACCTCGACGAGGCCGATGTAGGTTTCGGCAGAGGCGACGGTAAGATCGCTGTGCATAGCCAGTTCGGCCCCGCCGCCGAATACTTGATTGAAGGGTGCGCTAACCACTGGCTTGGCGACGTAGCGCAGGCGCTGCATAATCTGCTGGCCGAGATCGAGCAGTTCATCCAGCGACTCCCAATCGCCGGCCTGGGCTGCCGCACCGATGCCAGTTATATCGGCTCCGGCGGAGAAACGTTTGCCCTGATTGCCAACCACCAGCGCTACCCACGGGTCTTTCTCCAGTTCATCGAGGGCGGCCAGGGCCATTTCCATCACGGGGGCGCTGATGGTGTTAGCCTTGGAATGGATCTCGAAGCAGAGTACACCGTCGCCTAGGTCAACCAGGCTGGCGTCGCTGTTGCCAAGAACTTTGGCACCGGCGGCCTTGAGAGCGGCTAGGTCAATCGCTAGAGGGCTGCGCGGCAGGATCTCGTGGCGACCCGTGGCGGCGTTAAAGGCAGCCGGCTGGCCATCCAGCGTGGTGTAGAAGTGGGCGTCGTCACTTGACACTAGGGCGTCAATCCAGGCGGGGAGGGCGAGGTTGCGGGCCTTCATCATGGCAACGGCCTCGGCAACGCCAAGAACGTCCCAGATCTGGAATGGCCCTAGCTCGTGGGCGAATCCCCAGCGCATGGCGCTGTCCACATCGGCCACGCTATCGGCGATCTCGGGCAGACGCCGGGCGGCGTAGGCCATCACCGGCAGCAGGGTCTGTGCGACAAGGGCGGCGGCGCGGTTGGCCGGATCCTCGGCGGCGGTTTTGAGCATGAAGCGCAGGCGATCAGGCAGGCTACGGATCTTGTTCGCCTGGGCGATGAACTCGTCTATGCCGGGGGTACCCTGGAGCGGCACATAATCGAGGGTGGCCAGATCCAGCGGCCAAAACTCACGCTTGCCGCCCTGCTTGGACTCTTTATAGAAGCCGCCGCCTGTCTTGCGACCAAGCTTGCCTGCGGCGACCATACGGTCGAGGAGGTCGGTGGCGTGCAGGGTTTCGCGGCTCTCGTCGTCGGGGACGGCGGGGTAAAGGTTGTTGGCCACGTGGGCCATAATGTCAATGCCGACAACATCGAGCAGGCGGAAGGTGGCGGTGTTGGGGCGACCAATCACCGGGCCGGTGAGGGCGTCAACCTCTTCAATCGTATAGTTATGATCGAGGATGAAGCGCAGGTCGCTCATGGCGGCGAAGGCGATCAGGCGGTTGCCGATGAAGTTGGGGCGATCCTTGCAGACGACAACACCTTTACCGAGGGTATGTTCGGTAAATTCGTGCATCGCGGCGACGGCCTCGGGGCTGCTCTCGTCGCCGGGGATCAGTTCCATGAGCTTGAGGTAGCGCGGCGGGTTGAAGAAGTGGGTGCCGAAGAAATGGGCCTTAAACTCGGCGCTGCGGCCTGCGGCGATCTGGCTGATCGGAATACCCGAGGTATTTGACGTAATGATCGCGCCGGGCTTGCGCACAGCCTCCAGCCGCTCCATCAGCGCCTGCTTTGGCCCGAGCTGCTCGATGATCACCTCAACGATCCAGTCGCACTCGGACAGCTTGGCGAAATCGTCCTCGGTATTGCCGAGGCTAATCAGGTGGGCGGTGGCGGCGCTGTAGAGATTTGCGGGACGGGCCTTGCGCATGCGGTCGTAGCCCTGGCTAACGATACGGTTGCGCACGGCGGGGTGGTTTAGGGTCAGGCCCTTCGCCTGCTCCTCAGGGGTGAGCGTGCCTGGTGGCACATCGAGCAACAGCACGGGCAACCCCGCGCCGGCGACGAGTCCGGCGATGGCGGCACCCATGGTGCCGGCACCGATCACGGCCACGCGCTTGATCTGATAGGGCATTCTGGTCCTCCTTGACCGTTTTACGAGATAAAATTCGGACGCAGTGCGTCATGAGCGAGAGATATGATACCACAGCCCCCGCATGCTGCATATTGTGTAGGCGTGGTTGCAGGGCTGGTGCAAAATCCCTAGGTTGCCGTCCGCCCCCCACCCCCAGCCCCTCCCCCACGCGGGGGGAGGGGAGCCAGAGAGCTTTCTGGTGCGGAATATCCCCTCTCCCCCGGTGGGAGAGGGGGCAGGGGGAGAGGGGGTGTACTGACTTTGCCACAGCCCTGACCAATTCTGCCGACAGCCCGACATAATGCCTCATCCTATAGTATAATCGGGAACGCGAGGGCCGCGTCGTTCGTGTTTGCAGGCCCGCATTGGGAGGATGACATGCAGGCGCTGCTCTTTGATGGTTCCCTCCGGCTCGATTCGCACTACCCCGATCCTCAGATCGTCCCTGGCGAGGCAATCATCCGCCCGCACCTGACGGGTGTCTGCAATACCGACATTGAGATTACCCGTGGCTACATGGGCTTTACCGGCGTCCTCGGCCACGAGTTTGTCGGCACGGTGGTGGCCTGTGCTGAGGGCGAGTGGGTGGGAAAACGCGTGGTCGGAGAGATCAATGCGGCCTGTCTGCGCTGCCCTACCTGCTTGCGCGGCGATCACACCCACTGTCCGAACCGCACGACCCTCGGTATTGACCGGCGCGATGGCGCGATGGCCGACCTATTCTCGCTGCCTGTCAGTTGTCTGCACCGTGTCCCCGATAGCGTCCCCGATGAGGCTGCTGTCTTCACCGAGCCACTGGCGGCGGCCCTGGAGATTCTCGACCAGAGCCATATTCGTCCGAGTGAGCGCGTTGCAGTGGTGGGCGACGGAAAACTTGGCGCGATGATCGTGCAGGTACTCCGTCTGATCGGCTGTGACCTGACTTTGATTGGCAGGCACCCCGAACGCTGGGCACTCTACGAGCGTCAGGGGGTGCGCTGTTTGCATAGCAGCAGCCCGCCCGCTGAGCGGTTCGATGTGGTGGTGGATTGTACGGGACAGCCAGCAGGACTAGCGACCGCCCGCCATGTGCTGCGCCCGCGTGGACGACTCGTACTCAAAAGTACCTTCAACGCGGACTCGCAACTCAACCTGACCCTGATGGTGGTGGATGAGATCCAGTTGATTGGCTCGCGCTGCGGCCCGTTTGCCCCGGCCCTCAAACTCCTGGAGCGCGGTCTGATTGCGACAGAGTCGCTGATCAGCGCCGAATTCGCGCTGAGCGCGGGAGTTGCGGCCTTCGCCGCTGCCTCAGGCCAGTTGAAGGTGCTGCTGCGCCACGGGTGATCTACAGAAAATCGCTTACAATAAGCCGTCTGGGACGTGTCTTGCTCGCATACGAGGAGTTCCTTCATGGATCCGCAGCTGATCCTGCTTGTCCTGGCCGCACTGGTGATCGGTGTGCTTGCCTCGATGCGTGTGATCCGCCAACGTCGCAAGGCTCCGCCGTCGTCAAGACACCCGGCCACAGAGACGACTGTTGTGATGGCGGTGGGCGATGATACGGAAACGAGAGATGACTCTGCGGCGCAGCGACGCAGCGGTGTTATCCCGACAAGGGTTGTCGCGATCACGTTGTTGCTCCTGATCCTCGCATCGGCTGGCTGGCTGTTCTACATCCAGATCACTGTCCACGCGAATGACCGATTCGTGGTGCTGGTGGCACCCTTCGACGATGGCGGCGATGGACAGACGGGGCTGAATGTGGCCAAGGCTCTGGCCGCGCAGATCACCCAGAATGTCAAAGGTGAGGTAACGGTTCAGGTACTCGACACGCGCCCCGCCAACGAACAGGAAGCCCTGCGTGTGGCCAACGCCAGAGCGAGTGATCTGCTGATTTGGGGCAACGTTGAACCGGGCGCGATGCTCGATAGCCAGTCCCTCACTCCGCAGCTTATCTATACGCCCAACGGAGCCTTCTCGCCCAACGGCTGGGATGGCTACCTGGGGCGGTTCGCCATGCCACGCAGCTACACCATCGCCAGAGAGCCGATCAATGGTCAGGCTGTCCTGCCGCCCCTGGTGGAAGCTCTCTTCGATTACGGTCTGGATCAGCCCGACCGTGCCGCTACCACCCTCGGGAGCCTGCTCGCCAACTACCCGACCCTCAATGCACCTCTGCCTCGTGCTATTCGCGGTAATATCCTCTGGGCGCGTGGCAGCTACGGCCAGGCCGCCGACGAATATCGTCTGGCCCTCGCCACTCCCTCAGAAGATCAGGCTCTGTTGGCAAATAATCTGGGGGCGATTTTGCTGGACGCTGGCGATGCTAGTGTGGTGAGCGCCTTCTCCGAGTCGGTACGGCTGCTGGCGGGGCGCGACCTCAGCGAGCTGCGCTATAACCTGGGCCTGCTGGCCCTGGCCAACCAGAAGCCTGCTGATGCCGCCACTGAGATGGAGCAGGCCCGCAATCTCCAGCCTGCCAACACCCCGCTGCTGCTGAGTCTGGCGGAAGCGTACCGCGAGCGCGGTCTCCTGAGCAACGCTGAGGTAGCTCTGAATGCCGCAGACGCGCAGGCGAAGGTGGATCAAAACCTCGTACCGGACACCTACCGGGCAATGTGGAGCCAATTCCTCGACGCTGCTGCCCATGAGCAGCGCGGACTACTTGGCCTCGCCCGCAGTCTGAACGCCCAGGGGCCGCTAGTATGGGAGGTCGAGATCGCCCCGCCGCTCCCCGAGGGCGAGATCGCAACGCTGCGCGATCTCCTGCGCACGGCGGTACAAACGAGCGACCAGAACATATCTCGCTGGCACCAGCGATCCGCCTCCGATGGGGCCATCAACCCGGATGCCGGGCAGGTAGCCGCTGGACAGGCCGACCGCGCCGACCACAATGTGCGTCGGCAGCGCTTCTACTTGGCCATGCTCAATACTGAACTGGCCCGTGCGCGCACTGGTCGCCCCTCATCAGGAACCAACCTCTTCGGCGCACTTTTTGGCGGTATCACGCCCATCGCCGATGGGATCAGCATTCTCGCCGCCCTTGAGCAGCGCGAGCCGGAAAACCCGACCGTTCTGCTCGCCAAGGCCCGCGCCCTGCGGATAAATGGGCAGATGAACGACGCCGACCGCACCTATGACCGGGTGGTGCAGGTGGCCGCGCAGCGGCCCGAGGGCTACTTTGGCAAGGGTGTGATCGCCCACGACCGTGGCGATAACGCCACCGCCATCCAACTGCTGCGTATGGCCATAGATCGCAACGGCGCATTCTTCCCGGCCCGTATGATCCTGGCGAAGATCGATCAGGAGACGGGAGATCGAACCGATGCGATCACCCAACTACGTGCGGTGAGCCAGTTGCGCCCCGGCCCCGCCGCCGCGATTGCTCTGGCTCAGGCGCTCCGGCTGAGCGGCCCCGCTGGCTTTGAGGAGGCGAAAAATGTACTCCTGCCACTCAGTGCCACGAACGCCACCGCTGCGATTGAGCTTGGTCGCCTCTATAACGACAATGGGCAACCCGATGCGGCTATTGAGATGTACCGCGCTGCGCTGAAGATTGACCCGCACAGCACGACAGCGTCCTTCGAGTTGGGTGAGCGCCTCGCCGCCGCTGGCGATCTGAAAGGCGCGGAGCAGGCTCTGCGCAACGCCCTGAGCTTTGATGACAGCAACACTGCCGCCCACCTCGCCCTTGCCCGACTCTACGAAGGCCCACTGGCGCAGCCCAACCGCGCCGATAAAGAGTACAGCGTCGCGCTCGGCCAGGGAGTCAACGACATCAACGCCCTGATCGCGATTGGCGACACTGCGCTGAAGAACCGTAATCCCACCCAGGCGATCAGCGCTTACAGCCAGGCTGTCAGTCTCCAGCCCAACGCCTCCCTGCCCCAGTACAAGCTGGCTCAGGCGTACCTGATCACCAACCGGCTCCAGTCGGCAACCGACGCCGCACAGCAGGTTGTCAACCAGACCGCAAATACCGGCGACCCTGCGATGCACGAACTGCGCGCCCAGTCGCTGGTGATCTTAGGCGATGTTGCCCGCCGTCGTGGAGATATGAAAAAGGCGATGGAATCCTATACCCAGGCTCAGCAGATCGATCCGCAGCTCCTGGGCGCCCAGATCGGCCTGGGACAAGTAGCGGTTGGCCAGGGGCAGTGGGGCGTCGCACTGAGCTACTTCCAGACGGCGACTACTCTGCCTGGTGGTGATGCGAGTGCTGACGTTCAGTTCTGGCTGGCCGAGAGCCTGTTGCGCAACAGCAACCTTGATGCGGCCCGTGATGCCTACAACCGGGCACTTGCGATCCAGCCCACGTTCCCCGAAGCATTCCTTGGGATTGCCCAGGTAGAGTACGCCCAGAACAACCCCACCGCCGCACTTGACAGCGTGGGCCGTAGCCTCGTCCAGCGCCCGAACTACGCCGAGGCCCAGCTCTTTAAGGGCAAGTTGCTCCAAGAGCAAGGCCGCACCAGCGAAGCCAAAAGCGCCTACGATGCATCAATTCGCGCTAGCGGACAAATCGCCGAGGCGTACTACCGTCGCGGGTTGCTGCTCATCCGCGATCAGCAGTACGATAGCGCCATTAGCGATATGCGCCAGGCGATCACACTTCAGCCAAATTTTCCCGAGGCCAATTACTGGCTGGGCCGGGCCTACTATGCTCAGAGCCGCACCCAGAGCGCCCATGAATCGTTCAAACGTGCGGTTGATCTGAATGCAACCTACACCGAAGCTCTCTATTACCTTGGTCGAACTGCAGAAGATCTCGGGCTTCGCGACGAGGCACTAAACGCATACCAGACCGTCGTTCTCGCCGATGGCAGCGGAGAGTGGGGCACCCGCGCCCGCGATCAGCTTGACCGCATTCAATAGCGCACATCATGAAAACCTTCATGCAGTATCGCATTGCTCTCCAGGTGTTTCAGTCGCACCGATTACGCCGCGACTACAGAGACCTGTCGGCCATCCCCATGTACGAGCCGGTAGGTGAGTTCTTCTTCACCGAACTCTATGGCCCCCGCGACTTCAGTCAGCGCGATAACGACGCCCGCCGACTCCAGCACTTCCTACACATTGTGCCAGGAGTCCATCTGCGCGACATTGAAGAGTTGCTTGAACTAATCAGCATTACCGCCGAGCTTGATGACGGGCTGACTGATCTGCTGATTGACCGAGGCGTACCCCTCACCTTCGATGAGCAGATCTACGAACAGCTCTACCGCGAGTCCGATAACTATGAGGATCGCTATCGCCAGCTTGAGCTGATCAGCAACAGTCTGGACAATGTCTTTCGGCTCTCGCGTTCACATTTGCTCGGCATCGCCCTCGAACGCTCCAGCGTGATCGCCCGCCTCGCCGGGTTCGAGTCCGGCCACACCTTCCTTCTGAAAGGGTACCGTGCGCTCCGTAACGTCACCGAGATCGACCATTTCGCTACAACGATCTATAATCGGGAGCTAGACCGGCTAAACCGGATCTTTGACGGAGGGTAGGGGTTACGATGGCGATTAAATACACCCGCTGGCTGCGCTCCTATGTGGGCCACCAGTGTATTATGCAGGTGCGATCAAGTGGGTTCGTCCAAGACGAGCATGGGGCGATCTTGCTCTGTCGTCGCGCCGATGTGATGCTCTGGGATGTGCCCGGCGGCACTATTAGTCTCGATGAGACGCCGGTGCAGGGGCTTACCCGTGAGGTGCTTGAGGAAACGGGCCTAAAACTTCATGCCGAGCGACTGATCGGGGTGTACGCTGGCCCTGATTTTCATTGGACATACCCAAATGGTGATCAGGCCCAGATTCTGGCGCTGCTCTTTGTCGCACGGATCGTCGGCGGTGAACTGCGCCGCACTGGCCACGAGAATGTGAATATCGGATTCTTCCCCCCCGATAAGCTGCCGCCTCTGCTGGCACGTACGAAGCGTATGCTTACCGATGCCCTCGCCGGTAAGAGCGATGCTGTCTTCGACTGCTGAAATTCAGCAGATGCCTCACCATGCCTGGCATGGTGAGGCATCTGTTGAATTTCAGCCGTTCAGTGCGCGGGGCGCACAACGCCGCGATGAAATGGGGCCGTAGGGGCGCGTCGCGACGCGCCCCTACCCGACACCCGGCTATTTTCTCATCAATGCCGCCGCACGTATTCCATTGGTCCCGCCTGACGAACCAACCCCTTCAGCTCAAGTACGGCTAAGGTCGCAGAAACCTGGGCAGACGACATGCCGGCAGCGCGACCGATGGCGTCGGCGTGCTGCGGCTCATAGCTCAGCAGATCGAGCAACGTCGCCTCGATCTGGTCGGTTGGCAATTCGGCGCGGGCCTCGCGCTGTACCCCCGCCGCTGTCAGGTTCAGACCCTCCAGGATGTCGTTTGCGCTGGTCGCCAATCCCGCCCCGTCGCGCAGGAGCCGGTGGGTGCCCACGCTCTGCCGCGAGAAGATGTGGCCGGGGACGGCGAAGATGTCCCGGCCCTGTTCGAGGGCAAAGTCCACGGTGATCAGGGCACCGCTTTTTTCTCCCGCCTCAACCACCAATGTTCCCAGACTTAACCCGCTGATCAGCCGATTGCGCGGCGGGAAGTTCGCTGCCACAGGTCGCGTTCCCAACGGGTAGTCGCTGATCAGCGCGCCCTGAGCGATGATCCGCTCGGCGAGGCCCCGGTTGCGCTCGGGGTAGGGTAGATCTACCCCGCTGCCCAGCACGGCGATGGTGCGTCCGCCCGCCTCCAGAGCCGCCGTATGCGCCACGCTATCTATGCCGAGGGCCAGCCCACTCACCACGGTTACACCGCTACTAGCCAGATCGTAGCTCAGGCGATGGGCCGCCTCACGACCGTAGCTGGTGGGAGAGCGGGTACCTACCACAGCGACCGCCCAATCGTCGGCGGGGGTGAGATCGCCGCGAATGTAGATCAGGGGCGGAGCGCCGGGACTAGCCTTTAGCAGAGCGGGGTAGGTCGCATCTTCGAGTGTACACAGGGTCACGCCAGCCTGCTCGGCCCGCTCAAGCTCGGCATCGAGGTTGATCTGTGGGCGAGCGGAGAGCAGGGCGGTGCTGCTGCGTGAGTCGAGTCCGGCCATCGCCAGATCAAGAGCATCGGCGTGCCATGCGGCATCCACCGAGCCGCAGTGGGCGATCAGGCGGGCCAGACGCGCCGGGCCAACGCCGGGCACGAGGTTGAAGCCAAGGTAGTAGCGGGTGTGGTGTGGTGTCATAGTCATATACCGTGTGGGCGGGCCACGGGTTACGCGACTGAAGTCGTGCCTGCGGGGCGTTCCGCCGGGCGTCGGCCTGCGCCGACACTGGAATGCTGGAACGACGGATCCATTCCTTGACAGCGATGTTGCTGCGTGCTATTTTAGGTATGGCTCAATTTCATTTCTTCATAAGCTAAAGGCTGTATGCATATGCAGACCACCCTTGATAAACCAGTACCAGGCAGTTCTCCTCCCGGCTGGCGCGGCGAGCAAGGCAGCGTCTCGCTTCCTGAGTCTCACGCTTCTGTGGCTGTGCCAAGAAGCGGGAGCCGCTGGCGCAAAATGCTGGCCTATGTTGGGCCGGGGCTCATGGTGGCCGTTGGCTATATGGATCCGGGCAACTGGGCGACAGATCTGGCTGGCGGGGCGCAGTTTGGCTATATGCTGCTCTCGGTCGTCCTGCTCTCGAATTTTATGGCCATGCTGCTCCAGCACCTAGCTCTGAAACTAGGCATCGCCACCGGGCGCGATCTGGCTCAGGCTTCGCGGGACGCCTACCCGCGACCTGTAGCGCTCACGCTGTGGGTGCTGGCCGAAATCGCGATTGCCGCCTGCGATTTGGCCGAAGTGATTGGCTCGGCAATCGCGCTGAACTTGCTCTTCGGGTTGCCGCTGATTCTGGGCGTACTGATCACCGCTGTGGATGTGGTGGCCGTCCTCTTCCTCCAGAACCGTGGATTCCGCTATATTGAGGCGATGGTGGGTGGGCTGATTATGGTGATCGCCATCTGCTTTGGCTATGAGGTGATCGTCTCAAACCCGCAGGTCGCGCCGATGCTGGCGGGATTGCTGCCGTCGCCGCAGATTGTCTTCGACCCGTCGGCACTCTATATTGCCATTGGCATCCTGGGGGCCACGGTAATGCCACATAACCTGTACCTGCACTCCAGCATCGTACAGACACGGGCCTACCCGCGCACTGATCGCGGTCGGGCCTCGGCGATCCGCTACGCAACGGTGGACTCGACGGTGTCGCTGATGCTAGCCTTCTTCATCAATGCGTCCATTCTGATCTTGTCGGCGGCATCGTTTTACGGCACACAGTACGCCTACGTAGCCGACATCAGCGACGCCTACCAACTGCTCACCCCGGTATTGGGCGCGGGAATGGCGAGTACCTTTTTCGCCGTGGCCCTGCTGGCCTCTGGCCAGAACTCAACCCTCACTGGCACCCTGGCGGGCCAGATCGTGATGGAGGGCTTCCTGAACCTGCGTTTCCCCGGCTGGCTACGCCGCCTTGTTACCCGGCTGATCGCAATCATCCCAGCGGTAATCGTGACGGCCATTTATGGTGGGCGCGGCACCGGCGAACTGCTCGTTCTTAGTCAGGTAATCCTCTCGCTCCAACTAAGCTTCGCCGTGGTGCCGCTGGTGATGTTCACCAGCGACAAGGCCAAGATGGGCCGCTTCGTCAACCCGCTTTGGCTCAGTATCCTAGCCTGGACGGTGACGGCGGTGATCGTGGCGCTGAATGGGTATCTGCTCACGCAGACGGTGATTGGCTGGATAATGTAACCCCACGCTACTGGCGAACCGTTACGTTGGTATACGCATCGTAGAGATTACCGTCCATATCTTCAGCCTGCACACCGAGGACGTAGCTTCCGGCGGGCGCGGGTAGCTCCTGCATCGTGAACGGCTGGTCTCCAAAGGTGAGAGTGTCGCCCGCCTCGGTGACATATTCTTTGGGGGCATTGGTGTCGCTGTGCAGCAGGATGCGCTGATTCGACACAGTGAAGGTATCGCCGGGCTGTGGGGTGATCACTCGCGGGGCGCTGGCCTGGCCCTGACTGCTGAATCCCAGCACCTTGATCAGCGCATTGTCCTTGAAGAAGAGCTGGGCTTGGCGCGTTCCCCCATCCACAAAAGTGTAACTGCCATGTACCACGTAGGTGAAGCTATCGTTGGCGGCACCGTAGTCCGACGGCGCAAAGAGCGCGAACTTTGTGGTCGTCCCGTCGCTGATCCCGAAACGCACCGGCGTCCAGTCGTACTTAATCGCCACAGGCCGCGCCGCGCCCCAGTCCGGGTAAAAGACCTGGTTCTCCTGGCGTGTCTGTCCGGCATCCACATAATCAATGTCGGCCACCAGAATACTGTCGTCATTAGGGTTATAGAATCCGGTAAAGAAGTAGATGAATCCAATCTGATCGCCGTCCACGCTGGTACTCACCTTCACCGTACCCGTCTGAGCGATCTTCTTGGCGGAGAGCGTTAGCTTCGCAACGCTGAGCGTACTGGCACCGGGGGAGAGGATCGCCAGGGTGTTGCCCGTCGGCGCGGTTGCATCCAGCGCCACACCATAGTAGTAGAAGTTGAGGTAGTTCTCCCAGGTGGCTTGGTCAGCAAAACGGTTCGCCACCTGCGCGTACACCTTCCGTCCCGCATCGGCGGACTTGTAGAGCTTCGAGGTGGGGAAGTAGATTGACATGCCGGTGGCCCCGGATCGCTCATTACCGTGCTTTTCGGCGATCACTGTTTGCTTGAGGGCAGCCAGCAAGGCGTCGGCGACTTTATCAATACCTTTGGTATTGCTCTTCTTGCGAACAAGCGTGGCAAAGCTACCGATATCAATGTAGGGCGACGGGCCATCATCGAAGGTATTCTCAAAATGCTGGGCGTAGGTGCGGGCCGAGGCGACCGTCTTCTTATTGAGCTTGCTCAGAGCCACGCTAAAGTCGTCCAGGGCGGCGAGCAGTTTAGGCAGAGTGGCAGTATCGTAGGCGCTCAGCGTAATGTCGTGGCTCATGTCGGCGGCTACTGCCCGCGCACTGCGCGTCTTGGTCGTATCAAACGTCTCCTTCACAAACTCCGCCCGCGCCGCATCGTCCACAATCCGCTGATCCTGATCAATATAGCTCTGCACAATCGTCTTGCTCAGAGTAGCGCCATCCATCGCCGGGTTCTCGGTGAGTTTCCCCAGGAATCCAGCGTAGGCCCAGCCCAAGGCCGGCTCCACCTCCTCAGAGGCGACCACATAGCGGGTATGGGGAGCTATGGCGGTAAGCACCTCGATCTGGCCCATCAGACAGGCGTCAAAGCCGATCAGATCGAAGGACTCAATGCCGGTCTTGGTGCGGATCGTCCCGAGGGCAGAGTCGATCTCGTTAAGTAGCAGCAGATCGCCGTTGGAGGTAAGGCCAAGGCCATCGGGGCCGGACTTCGTCTGCGATCCATCGCTCCAGCCGCCAGGCCAGCCCATACCGTGGTCGGAGAGGATGAGGGCGTGGTGAGCAGCCGGGTAGGTGGTGATCGCCCACTCGGCGAAATCCACCAGGGTCTGCCCATCGGCCATATTCACCTCGCCAAGGTCGGCCACCACCTCCGAGTTCAGCTTCTTAAGGTCATCGTCCTTGGTGATCCGCAGGCGACGTGCGCCGGTCCAGTTACCGTCGCCGCGAAACGCGCCCTTGTAGCGATCAACCTGAGCAACAATCGTGACCTTGTCCGTCGAGCCGACTCGCTCAGCCTCATTGACATCGGTGAACATATCCTGCTCAAGTACTTGGTCGTCGGCGTCCTCATAAAGCATGACCAGCCAGGTATCACCGGCGGCGGCGGGCGCAGCAGTGGGTTTAGTGGGGGCGGTGGGTTTAGTGAGGGCAGTAGGTTTGGTGGGGCTGGTGGGCTTAATGAGGGCGGCGGGCTTGGTCGCAGCAGGCTGAGACGTCGGCGTGTTGGTGGGACGAGAGCAGGCAGCGAGGACAAGTGGGAGGACAAGGAGAGTGAGCAGCAGGCGAGGGTGTAGCATAGGGAGAAGTCTCGCACAAGTAGGGGGTTTCGGAAATTCGGGTTGAGTGATGGGGGCCGAGAGCCGGCCCCCGGCCATTACCGCGCCTACATATAGAAGGCGAAGACCCAAACCAAGAGCAGGAAAGCGATACCCGACGTTATGGCGATCAGCAGCATAACCCGGCGGGCCTCATCGGTTATCTCGGGCATTGGCAACTCCTCAATTCAGATCTCGCATCCGCACTCATGGGCCTATTGTACCGCCGATCGGGTCATCTGTCATGAACCACAGGGGTTATATCAGGGCTGATGCAAAATCATCAGATTGCCGCCCGCCCCCCCACCCCCAGCCCCTCCCCACACGGGGGGAGGGGAGCCGGACAGCTTT
>JBAXMH010000084.1:0-17845 GCA_037134395.1 Chloroflexales bacterium
CCCCTACACCACACGCACGGCAGATCGGTCGCGGAGAGCCTGAGTCTGGAGCCGGGCAGAGAGATGGCGGCGTAACTCGGAGAGACGTGACCGATACTCAGGCGTATGGATCGACTCCGTCCACATGATCAGCGCATCCTCACCATTATCGGTGTAGTAGCGCGGGCGAGTGCCAGCCGGTTGAAAGCCATACTTCACATAGAGCCGCTGGGCAACCGAATTCGAGACTCGCACCTCAAGCGTGAGCATCTGCGCGTGGAGATCGTAGGCGGCGTCAATCAGGCCATTCAGCAGCAGTTCACCCACGCCGAACCCACGGTGCTGCGGGTCGATTGCGATAGTGGTGATGTGAGCATCTTCCACCGTAAGCCAGATTCCGCCGTAGCCGATGATCGGGCAACTGTGGGTTGATCCACGTGCGGGAGGGAAGAGCGCAGCGGCAATCTGGCCAAGCAGGCCAGGGCGGCGAAGAGGGACACCCTGCCGTGGGGGTGGTGGCGGTGTGGGACTGCTGCGGGCAACCAGGTAGCGACAGCTTCCGTGATTGCGGATCTCTCGCCTGTAGGTGGTGGTTGACCAGGGCGTCGTGAAGCTTTGGCTCTCGATCTGCTGCACCTCAGGGATGTCATCTTCGGTCATCAGCTCAATGAAGTAGTACATCCTTGGCACCTCACAGAGCAAGAGCGAAAAGATAGCCGATAGCCGATAACACATAGATACCGGACGAGCTTGGCTCGCCCGGTATCTATGTGTTATCACTTAATCGGCGTTGCCGATACGACATTGAAAATACTCTTGTAGACCCCGTCCTTCCCAAAACCGCCGCCGGTCTGGAAGGTGCCGGTGACCTCGACAAGACCCCAGACAAAGCTATTATTTGGCCCAATGTGCAGATCAACAGACTTATCGGGTGGGAAACCCTCCATCCAGATCGGGCTGCCCATTGGCTGCGGGCTGGCCCCGTCTTCCTCGGTAGACACACCCTCCGCCAGAACGTAGATCACAGAGTTCCAGAAGTAGTACCCCTGGGCGGTGATCGTCTGGCCGCTATACTTTTCAGGGTTACGCTGAAGATCGAAGAACGAGACCTTACCATTGGCGAGGGGCGCATCCTTCACGACATTCTCGACCCGGTGAACCTGCTCGATCAGCTCAGCGGTGCTGACAGTGATCTGGTAGGGGTACTTTCCCTCAGGCCCGAACGTACCCGAGACGAACTGGCCACGGACGCGCACAAAGCCATAGACTGCGTCGCCGGGGCTATGCAGATTAGCGGTGAGCGCGGCGGGAAAACCCTCAAGCCAGATAGCATCGCCGAGGGGCTGGGCGTCGAGCCCGTTATCAAGGGTGCCGACGCCAATAGCCAACACCGAGATACCAGGATTGCCGGGACGCCAGAGGTAGGCGCCATCAACCGTAATTTCTTTACCGCTGTACGCGGCAGGGTCCGCCGTCACATTCTGGACATAGAGCGAGGAACCAAGGGAACTGCCCTGCCCGCCACATGTGGCAAGAAACGGCAGCGATGTGAGCAGCAAAAGGACGATCAACAGGGATCGCCACGGGCTGCGGATCATGAGAATCCTCCTGGAGAGCGGGCGTTGGTGGGGAATAGGCTGCGGCGGTCGAGGGGGAACACCGGCGCGAACATCCGCACGGACACGGTGCGACCGGGGCAGCAGGCCACCGCAACATCTTCGTCACACGACCGTACGACACAACGTTGGCGATTATACCAGATGCGATCTGAGGTAGCAACCTGAGAAATTCTTGACAGCCGTAGATGAGAACAGTATTATGGGTACGCATACCATGGAGCTATGAAATCCATATTGGCCTGAACCAGCACAGCGGAGCGAGACCTAGGGGCCATCGCGTCGCTTGATGCACTTTAAAAACTTCATAGGAGGCTACCGTGATAGAGGTATTCTGGGCCGCCCTCGTCCTTGTGGTTGGGCTGGGCATTGGCGGCGGCATTGGCGTCTGGTGGGTGAATAACAGTGTGAACGCACAGGCGCAACAGAAAGCCGCCGAGGCCCGTCTGCTCTTGGAAGAGGCGCGGTCCCAGCAAAAAGAGATCTTGCTTCAGGCCAAAGATGAAGCGCTGCGTATTCGAAATGATGCAGAGGCGGAGATCCGCGAGTCCCGCCAGGCTATACAGAAACAGGAAGAGCGACTGCAACGGAAGGAGGAGAACCTCGATCGCAAGATCGAAGGGCTTGAGCGACGAGATCGGCAGGTGCAAAGCCGTGAGCGACAGATCGAACAGTTGCACCAGGAAGCCGAGCGAGTGAAGAACCTCCAAGTTGCCGAGTTGGAGCGTATATCCCAGATGAACCGCGATGAAGCTCGCGAGATCATTCTGGCCCAGGTTGAGCGCGAGTCTCGCGATGATGCGGCTCGCCGGATTCGTGAAATTGAGCAGAGTGCCCGCAACGACGCAGATAAGAACGCTCGCAAAATCATCGGTCTCGCAGTCCAACGCTGCGCGTCTGATTATGTTGCCGAATTGACCGTTACGACTGTGAATCTCCCCAGTGAAGAGCTGAAAGGCCGAATCATCGGTCGCGAGGGCCGGAATATCCGCGCTTTCGAGCAAATCACCGGTGTCGATATCATTGTTGATGATACCCCTGAAGCCGTCACCCTCTCGTGTCACGACCCGGTACGCCGGGAGGTGGCACGTGTCTCGCTCACACGACTGCTCAAGGATGGCCGCATTCACCCCACGCGGATTGAGGAGATCGTGCAAAAGACCCAGGTTGAGATCGAGCATGTGATGCGTGAGGAGGGTGAGCGGGTGGCCTACGAGGCCAATGTCCAGGGACTGCACCCCGATCTGATCAAGCTGCTGGGACGGCTGAAGTACCGCACCAGCTACGGGCAGAACGTCCTCCAGCACTCGCTGGAGTGCGCGTTGCTGGCGGCGCATATGGCCGCCGAGATCGGGGCGAATATTAACATCGCTAAAACAGCCGCCCTGCTTCACGATATTGGCAAGGCGGTTGATCACGAGGTACAGGGGCCACACGCCCTGATTGGTGCCGATATTGCCCGGCGTCTAGGCCGGTCGCCGGCGATTGTTCACGCAATCGCCGCACATCATCACGACGAGGAGCCACAAAGCGTTGAGGCGTTCCTGGTCATCGCCGCCGACGCTATCTCGGGCGGGCGTCCCGGCGCTCGTCGCGAGACACTCGACCTCTATATCAAGCGTCTTGAGGCATTGGAGACGGTTGCAACCTCGTTTAGCGGGGTACAGCGTGCCTTCGCGGTGCAGGCCGGTCGCGAGGTGCGTGTTATGGTTCAACCCGACCAGATTGACGATCTTGCCAGCATCCATCTGGCCCGCGATGTGGCCAAGAAGATCGAAGAGAGCCTCCAGTACCCCGGTCAGATCAAGGTGACCATTATTCGGGAGACACGGGCTATTGACTTCGCCCGTTAATCGGTAAATAATGAAGGCCCACAGCTTTTTTTTCAGGCTGTGGGCCTTCATTGTCAGTAGCGTTTTACTATCACCACAAATCGCCCCTAACTGCCAAGGGCGATGTTTTACGGGCTGTGGTACAATTTGCAGATAGCAATTATGCGTTTTACCACACTCCCACGAGAGGAGGGCTATGCCTTATGAGCCTAGAAACCTCATCGGATGAACAGCGCCCCGTGACAACGAGTCACGAGCCCCAGGAGGCACGTATGACCAATGCCCAGCCACACTCCATTGCACGTGCGGTGGGAGCTGTCCCCCCCCCCCATGCGCATGCAGCACAGCGATCTGCCGAGGTACTCAAAGTGTCCACACGTTCGCGCCCAAGTGCCGTGGCCGGTGCCATTGCCGGTGTGATCCGCGAAAGCGGGGCGGCTGAGGTACAGTCTATTGGGGCTGGCGCAACGAACCAGGCAATTAAAGCCGTTGCCATCGCACGCAGCTACCTCAGCGAGGAAGGGATTGACATTGTCTGCATCCCCTCTTTCATTGATGTCGCTATTGATGACGAGGAGCGCACCGCGATCCGTCTGCTGATCGAACGGCGCTAGTTTCACGATACGACGCAGCAGAAAGCTCTCACCAGGATATCCTGGTGAGAGCTTTCTGCTGCGTCTGTTGCCCGTGAACGGGCCGGGCGCAGGTCTACTGCAGCCCCCAGCTGCGCAGTTCATTGAGCCAGCGGTGACTGGTCAGATCCATATGCACGGGGGTGACGCTGACGTAGCCAGCGGCGATGGCGGCTACGTCGGTACCCTCCTCGTGGACATCCTCTGGCTCGGCACCGCCGATCCAGTAGTAGGGGCGACCACGCGGATCCTGACGGATGATGAGTTCGTCACGGTAGGTGCGCTGGCCAAGGCGGACGATCTGGATGCCGCGCACCTCCTCGGGCGGCAGGGCCGGCACATTCACATTGAGCAGCACACCCTCGGGCAGGCCGTTCTTGCGCACCCCATCTACGATCTGGGCCACAGCCGCCTCAGCGGCGCGGAAGTCTTGCGGGCCACGGTGGCCATTATGCTGCGAGACGGCAATCGCCGGTAGGCCGAAGATCATGCCCTCCATGGCGGCGGCAACCGTGCCGGAGTAGAGTAGGTCGCTGCCCAGATTGGCCCCCAGGTTGACTCCGGAAACCACGAGGTCGGGCTTTCTCGGCAACAGGCCCATCAACGCCAGGGCCACACAGTCGGCGGGGGTGCCGTCGCAGAGCATAGCCGGGCTGCCGTCAATCAGGGTGCCCTCCCAGGCCCGCATCGGGTCGAAGAGCTTGCGGTAGTGGCCGGCGGCGCTCCAGTTGCGGTCGGGGGCCACCACAGCCACCTCGCCAAGTGGGGCAAGAGCTTGGCGCAGGGCAACCAGACCGGGACTCTGGTAGCCGTCATCGTTGGTGATCAGGATATACATGTTTTACGGTCTGTAGGGGCGCATCGCGATGCGCCCCTACACCGCTCACTCCTTTGGCAGATCAATATCGCTCAGCCGCACCGTCTTACTGCCGCCAAACTTAATCGTCTTGCGGCCTTCGTTCGAGAGTTCGCCGCTCTGCTCCAGGTTGGCAATTTCCTGCTGCATGGTGTTAGCCAATTCTAGTTCGCCCTGATTGAGCAGGCGCGTAACAGCACTCTTGAGCTTTTGGGTGGCCCCGGTCACATCGCCAGACTGGAGATCTTGGAGGGCGCGGGTCTGGAGCTTAAAGGCGGAGACTTTCTCGACAATGTTCATCACGCCGGCATTGACCTGACTGAGCTGGACGGGATCGGCGGTGAAGGTGAGCATCACATCAATGCGAGCCTTCTGGCCAACAAGGTTGAGCGCGGGAATATCGTAGTTCACCTCAGCCTGACCGACACGATAGGTGCCGATTGGGCGTGGATCGACCAGAAGTTCCACCAACAGCGTGCGGCCCTGACCGGTTTCGAGATCACCGAGGGCCACGCTCACATCGCGGTCGGAGATCGGTTTATAGCCCAGGTTATTGATCAGCGGGATAACCTGCCAGACGGCGCGAGGCGTGACGCCCTGGACAAGGCGCAGGTTGAGGGAGCTATTCTGGATGGCGCTGTTTTGGGCCTGCTGCACCGTATTTTGGAAAAACTCAGTAATCGCGTCAGGGCGAGCGATATAGTCGGCAGTGCCGCCGGAGCGGTTGGCCATATCAATCAGTAGATCCTCGTTCCAGTCCTTGCCCACACCGAGAGCGGTGACAGGAATGCCGAGCTTACCGGCGTCCTCGGCGCGGCGCAGACAGTCGTCCTCATTCTCGGTCTGGCCATCGGTGAGCAGAACAAGGCGACGGATGGCACCACTGCGATCCTTCTCAATCTCGCGCAGACCCTTCTCCAGGGCCGGGGCGATCCTGGTGCCGCCCGCGTCGCGGATGCGCGAAACCCGATCTAGAATGCTACGCCGGTCGGTGACAGGGGCGGCAGGGACGATCACCTCGGTGCGGTGATCAAAAATCACAACCGAGGCGATGTCTTTGGTGTCGAGCATATTCACCGCCACACCGATAGCTTGGCGGATGCGCTCGATCTTCTCGCCCTTCATCGAGCCGCTGCGGTCGAGGACAAAGCTGACGTTCACCGGGGTGCGAACCTGCGCCATCACCGCCGACGGCTGCACCTCGATCAGCGCATAGGCAACCTGAGGCGTCGTTGTCGCTGCGAGATACGGGCGGGCCAGGGTTGCCCGCAGGGTCACTTCACCGGCCATAAAAACTCTCCTCACATGCAATTGACAGATCCGACTTTTAGTATAGCACAGGGGGCCGTGGCCTACGCCGTAGGCCCATGGTCACGCGAGATCAGCACCTTATCAACGCGCAATCCGTCCATGTCAACCACCTCGAAGCGCCAGCCATCCCAGGAAACCACGGTGCCGGTGGTAGGAATCTGGCCGAGGATGCTGATCACGAAGCCTGCCAGGGTGTCGAAGCGATAGGTCTCCTCGTCGGGCAGTTCGTTCACGTCGAGCAGGTGCTTCACCTCGTCCACGTTCAGCGAACCCTCAACCAGCATAGAGCCGTCCTCACGGACAAACACGGCGGGGGTCTCAATCTCATCAAATTCGTCGCCGATCTCGCCGACGATCTCCTCAAGCACGTCCTCCAGGGTGACGACACCCTCGATCCCGCCGAGCTCACTGACAACCAGGGCCATATGGCGACGGCCCTTGCGGAAGGTGGCGAGAAGCGCGCTGGCCCGGCTGTTCTCGGGCACGTAGAGCGGCGGCGAGACGGCTTCGCGCACCTTCGCGTTCTCGCCCTGGCGGCGATAGAGCAGCAGCAGATCGCGCACATGGACGGTGCCAATGATCTGGTCGGGCGAGCCCTCGTAGATCGGGAAGCGCGAGTAACCGCTAGAGAGCAGCTCATCCATCACCTCGCTGAGCGTGGCGTCGGCGTTGAGCATCTCTACATCGTGCCGTGGGGTCATAATATGGCGCACGGCGCGGTCGGTGAGCTTAAAGATACTCTCAATAAACTGCTGCTCCTGAAGCTCAACCGCCCCGCCCTCGGTGCCCTCACGCACCAAGGCGCGAATATCCTCCTCGGTGATGCGCTCCTCCTCAACATTAGCGCGGCCAATCAGGCGCAGCAGCAGGTCGGTGGAACCAGTCAGCACGCTGATCACCGGGGTGCTGATCCAGGCCAGAACGCCCATCGGCGGAGCCATGAAAGCGGCCACGGCATCGGCTCTCTGGAGGGCCAGACGCTTGGGCACCAGTTCGCCGAGGACAAGGGAGAGGTAAGAGATGAGGATGACGACGAGGATCTGGGCCAGGGGTATGGCGTAGATGCCGACGTAGGGCAGCGACGAGAGCGAGGGCGAGAGCCGGTCGGCCAGGGTAGCACCAGCAAAGACGCCACTGAGGGTGCTGATGAGCGTAATGCCAACCTGGACAGCGGAGAGAAAGCGGTTGGGGTCGTCCTGAAGCTTCAGGGCAAGTTCAGCCCCGGCACTGCCATCCTCAGCCCGCTGCTCCAGACGACCACGGCGGGCCGAGACCATCGCGATCTCGGTTGCGGCGAAGATACCGTTAGCCAGAGAAAGCGCGACGATGATCAGAAGTTCTAGCATTAAAGCTCTCACATCGTTTGTGGGAATGACCAACTTCGCTGGTCATTCCCACAAACGATGTGATTATTTTGGAGATCTACCGGAAATGAATAATCCGCAAGAAGCTATCGGCCTTCAGCGACGCACCACCGACCAGGGCACCGTCAATGTCGGGCTGGGACATCAGTTCATCAACGTTATCAGGCTTCACACTACCGCCGTACTGGATACGCACCGTCTGGGCGGCATCATCGCCATAGAGTTCGACCAGGGTGGCGCGGATCGCGGCGTGCATGGCCTGAGCATCAGCGGCGGTAGCGGTATCGCCGGTGCCGATGGCCCAGATTGGCTCGTAGGCGATCACCACATTGAGCAACTGCTCGGCAGAAACATTGACCAGACCGCCACGTACCTGGGCAGTGACAATTGGCTCAGCTTGGCCCGAGTCGCGCTGGGGCTTGCTCTCACCGACACACATGATTGGCCGCAGGCCGCCGGCGAGGGCTGCGTGCAGCTTGCGGTTCACCGTCGCGTCGGTGTCACCAAAGAACTGGCGACGCTCGCTGTGGCCGACAATCACATACGTGCAGCCGACATCGCGCAACATCTGCGGAGCGACAGCGCCGGTGAAGGCTCCCTGCGTTTCGTAGAAAACCTCTTGAGCGCCAAGGGCAATCGGCGTATTGGCGAGCAACACGCCAAGGGGAAAGAGCGACGTATAGGGCGGACAGACGACGACCTCGCGGTCGGTGACGACGCCGAGGCCCGCGAGCAGGCCCGTCACGAGTTCACGTCCTTCGGCCACGGTCTTGTACAACTTCCAGTTCCCGGCGATGATCGGGATACGCATAATCTACTCCACATAATCATGAGAAGGGCGCATGTTTGCGCCCGCTAGAGGATACCACGAAGCGCCCTGAGGATGCCAATCACAACATTATCGCTTAGCACGAAGGCCAGACCAAGACCGACCGCCACCGTGACGGCGAAGACCTGCCAGTTCCAGGCGAGGACCTTGGCCCCATCGAAGGGACCAGCGGGAATCATATTGAACAGGCCGAGCCAGGCGTTGAACTTAAACCCGATGAAGAGCGTGATCACCAGCAAGCTCGGCAGGGGCAGGCCAAAGAGCGTCGCGGCGCAGAGGGTGAAGAGGAAGAAAAGCGACAGGGCCAGATTCGTCACCGGGCCAGCCAGGGCGATTAAGCCGCCCTGGCGTAGCGTCAGGATGCCACGGTGCCAGACAGCGCCGGGGGCAGCGATGAACATACCAGCGAAGGCCAGAACAATCGAGATGAGCAGCCACTGGTTATTGGCGATAAAGTGGGCCTCGGCGCCGTAGCTACGGGCCACAATGCGGTGGGCCAACTCGTGAAGCACAAACGCCAGCCCGCAGACAACAGCCGAGATGATCAGATTCTCGGCAAACGCCAGACTCACCAGATTGCTCGCCCCGGTCTGCACAACCGCGAAGGCCAGCGTTGAGCCGGCCCATGCCTTGAGCAACTCGATATTGTCGTTCGTGCCGCCTGCGAAGACATCCTCGCTAGGCGTCGAGAAAATATTACGCACCCAAAGGCTCCTTAGGCAGATTTTAGATTGCAGATTTTAGATTGCAGATTGCAGATTCGCCACGTGGACAGCATCGTGAGGGATACGCCACCCTGCGCTGCATTGTAGCATATTCGCTAGTTATCCCTCGCCCTTTGGGATTGATCATACAGGGCTGATGCAAAGTCAGTGACCCCCCTCTCCCCCTGCCCCCTCTCCCACCAGGGGAGAGGGGGTATCCCGCACCAGAAAGAGATCCGGCTCCCCTCCCCCCGCGTGGGGGAGGGGCTGGGGGTGGGGGAGCGGGCAGCAATCTGAGGACTTTGCAACAGCCCTGATTGATCATAGCAGGGCATGCGCAAAGTCCTAGCACCGCATCGCCGTGGGGCTAAAGCCAATACTTTTCAAATAAGCAGATCTCATGCCGACCTTTCCCCCTCACCCCCAGCCCCTCTCCCACCAGGGGAGAGGGGAGATTCTGCACCAGAAGGCTGTCCGGCTCCCCTCCCCCCGCGTGGGGGAGGGGCTGGGGGTGGGGGGCTGAGCGGCGACAGAATCGTTATTCGAAAAGTATTGGGGCTAAAGCCCTCGGCTCTTCGTCACGAAGACCGCCTGCGCGGCCCGCCTGAGTCTGCGCAGGCGGCCTTCGTCACCGTAGCCCGCCCGTTTACGGGCCGGGCGCGTGACTCCTGCTATTACACGCGATCCGCCAGCCAGCTATGAATGGTCTGCACCGTTTTGGCGTAGCTCTTCTCCAGCATCAGATCGTGGCCAGCCTCGGGGACGACCACGTAGTCAGCACCGTAGTAGGCGGCTGAGGGCCGCTCCATTCGCTCGGGGATGACTGCGTCGTTTGCGCCTGCCAGCCAGAGCAGCGGCGTCTGTACATCCTCCGCCCTGGCCGGACGCCACCAGGGCGGCTGGTACTGAAGCAACACCAGGCCGGACTCGGGGCCGAGCCGGGCGTGCAGCTCGTGGGGCGACATGATCGCGCCCTTGGTGATGAAGCATGCCGCCGCACGCGTGGGGTTGCGCACCAGCGGGTTGGACGACAGAGTGATAAAGGCCAGGCTTATGCCAAGCGGGTCGAGTTTCCAGATGGTCTCAAGGCTCGCGGGGGTCTGCATGTTATGCGAGGTCCAGGGGGCCACGAGCACGGCGGCGGGCAGGGTCGGGCCGTACTTGAGGAACCACTGGGTCAGGGCACCGCCCATGCTGTGGCCCATCAGCACGGCGGGCGCTCCATACGTCGGATCTCATCGTTGAGGAACTCGTAGTAGTACTGCAGCGTACACCAGCGGTTGGGCCGCTGCTCTGGCGAGCGACCGTGGCCGGGCAGGCTGTGGGCGTGGCTCTCCCAGCCCCACTCGGCCAGCAGGGCTTGCCACGCCTGCCAGCACCAGGCCCCGTGCCACATGCCGTGCTGCATCACTATCGGCGTTTGAAAGCGGCGGTTCTCCGGCGTGTAGACAATCCGCTCGATCCCCTTCTCGATGGTGTGGCTGACTCGATAGGACATCATGTCATCCTCTCTACGAATGTCCAAGAGTCAGCCGTGCAGAGTATAGCAATCCTCTTGGGGTTGTTGCGTGGAGTCGAGGCTTTAGCCGGATAAGGCCGCCTAAAGGCTCGACTCCTTTTCATAGCCAGTTTAGGATTGCCATAGGGTGCCTTATTTCGCTAGACAAGGTTCGTGGGTACATGACAGTTTGTTGCCGAACAACCCCCACCCCCAGCCCCTCCCCCACACGGGGGGAGGGGAGCCGATTTTGCGCATCCTGATGCGACATCTCCCCCTCTCCCCTGGTGGGAGAGGGGGCAGGGGGGTGAGGGGGGCCAGCACAAACTGTCATGTAAAATTGGCTCCGCTGAACCATGTCCTATTGAAGAATCTCCCGACTTAGATCTTCGAGCAAGGCAACTGCCCCGCGCAGTCCGCAGTAGCTTTTTTGGAGAATGACACTCTGGCGGATGGGGTGAGCGATCTCAAGCAGCGGCACCCCCAACTCGCGGGCGAGGCCAGCTTCCAGGGCGCTGCCGAGGATGATCTCGGGTTGGTGTGCCCGCAGCGTGTCCTCAATCACGGCCCCGTCTTCGCTGAAGAGTACCGTGATCGCGGTAGCTTCTGGCCCTCTGGCGAGAGTGTCGGCGATGGCCGTGCGGTATTCCTGCGGCGGGTTGTCGGTGATCAGCACTGCGACCACAACCCAGCCAAACGAGCGCTGGAGAAACTGCACGATCCCTGGCACGAGCGCCGATTCGCCAACGATGGCAAATGTTTTTTGGAGCTGATATGTGACATAGAATCCGCCTAGCTTACGCAGGTAGCCGTGCATCTGCTGCTCGGCCCGTGCGCGCAATCCGCTGATCCGGTCTGGCGCAGTCCCAAGCGCCGCACCCAGCCGCTCCAGCATATGGAAGCTCTGCTCCGGGCCGACTGGCAGCCCTGGAAGGGTGAGGTAGGGCGTGCCGAAACGTGACTCGAGATCCTTGGCCAGCGGGATGCCCCAGGGTGAGAGGACGAGATTGAGGGCGGCGGCGGGGATCTGCTGCCAGGTAGTGAGTCCGCTGCCCCAACCAAAGAGCGGGTTGACAGGGATGCCAATCGTTTCCAGCAGACTCACCACTTCACCCAGGTCTGTCTCCCAAAAATCGCTTGGCCCAGGTAGCAGGCCCAGGATGTTCACCAGTCCCGGTGTACCTGTTGCCACAGGGCGGGCATCCTCCGCCAGATATGCGAGTATTGCCTGGAAAAAGAGCGCGTAGGCGTGATAGATATCGCCCTTGAAGCCGGGGGCGCTGATCGCAATGATCGGCACGCCCTGATCGTGGGCCTCGCGTACCATCGCGGGGACATCGTCGCCCACCAGTTCGGTTGCGCAGCCGGACATCACGACGTAGAGGTCGCCCTGCTGCACCTTCACGGTGTTCTTGATCTGCTCGCGCAGCCGCGAGGTGCCGCCAAAGACGACGTGCTTCTCCGAGACGTTTGTTGCGGGGACATCGCCCTCGTCCCCAAACGGCCCATCGAGCAGGCTGCCGCCCAGGTAGCCCTGAAAGCCGCAGCCTGGGTTTGAGTGGATGATCGGCACGAATCCGCCCACAGCCTTGGTTGCGTTCAGCACGCCCTGGAGCAGACACCCGTTGCGGGCGTTGATAATCTGTTGTGTCACTTGACCTCGTGCTTGATATACCAATTCGGCTTTTTTTTGTACCACGAGTCTGCGTAGGGTGAGCGGGCATGTTCGCCCAGATTAGTGGCGAAAGCGGGGTACCGGAGCGCCCGCGCCGCATGCGTGGCGAGCCGCTTGGCCCCGCCGTAGCCCAGCACCCCGATCTCGCGCAGGGCTACAGCAGGGATGCCTAGTCTGAGCGCGACGGCGGCGTGTTCGTCCCAGCAGAGATGTAGATCGGGTGCTAGCCGCTTCAGGATGTTGGCCTCTTCAAACATCTGCCCTTCGCCCACGTGAACCGCCAGCCCTGGGTGGGAATCCCGCACCTGCTCCAGCTTCCCGATGTGCCGCCGGTCAAGTGAGGGAACGCTGATGCCCACGGCCTCGGCCCCAAGATCACGTAGCAGATCGAGAATACCGAAGGCGTAGGCGGTTGGTAAACTGACCGTGACCCGTGCGCCGCTGATCGGGGTAGATTGAAGCGCGGCGGACTCGTGCGCCTGGATCTGCGAAACCGCTGCGGTTTCGCTGCCGATTGCCTGGCCGACTGCGGCCAGCCAGCGCGATGCCCCCGCAATGCCAAGCGGCAGATCGGGGTGAATGAAGGGGACTTCATTCTGTTGTTCCAGTGCTACGCCTAGATACTCGCTCTCGTCGGGGTTTATGCTGATTGACCAGCGGGCCTGCGCGGCCTGCTCCAGCCCGCGCCGGTTGGCCGTGTTGGGGATCGGATTGACCCGGATGCCCAGCGCCGCGAGCAATCGTCCAAGTTCCTCGCGATCATGCCGATGCTCGCTGATGGTGATCAGGTTGGCGAATGGCTCGTCGGTGGGCGTGGGTCGCGCCCGGCTGATCAGATCGCGAAACAGCGCGTGCAGCACCAAATCGTAGCCAGAGCGACCGACCCGCGAGTTGAATCCGTCGCTGAAAACCGGCACCAGCCGTGCGCCAATCTCGTCCTGAATCTCGCCAACCACCGTCAGCACATCGTCATTGTTGATCGCGACCACCGGGGTGGTGACGATAAAGATCAGCTCTGGCCGATAGCGCCGGTCAAGCGAGAGGATGGACTCGCGCAGCACCCGCTCGCTGCCCATAATCGTGTCGCGCTCGTTGAGGTTGGTGACGGCCCACTGTGCGCCGGGTACGCTGAGGTTGGCGCGATCCAGCAGGGCCATCGCGCAGCCACGTGGGCCGTGGACGACCGTTGCCGCACCGGCAATGCCGCTGATCAGCCGCATGGCGTAGATCAGGTCGTTCGTCGTGTCCTGCGCGAAGGTGCGTACCCGCTGCCGGAGTTCTTCGTGTTCGCCATACTCGCGCAGCAGCGCCTCCGGCAGATCGTAGCCCGCGCTGATGGCATTCAGCCGCCGCTCGCTGGTGGGCGGGGCTTTGCGTCGGTACTCGCTCATATGGCTTCCTGAACCGCGACGACGCCGGTTTCCTGCTGAAGAATGCGGTCGCCCCAGGCCCGTGCCCAATCTTTCAGCTCGACCACGCTGAGCGGGGTGGGGATGGTTAGCGGGTGGCCTTCGGCAATGGCCCGCGCCAATCGGCGGTAGATCTCGGCGTGGGCGGAGGTTGGGCTGGCCTCGATGACGGTTTGCCCATATAGCTCACTTTGCGCCACCACCGGCGAGCGCGGGATGTACTCGACCGTATGAGTACTCGTGCGCTGGGCAAAATCATCTACCAGTGAACTGGCGTAGGGGTTAATCAGCCCGTTGGCGATGATGCCCGCCAGCAAGGCACCGCCAGACGGCGCGTACTTGCTGATTGCCCGGAACAGGTTATTGGCCGCGTAGATCGCCATAAAATCCGAAGAACTGACCACGTACACCTTGTCGGTGATTCCCTCGCGGATGGGTACGGCGAATCCGCCGCAGACCACATCGCCCAGGACGTCGTAGAGGACAATATCGGGACGGTACTCGTCGAAGAGGCGTAATTCTTGCAGCAGGCTCACCGCCGCGTTAATGCCGCGTCCGGCGCAGCCAACGCCAGGAACCGGCCCGCCTGCCTCAATACAAACCACGCCCTTAAACCCGACCACCGAAATATCTTCGATCTTAACCCGCTCGCCATTGCGGGTACTATCGAGGACAGTGGGCAGGTAGTTGCCGCCGCGCAGCGTGTTGGTCGAGTCACTTTTTGGGTCGCAGCCAATTTGGATGACGCGGTAGCCGGCCTCGGCCAGAGCTGCGCTGAGGTTGGAGGTGGTGGTTGATTTACCGATCCCTCCTTTGCCGTAGATTGCGATATGTTGTGGTTTTTTCTGCGCCATGGTGGCGATCCTTTCTAGCTTCCTGTCCGCGATACATCCTACTCTTTGCGTCTTCGCGTCTTTGCGTCACATCACCATGCGTTCGACGCAAAGGCGCAAAGGCGCAAAGAATCTCGCTCTGTTCTGCGTGACCGCATATTATGGCTTGTTGACCAGCGGAAACGTCCATTGCGGCAGGAACTCGCCCACGAACTCGCCGGCGTTGATGCGGAAAACGTCGTGGACGGCGGAACTGGTGTAGTAGCAGTTGTAGATCTGCTGTGTTGTGTAGCCGTACTTCTTCAAGATGGCCGCATTCTTGAGGGTCACATCGTAGTGCCAGCCAACCTCGGGGGAGCGATGTCCCTCCAGGGCCGAGCCGGGGTTGGGGATCCAGGGGCTAACCAGGCAGATCACCCCGCGTGAGATCAGGTACTCCAGCCCCTCCAGGATTGACTGTTTTGGCTCAATGCCGGCCACGATCAGCGAGCGGACGTTGCCCCGCCCGAAGATCTCGACCGAGTATTCCAGCGCACGCACCCAGTTCTCCCAGCCGCCGCAGCGCTTCTCTTTACCAGGGCAGATCGCCTTGAAGATGTCCTTGTCCCAAATTTCGATATTGAGCGAGATATTGGAGTAACCGGCCTCTTTGTACTTCTCCAGGGACGACAGATCTAGTGGTGCGCCGACCACCGCTGTCCCGGTGAACTGATCTTGGCCGGTGCGCTCCTTGATCTCCTCGGCTACATCCACGTAGTAATCCAGCTCGCGGCGCTCGGGGATGAAGCCGCCGGTGACGTTGATGTGGTTGGCAAGCCCCGCGTGGTAGGCGGCGGCGTATACCTCGCCAACCTGCTGGGGTGTTTTGATGAAAATATTCTCGTTGCGGTAGGCTCCGGCGGTTGCGTTAATGTTGCAGTAGAGGCAGTCCTCGCCGGTGGCCTTCAGCGAACACTCGTTGCTGTAGACCAGGAAGATGCCGCCTTCGGGGGTGAAGATCGCGATGCGCTCGAAGGTCTCGCCCCGGCTGGTGCGGAAGTTCAGGATCTCGGGTCGCTTGCAAAAATCAATCGTGGTGAGCGGCTCGTTATCGCGGGTGACGGCGGGCTGTCCGTCCTCGAAGGTGAGCCGGTAGCGCGAGTCGGGATCCCAGCGAAAGGCGACGAAGAGCCCGCTGGGCAGGTAGAATCCGCCTGGCAGATCAAGATCCGCGTGATGAGCTTTATCGTAGTCGAACAGATGGTGGATCTGCTCAGCGTACTCGGTGCCGATGGGCAAACGTTTAATATCGCTGACCGCAAAGCTGAGACCCTCGACGCCCAGCGCCAGCTTGAGTTCAACCTGCTTCAGCAGCGCCTGCCTGATGGCCTTGTCTGTGGCGGCGGGCGCGCCCGTCCCGGTCGCGTGGTCGGTGGTGAGTGTGGTCATTCAATCCTCTTCTCTCACTGCTGCCAGATCTGGCGCAAAATAATCTCGCGGGTGGCGATGAAATCTGGACGCGCCTTGATCTCCCGTCCCGCGCCAGCCTCACGCGAGAAGGGCGTGGCGATGTCGGCCACCACTCGGCCTGGCCGCGCTGACATCACCAGCGTGCGTGTGCCGAGGTAGACCGCCTCCTCAACGCTGTGGGTGATCAAGATAATCGTCGTCTGCGTGGCCCGCCAGATGGTGAGCAGTTCGTCCTGCATATGCTCGCGGGTGAGCGCATCCAGTGCGCCAAAGGGTTCGTCCATCAGCATGATCTGCGGCTGGTTGATCAGCACGCGGGCAATCGCCGCCCGCTGCTGCATGCCGCCCGACAGTTCATAAGGCGCACGTTGCCCAAACTCGTGCAGGCCCACAAGCTGAAGCAGTTGCTCCACCCGCTCTCCGCGCTGCTGTGCGCTGATACCGCGCATACGTGGGCCAAAGCCAATGTTCCCCGCCAGCGTGAGCCAGGGGTAGAGGGCGGGCTGCTGGAAAACTACCCCGCGATCAGCGGATGGCCCACTAATCGCCTGCCCCTCAACCAGCGCTTCGCCAGATGTAGCGTGGTGAAAGCCAGCAATGATCCGAAGGAGGCTGGTCTTGCCGCAGCCCGACGGCCCGACGATGCAGACGAACTCACCGGACTCAATCGTCAGGTTGATCGCCGCCAGGGCGTGAACCCTGCCGCTGCGGCTCGGGTAGGTCAGCTCAAGCTGGCGCAGCGCCAGAAGCGGAGGTTGTGACATGGCGTACCATAACTGCGATGTGTTGCCAGATTCTCTGGCAACACATCGCAGTGGTAAAAAAGGCGAAGACGAAAACCCTACTTACCGACGGCAAGCTGCAAGAAATGCGGGTTGGCCGCCTTCTGGAATGCCGCTAGCTCCGGCGTCGAGCGGATAACCTTCTGGGCCAGCAGGAAATCGGCGGTGGTCTTGAGTGCCTGACCGAGCGCGCCGGGCTTGTCGGTTGTGCCAAAGTAGGTCGTGGCAATCTGCTCTTTAGCCGTCAGCCAGATCAGTCCCGCGATCTGAGCTTTCGTCTCAGCCGGGGTGATGTTCAGCTCCTGGGCAATATACTCCGTCGCCTGATCAGGGTTGGCGCGGTAGAACTCCACCGCCCGCGACAGAGTCTGCACATAGGCTGCCACCACCTCGGGATACTTGCTGCTGAAGTCGTGGGTTGCCACCGACAGATCGAAGGTGGGGAAGCCCTTCGCGGCCACTTCATCGCTGCCGATCAGCTTTGTGCCGCCGTTGTCGTAGAGCTTCTGGAGCGTCGGCTGCCACACGTATGCGGCATCAATGTCACCACGAGTCCAGGCGGCCAGCAGGTCGCTGGGGTTCAGGTCGAGCAGAGTCACATCCTCAGGCTTGATGCCGTTGAGCTGAAGAATCTGGAGCAGCGAGTAGTGGGTAGTTGAGCCAAAGGGAGCGCCGATCTTCTTACCCTTGAGGTCGGCGATAGTTTTGATCGGCGCACGGGCGGCCAGCGCCTCGGCGTTGCCGATGACATCGTAAATAGCGATGACATCGTAGGGCAGCCCTTGCGAAACCGCGTTGGAGGCGGGGCTGCTGCCAACCAGACCGATGTCAATACCACCGGCGGCGATGGCGGTGTTCACATCGCGCCCGCTCTCAAACTGCTTCCACTCAATCGGCACACCCAGCACCTGCTCGTACCAACCCAGGCGCTTGGCCAGCAACTCGGCGTTCGGAATGACCTGGTAGCCAATCCGCACTTTATCGGGCTTGTTGGTGATCGTAATCTGCGGGTAGGTTCCAGGTAGCGCCGTCGGTACGGCAAGAGTGGCGGCGGGGAGAGCGGTCGCCGCAGCGGT
>JBAXMH010000085.1:0-17754 GCA_037134395.1 Chloroflexales bacterium
TTGATCTTCAGTTGAAGCTTACGCTCGCCTTGCCACTCGTTGGCCTCCAGGGTGTAGAGAACATCAATGTGCGGGTGGCGGCGCAGGGCGTCAACGAGATGGCCGAGGCGGAAGGCGATTGCCTCGTAGGTCGTCCCGCCGTCTTTGCGCAATAGCAACGACAAGTGCTGGCCGTCACCCCCGCGTGTGCGGGCGTCTACCACATCTACCCCAGCGCTCATCAGCGTCGGCTGAGGGTTGGCTTGTCCAAACGGCTCTAGCTGGGCCAGGTCGGCCAGCAGTTCCCAGCTCAGATCGTTGAGGTTCACCTCGGCGTCTACCCGTAGGCTGGGCTGGAGCATCTCATCGGTCAGTTGCTCGGCGGCAATCGCCTGGAGCCGTACGTCGAGTTCGGGGATATTCTCGTTGGCGATGGTAAAACCCGCCGCTGCCGAGTGGCCGCCGAAGCGCTCAAAAAGATCCTTACAGCCGGTAAGGGCGTCAATGATGCTGAAACCGGGCACCGAGCGTGCTGACCCGCGTGAGATGTTCGGGCCGCGCTCGATCAGCAGCACGGGACGGCCCCACTCCTCCGCCAGCTTACCGGCCACCAGGCCCACCACCCCGGCAGGAAAATCTGGGCCGTCAATCACGACGATCCGGCGCTGATTGCGCCCGTCGGCCTCGGCCATGGCGATGGCCGCCGCTTGTACCTGCTTGGTTAGATCCTGGCGCGCTCGGTTAGTCTGGTTCAGTTCGTCGGCCAAGCGCTTCGCCTCGGCGTGGGTATCGGCCAGCAGGAGATCGTAGGCGCGCACCGCATCATCCAGCCGACCGGCAGCGTTGATTCGCGGGCCGAGCATATATCCGATTGCGGCTGAGTCAACCTTACCCAGATGCAATCCCGACACCTCGATCAGAGCTTTCAATCCGGGGCGCTGCGTGGCGTTCAGCGCCACCAACCCGGCCTTCACCAGCACACGATTCTCGCCGTCTAGCGGCCCCATATCGGTGACAGTGCCGAGGGCCACGACATCGAGCAGATCACGCCCGCGCAGCGCGCCCAGAGGCATGCCGCGCTTCACCAGAGCTTGCACCAGCTTAAAGGCAATGCCCACGCCCACCAACTGCTTGTAGGGGTAGGCGCAGCCCGGTTGTTTGGGATTGACCACCGCCAGGGCATCGGGCAGTTCAGCCGGCGGATGATGATGGTCGGTGACGATCACATCCAGGCCCAGGGCCGTCGCCTGAGCCACCTCGATCACATTGCTAATCCCGCAATCCACCGTGATCAGCAGACGCACCCCGTCCTTGGACAACTGCTCGATGGCGAGGTTGTTTAGGCCGTAGCCCTCACGGATGCGGTGCGGAATGTAGGGCTTGATTGTGCCGCCCATGGCCGTAATTGCCTGGATGAGCAGCGTTACAGATGTGACGCCGTCAGTATCAAAATCGCCATAGACCGCCATCAACTCGCCCTCGGTAATCGCACGGACAATGCGATCACTCGCCTCGGGCATCCCCTTCATGAGCAGCGGGTTATGAAGCCCGCTGCGATAGTCGGCATCCATGAAGGCGCGCACCGCATCGGGATCGCGCAACTGGCGCTGGTGGAGCAGAGTTGCCAGCAGCGGGCTGCGCCCGATGCTCTGAACAAAGTCGGCGGGGGCAGCGGGCAGCAGATCCCAACGTTTACGACGTGCAGACATTGAGGCTCTCTTCTGGCTATGGGGGTCTCAACAGTGATCGTGAATGCGCTACACATGCACCGAATCAGTCAGGCAAAGGTTGCAGTCAACTCTTTCCGGTCGCCCCCTCACCCCCAGCCCCCTCTCCCACCAGGGGAAAGGGGGTATTCCGCACTAGAAAGCTGTCCAACTCCCCTCCCCCCGCGTGGGGGAGGGGCTGGGGGTGGGGTCGGGCGGAAACTTGGGGCGTCTCTACCCGCGCACGATCAGGCTCTCGCCGGTCATGTCCTCATCGTTGGGCAGACCCAGCAGGTCGAGCAGGGTCGGTGTGATGTCGGCCAGCCGACCGCCTGTGCGTAGGGAGACACACCCCTTCTCCAGGCCAAGCCCCTCGGCGGCCACCAGAATGCAGGGCACCGGGTTGGTGGTGTGGGCCGTATGCGCGCCGCCCGTCTCCGGGTCAATCATCTGCTCAGCGTTACCGTGGTCGGCAATGATGATCACCGCCCCGCCCTGAGCTTGGATAGCTGACACAACTTCGCCCATATCGGCGTCAACCGTTTCGCAGGCGGTGATCACTGCCGGGATTGACCCGGTGTGGCCGACCATGTCGGGGTTGGCGAAGTTCACCACGATCAGATCGTAGGTACCACTGTTGATTGCCTCCAACAGATGATCCTTGACTCCCTCGGCGCTCATCTCGGGCTGGAGATCGTAGGTAGCGACCTTGGGCGAGGGTACCAGCACACGAACTTCGCCCGCAAACGGCTCTTCGCGCCCGCCGTTGAGGAAGAAGGTCACGTGGGGGTATTTCTCGGTTTCGGCGATGTGGAATTGCTTCAAGCCAGCAGCATCGGCCACAAAGGCTAGAGGATGCCGCACCGGGCGGGGCTGGAAGGCGATCCGTACTGGAACTCCCTCCTCATACTGAGTCATCGTCACGTAGAAGAGGTTCTGAAGCGGCAACCCGCGCTGCCAGATCGAGTCGGGCAACTTCTGGCCCTCCTGCTTCTGCTTCTCGTAATGCTTCGTGATCAGCGCATCGAGGTCGGGCAGCACAAAGGCGCGGGTCATCTGACGCCCGCGATCAGGGCGAAAGTTTGTAAAAATGATCGCGTCGCCATCCTTGATCGTCGCCACCGGCGCGCCATCCTGGAGGATTACTGTTGGCAGCACAAACTCGTCGTTGACATCCTGATCGTACGCCTGCTGAATAGCCTGGCGGGCGCTCGTGGCGGTTTCACCCCGCGCCGAGACAATAGCGTCGTAGGCCCGGCCCGTGCGCTCCCAGCGCTTATCGCGGTCCATCGCGTAGTAGCGCCCGCTCACGGTCGCGATCTGGCCCACGCCAATGCGGGTGATCGCCGCCTCCAGCGTGTCGAGGAAGCCGAGGGCGCTGCGCGGAAGCACATCGCGGCCATCGAGGAATAGATGCAGGTAGACCCGATTCAGACCCTGGCGGCGGGCCATTTCGAGCAGGGCGTGCAGGTGATCCTCGTGGGCGTGGACACCGCCGGGGCCAAACAGACCCATAATGTGCAGGGCACCACCGGCCCGGGCGTGGTTCACCGCCGACAGCAACACCGCATTCTCAAAAAAATCGCCGTCGGTGATACTCTTGCTGATCCGGGTCAGTTCCTGATAGACCACGAATCCCGCACCGATATTCAGGTGTCCGACCTCCGAGTTACCGATCTGGCCATCGGGCAGGCCCACGTCAAGGCCCGACGCGGCCAGCGTGGTGAAGGGCCGCTCAGCCATCCAGCGATCCACATTCGGCGTATTGGCCAGATCTACCGCGTTGCCAGGACTAGGTTCAGCAAGACCCCAGCCATCCATAATTGCCAGAACAACAGGTCGCGGGCGAGATGTCGTCATGATAGAAACTCCTTACAATCACCGTTCCGCCCTCACCCTCCAGCCCCCTCTCCCAGAACGGGAGAGGGGGAGCCAAAGTCGTTCTACTGCGGTGTCTCCCCTCTCCCTTGGTGGGAGAGGGGCAGGGGGTGAGGGGGTACGGGAATCGTTATGCAAAAAAATACTGGTACTAGCCTAGCCCGAAGGCCACTATAATCATTCGCACGGCGGAGAGCATGCCGATAAAGGCCACACCCGCCATCGGGGCACCGACCATCAGGATAGTCATCGTTCGGTCGGCGGCACTGGGGTTCGCGCTGATAAAGCCACGTAGCAACTCGCGGCGGATTGCCTGTAGGCCGCCCCAGACGGCCAGGATGGAGATACCTGCATTGGCCAGGGCTGCGCCCAGACAGATAATTGACCCAAGGATGGACATCGTATTGCCCCTCACGCTCATCTTTCACAACACCTGTGGGAAGGCATCGGCGGCAGCCAGAGCCGCCCCGATCATCCCGGCCTCGTTTCGCAGCATCGCCGGCACCACCTCAACACCGACGGTCAGGTGCGCGGCGAACTTCTCGTAGGAGCGACTCGCCCCGCCACCAAGGATGATCAGGTCGGGCCAGAGTAGGGCGCTCAGGCGGCAAAGATACTCGTTAAAGCATTTGGCCCAGGCGGCCCAACTGATCTCCTTGCGCAGGCGGACGGCTTCGGAGGCCCGATACTCGGCCTCTTTACCCCGAATTTCAATATGACCAAGTTCAGTATTTGGCACGAGGCGTCCATCCATAAAGAGGGCCGTGCCCAGGCCCGTGCCAATCGTGATCATGATCACCAGACCGCTGCGCCCGCGCCCCACGCCCAGGCGCATTTCCGCGATCCCGGCAGCGTCGGCGTCATTGAGCAGCAGCACCGGGCTACACGTCGCCTCGCGCAGCAGCGTGGCCCCATCTGTACCCACCCAACTTGGTGCGATATTTGCCGCCGTATGGACAACTCCGCCTTTGATCACCGCCGGGAACCCACAACCAATCAGCCCGTTCCAGCTAAAATGCTGCACGATCTGCGAGATTGTCGCAGCCACAGCCGCTGGCTCCGCGCCCGGCGGTGTGTGCAACCGACACCGGGGCGTCACCAGTTCGCCGGTAGCCACATCAACAATTGTCCCTTTGATCCCCGTCCCACCTACATCTAGGCCAAGTACCTGCATCACGAGTACCTCTGAGATTCTGGCATCAGATGTCCATGCGATTCGCGCACAACACCCAATGAAAATAGATCGTAGGGGCGTGTCGCGACGCGCCCCTACTTCGTCCGCACCCGTCGTTTGAGGTCGGCCACCTTCGGGCGACGAAAGAGCAGCACGTCAATCGTGCCACGCGGGTAACTGCGCAGAAAGCGCACCAGATTACCTGGTGTTCGTTGCCAGAGCAGCAGCAGCAGCATCGCGCCGAGCAGCAGCAGTACGAAGATAAAGATAAACGGGCTGAAACTGACCTGAGCCTGAGTGATCGCCATCAGGTAGCCGAATGCAGCGAGGAGCAGCAGAGCGTGCGCGACCTGAAGGAGCAGCATGCTCTCGCGCAACTGAGCCAAGGCCACACCATACGCCACGGCGTACCAGATCTCAAACACCATCACGACAACGGTCAGCCAGACTAGCACAGGGGTCGCTCCTTCACCATACAGAGGCGCATTCCCCTATGATAGCATATTCTCCCAGGCTAGACAGTCAGTATAATCCTCAGCTATGTGCCCTGGTGCTATAATCCGGGTAGGTGTGGGAGCAACGATGGCTGTGAGGTTCATCAATGCCAGATCTTATCAATTTCACAGAGATGTAACCATTATGAATACCGCCGATCAACGCACCGCTGAGGGCATCCTCTTCACCGACCAGTACCAGTTGAGCATGGCTCAGCTCTACTTTCGCCAGGGCATCCACGAGCGTCCGGCCCAGTTCGATCACTTCTTCCGGCGCTATCCGAACTACGGCATGCACGAGGCGGGCTACTGCGTGAGCGCGGGCCTGGAGTGGCTGCTCGATTGGATGCAGGATGTTCGCTTCCGCGATGAGGATCTTGCCCATCTGCGTAGCCAGCGCACCCGCACTGGCGCTCAGATGTTTGGCGATGATTTTCTTGAATATCTGCGTGCGGAGGGTAATTTCTCCCGCATCAGTATCAGTGCCATCCCCGAGGGCCGCGTGGTTCACCCGAATGTGCCGCTGACGGTGGTGCGCGGCCCGCTGGCCATGGCCCAGATCCTCGAAACGCCCCTGCTCAACCAGCTCAATTACCAGACCCTCATCGCCACCAAGGCCGCCCGCATCCGCGAGGTGAGCCGGGCCGCGATGGTGCTGGAGTTCGGCTTGCGTCGTGGCCAGGATCGTGGGGCGAACGCGGGTTCGCGGGCCGCTTTGATCGGCGGTGCCGATTTTACGTCCAACGTCGGGCTCTCCCATGTGCTGGGCTACCCGCCGAAGGGAACCCACGCCCACGCCCTCGTGCAGGTCTTCTTGGCTCTTGGCCATAGTGAGCTAGAGGCATTCCGCGCCTATGCCGAGAGCTACCCGGATGACTGCCTGCTGCTGGTGGACACGATCAATACGTTAGAGAGCGGCGTCCCTAACGCCATTCGGGTCTTTGAGGAACTGCGCGCCACCGGCCACGTGCCTATGGGCATCCGCCTCGACTCGGGCGACCTGGCCTATCTCGCGGTGCAGTCGGCGCGGATGCTCGATGCGGCGGGATTCCTCCATACCTCGATTGTTCTCTCGAACGACCTGGACGAACTGGCGATCTGGCAGATCCAGTCGCAGATCGCCGATGAGGCCAGACGTCACGGGGTTGATGCCGATGCGGTCATTCACCGGCTGGTCTACGGCGTGGGGACGCGCCTCGTCACCTCTCACGGCGAAGGTGCCCTGGGGGGAGTCTACAAACTGGTGGCGCTTCACGAGGGCGATGTCTGGCGTCCGGCGATCAAGATCGCCGACTCGCCCAACAAGATGACGAACCCCGGACTCAAGCAGGCGTGGCGGATCTACGATCAGCGCGGCCAAGCCACCGCTGATCTGGTGACGCTAGAGGGTGAAGATCCACGTCAGGAAGAGCAGATAACCCTGCGCCATCCCGGCGACCACAGCCGTCATCGGGTGCTGCGCCAGAGCGAGATCAGCGCCATCGAACCCCTGCTGGTGGAGGTGCTGCACGCAGGCCACCCAACTTCTCCTGCGCCAACGATTGATTCCATGCGCCAGTTGCGTCAGGCTGATGTAGATCGCCTCGATAGCGGTGTGCGCCGAATCATGAACCCCCACATCTACCACGTCTCGCTGAGCCAGCAACTCTGGGATCTCAAGCAGCAACTATTGAGCGAGATGGGACTATAGACGCGCTCACGCACATTCTTTCCGAACGAGATGTCCAGGTGCCACTACGCGCCCTGGCCGAGGCATTGAGCCCCGGCCAGGGCGCTCGGGCTGCGGCCCGTGGCGGGGTTTGGCTCGATGGCAAGCGAGTACTCGATCCTGATCAGTGTGGCGTGGTAGGGGCCACCATGACTCTGCGCCTACCGCCGGGCGGTGTCTATGCCAAGTTGGAGCTTAGTGCGGGTGATTTCGCTTACGAAGATGCGTGGCTGATCGCTCTGCATAAGGGCGTGGGCTGGTATGTGGGAGCAACGCCTTGGGACGTTGTAGGCACGGTGCTGGCGGCACTCGGGCGCTACCTGGAAGCTCGTGAGGGTGCGGTTCCGCCGCTGCATTTGGCCCACCAACTTGATCGTGACACAACCGGAATCCTGCTGATCAGTCGGTCGCCCCAGGCCAACGGGCCGCTGACGACGGCCTTCGCCAATGGGCAGGTGAACAAAACCTACCGCTGCATCGTGGTCGGGTCGCCACCAGATGCGGGTGAGATCCGTAGCGGCCACGGGCGAGAATCCGGTGGGCGCTGGCGGGTCTACCCGTATGCGGAGATTGGCCGCGAGCTACCGGCTGGCGGCGGGCGGGTGAAGGAGGCGCGCACCGGGTACGTGGTGGAGCGGCGGCTCGATGGCGCGGCCCTCGTGCGTTGCACACCCCACACTGGGCGTACCCACCAGATTCGCCTACACATGGCCCATATCGGCCACCCGCTGCTGGGCGATGTACGCTACGGCGGGCCGAAAACCTTTGCCGGACGAGATCTTCCCGGCCACCTGCTGCACGCTGCCGAGCTATGCCTGCGCCATCCCATCACGGGAGCGGAGCTAACGTTATGTAGTCCGTACCCCGCACTGTTTGCAGATCTGGCGCATGAGAGGTGATGCGGCTATTGGCTATTACTACAGTTGTCGTTTGAATCACCCCCCCTAGCCCCCCCGCAAGCGGGGGGGAACATACGTTGCCAACTTCCCCCCGCTTGCGGGGGGATTGAGGGGGGTGATCGGCGGGAGCCTTTCCGCGAAGTATAGTTACAACTGTCGTACTCTCGGCTCTCGGCTCTCGGCTCTCGGCTCTCGGCTCTCGGCTCTCGGCTATTTCCCCCAGCGCACTAGCACGATCATCCGCCGCCTGTGACTCGGGTATACTATACACTCAGTGTTCGCCGGAGTGATGTTGCAGGCTGAAGCTAAAGCGTTATGCGTGGATTGTCGCGTGGCCTAATCCTCAAGCTGGCTCTCTGTGTGCTGATAAGCGAGATTGGCGTTGTCATGGTGATGGACAACGCCTTTGATCACCTCATCCTCTGGTTCTCTGACACCGCCCGGCTTGTTGGTATGCTGATCACCGTGCTGGTCGCCGCGCTCGTCGTGCTGGTGCTGATCCGAATTGTCCTGTTTCTTCGCATTGCCGCTGCCGTGTCGGTCATACGCCGGATCGAAGCGGGTGACTATCGGGTACAGTTGACGAACGGGCTATCCAGCGACGAGGTAGGCGATTTGCTGCGCGGCATCAACGCCCTGGCGATGCAATTGGAATATCACCGCGCTGATCGTGATCGCCAGATTGCCGATCTGGCCGAGGCCAAAACCCGCGCACAGGAGAGCGAGGAGCGCATCCGCATCCTGGTGGAAAATATTACAATTGGCGTGAGCCTCCACGGGAGACAGGGCGAGTTTCTGATGTGTAACCCTGCGGCGCTCGCACTCTTCGGCGTCCCCGCCGAGACGATCCTGGGCAAGACGGTACACGATAACCCGTGGAGCGCAACCGACGAGAATGGCGCCGAGATCTCGCTTGATGACCGACCTGTCGAGCGGGTGATCCATACGGGCCAGCCTGTGTACGATATGGTCTTCAGCCTGCTGCCGCCTGGTCGCCCCGAGCGGATCTGGCTTATGGCTAGCGCCTCTCCCCAGTTCGACACCGACGGTGTGCTATGCCACGTTCTTTGCAGCTTTAGCGACATCACCGAGCGCCGACAGCTCGATCAGCAGGTACGTCAGTCGCAAAAGATGGAGGCGATTGGCCGATTGGCCGGCGGGATTGCTCACGACTTTAACAATATCCTCACGGTGATCATTGGCACCAGTGACATGATCCTTACTGACAGGACGATTAACGCCATCCTGCGCCAAGATGTTGAGCAGATCCGGTTGTCGAGTCTGCGCGCCGCCGACCTCACCCGCCAGCTTCTCGCCTTTAGCCGCCGCCAGATGCTGAAGCCACAGACGATTGACCTCAATACGATTGTGCAAAGCATTGAGATGCTGCTGCGCCGCCTGATCGGTGAACACATCGAGCTTGTTACCAAACTCAATTCAGATCTGGCGCTGATCTCCGCTGACCCCGGCCAGATCGAGCAGGTGATCATGAACCTGAGCATCAACAGTCGTGACGCGATGCCTCATGGCGGACGGCTGCTGATCGAGACATCGAATGTGACGATACGCGCCGATGCGGCTGAGAGTGGGCTAGGGCTGGCAGCAGGTGGCTACGTACTGCTGGCAGTGAGCGACACCGGCGTGGGTATCGCCGATGAGTACCGTGCCTATATCTTCGAGCCCTTCTTCACCACAAAGCCGGTGGGTCAGGGCACTGGCCTGGGCCTCGCGACAGTTCACGGCATTGTGTGCCAAAGCGGTGGGGCGATGCGCTTCGCCAGTCATGTGGGCAAGGGCACGTGCTTCGAGATCTACCTGCCGCAGGCGTCGAACATGGCGCTGCTGCCGACTGCTGAGGAGATTCTAGAGGATGACTACTGTGGCAACGAGGTAGTGCTGGTGGTTGAGGACGAGCAGCCGCTACGTGAGCTTGTGCGCCGGGTGCTGGGACAGCACGGCTATACGGTGCTGGTGGCAGAGAACGGCGACAAGGCCCAACAACTATTCCTCGGGTACGAACGACAGATTGGTATGCTCCTCACCGATCTGGTGATGCCTGGCTCACTCAGTGGCCCACGGCTGGCTGTTGAGATGCTGGCATACTCTCCGCTCACGCGGGTGATTTATATGTCTGGCTACACCGATATGGCGCTGACAGTGCGACGCGAGGGACTGCCCGATGCGCCTTTTCTGCAAAAGCCATTTACCCCGAGCGCCCTCGTGCGGCTCGTGCGGGCAGTGTTTGATCATGTACTCGATACGTAGCGTAGGGCCAATACTTTTCACATAAGCCGATCTTGTGCCGACCGTGCCCCCTCACCCCCTGCCCCTCTCCCACCGGGGGAGAGGGGAGATTCCGCACCAGAGTGCGTTCGGCTCCCCCTCTCCCGTTCTGGGAGAGGGGGCTGGGGGGTGAGGGCTGAGCGGCGGTAGACTCTTGGTGCTGTGTTGATCCACTGCGCCACCATGTGCGCTAGAATGAGACTCCACTTCAACCGACGGAGGATTGGTCTTTTTGGCTATTGGGCGTGCCGCATACTGAGAAAGGGTTCCTGACCATGGATCACTATTCGTTGCGACCACGACTGATCATTGTGCTGATCGTTGTCTTTGTTCTCGGGACAGTCATCAGTGCCGGCCCATCATTCTCTCCATCTGCACAGGCTGCCGACCCACCGACGCCGACCGCTGCCCCTCGCGATGGTGGACTGCAACCGATCTCGCCCTCCTCGCCGTTGTTTGGTCATACCGTTGACCCGCGCCCGCTGCACGACCGCCAGCAGCGTCAGGCGGGCCTTGCCGCCACACCGCAGGCGAAACCGCTCCCTCCCGGTCTGCTCGACCGGCTGCGGCAGACAACATCTCGCAGTGCGACGAAAATTCCTCGTGCCGCTGGAACATCCCTTGCGCAGACATCATCGGGCTGCAAGCAGTGGATCCTTGACCCAGGACTCACGGATACGAATGGGAACGGCACATTGGAGAAGACGGACTTAGACCCATCAGGCATTGCGGCAAACTGGTATACCGATATTCCGATCGCGGCCATCGAGAAAACCATCTTCACCTCGCCGCCAAACGCAATACGACTCCAGGATGGCGATGAGACTGTCGGTACGACCGATATTGACATGATTAGCCAGGATCTGGCCTTCAATAGTGCCGATACGGATCTCTCGCTCCAGTTCCGGCTCTACCAGACCGTCAACGATCCCGGCTACGACTCGCTCTACTACGGCCTCGCCACTTTCAATGGCCCTACGCTGGATAAATTTCTCTACTGGAATGTGGTACCCGACCAGACACCGGGTAAATGGAATACGATCTACGACCGGATTGATGATCCGACACTCATCCAGCAGTTGAAAGACGCCGATCTGGTCGGCAGTGGTGTCTGGCTGGTCTTTTTCAACATCACCGATGGGTTGGAGCCTTTCACCGGATCGATCATTGACGATGTCTACGCACAATCCTGCGTCTCTACCGGTGTGGTGAGCGGCACGGTGCAGACTGCCGGTGTCCCTGCCAGTGTTGATCTGCTTTTGGGCTACGGCACATCATCCGGCACCTTAGAGGTGGTGAACAGTACCACGTCACTGAGCGATGGCAGCTACAGCTTCAGTGGGCTACGACCCCTGGCGGGGGATGGCAGTGACTGGTACCAGGTCTATTATGTGAATGACGGCACCGCCACGACGCGGGTGAGCATGTGGTCCGGGCCGTTTACCACCAAGACAGCGAATGATATTACCCTCTCACCCTTCGACCTGTCTAATGTCGTCTTGAGTAGCCCTGCCGACGATGCAAAGACCACCTTGCCAGTGACTATCAGTTGGGCAGATCGCGGTATTACTGGCGAGGGTTACTATTTCTGCCTCTATGACCCGGACACCTTTGCGATGGGGTGTACAAATCGGTTGAGCACTCCCACGTACAAGCTAACCCTCGCAGATCTCCAGGGCATTACAGGGCTGAACTTCCAGTACGATCACCGCTACGCATGGTACGTTATAGTTGAGGCAGTGGGCGGAGACGCCATAAACCAGGATTTCAACTACGGCTTCTCGTTCTATGAGCGCGGCGTGACCTTTACAGAGGTGGCCCCGCCAGTTCTGCCAACACCGCCCGATCCTAGTGGACAGACACCGAGCGGCGGCACTGGCCAGGACTGGACGGTGATGGCCTATATTGCGGGCGATAACAATCTGGGCGACCTGGTTCGCTACCCAAACGCAGAGGCCAACCTGCAAGGGCAGTTTGCGACCCTCAAGCAACTCGCCACCAGCTACCCGAAGGTTAACTTCGTGACCCTGACCGACTTCTACGACGGCAGCGGCACACAGCTCTGCCAGCTCAAGTCGGATAGCACGCAGAACTGCCAGCAGCTTGGCGAGAAGGACACCTCAGATCCAGCGGTACTCACCAGCTTCATCAACACCGCAATGGATCGCTTCCCGGCAACCCACACGATGCTGATTATCGCCGACCACGGCAACACGATGAGCGGCATGGCGTTGGATGAGACCACATCGCAGACAGCGATGATGGATCCGGGCGAGATCCGTCAGGCATTTCAGAATAGCCGACTGGCGACGACGAAGGCTGACGTCATTTTCTACAGCGCCTGTCTGATGGGTAGCTTCGAGAGTGCCTACAATGCGGCACCCTTCGCCAACTACCTGGTAGCGAGTTCTGATGAGCTGTGGGTGCTGAGCGTGTATGAGCGGATGCTGCCGCTCCTGAGTGGATCCAGCAAAAACGACCCACGCGCAGTGGCGATCGGGATCGTGGATGCCTATAAACGCTCAGTGCAGGCTACAGCAAATAGCATGTATATCTCCAGTGCGTCCTACGATCTCTCGAAGACAACGGTAGTGAATAATGCGATCAGCCAACTCGGCGTGGCGATCAGCGACGGGCTGAGCAGTACCCAGAACGAACTGGTACGTAGTACGCTCAACCGCATCCGCAACAACGTTCAGGTTTATGACTCGTCGGGCAACAACCTGCTTGACCCGAGCGAGGATGCGCTAGTGGATCTCCGGTATCTCGCGACGCTGCTGAGCGACATCCCGAACTCGGGGAACGGCGGGACGGTGGCGGAACTGAGCGCGATCAAGACGGCGGCCGCCGGCGTGCTGAGCGCCCTCGGGCCGGTGGGCGACACGGCGGATTCGTTTGTGATTGCCAGTCAGCAGATCAGCGGCGGAAACGGCGAGGGCGGGGCGCATGATCTGAGAAATGCCTCCGGTCTCTCCCTCTTCATGCCCAACGGCAATGCCGACGCCATGGGTAAGGGCCAGCAGCGGGCTATGTCCAACCTTTACCTGAACGGCACTGTCTACGCCCCACTCAACAGCGCGACTCAGTGGGATGATGGGCTGCGCCTGTACACCGGGTTTACCAACGGCTCCTCATCTCCCGCCAGCGGACCGGGTCGCTTTGTCAGCGGCACGCTGCCGCCAGTCGCCGGAGCGGTGCCGAACACGGTGGTAACCTATACCTACCTGCCGGTTATTCGGCACTAGGTACGGGTTGTCGCCACGTCACTCTCTCAAATACTTTGGCAGGGGGGAGGTGCCAGCTTCGCTGGCACCTCCCCCCTGCCAAGACACCAGATGCACGGGTTATGGAACCATCCTCAAACCAGCAACTCATCAATTCCTTGCTCAGCTACCTGCCACCAGCGGTGGCGCAGGAGATTCACGCCGACCCACGCCCGCTACGCGAGCCACGGACCCATAGCTTCCCGGCGGCGGTTCTGCTGGCGGATGTGTCGGGATTCACCGCGCTCACGGAGAAACTGGCTGCCAGCGGGCCGGGTGGCCCCGAGGAGTTAACTTTTATCCTCAACTGCTATTTCAGCAGTATGATCGGCATTCTTGATCACGAGGGCGGTGAGGTCGTACAGTTCAGCGGTGACTCGCTGATCGCGACGTTTCCCGTTGAGGGACAGGAGGCGTTGTCGATAGCGGTACGCCGGGCGTGGCAGGCGGCCACACGTATGCAGGCGGCGATGGACGAGTTTGCCACCACGGCGACTAGCGCTGGCCCGGTGGCTCTGGGCATGAAGATTGCGATTGGCGCCGGCGAGGTGACGGATCTCTCGGTGGGTGGTACCGAGGATCGCTGGCAGTACATGATTGCTGGCGACCCGCTGGGCCAGGTGGCAGAGGCCGAGCACCACGCCCGACGCGGCGAGATTCTGCTGAGCCCGGAGGCTCAGGCGCTCTGGACAGATGCTCCACTTGACCCGTCCCCCCTCGCTCGCCTGCTCTGGCCGACTGCTAACGATGATCTGACTGCCGCCCTCTGCACTCATATCCCAGCTGCGATCACACACCGCCTGCTGGCGGGTCAGGCCGATTGGCTCTCTGAGTTACGTCGGATGAGCGTACTCTTCCTCGGCATTGGCGGCCTGAGTATCGGTGGCCCGGATTCCCTCGCCCTCGCTCAGCGCTGTATGATCGCGCTTCAGAAGACGGTCAACCACTACGAGGGCAGCATCAATAAGCTGCTGGTTGACGACAAGGGCATGATCGGGATCGTGCTGTTTGGTGCGCCACCTCTGGCCCATATTGACGACCCGCTGCGAGCTGTGCTGTGCGCCGCCGACATCCACCGCACCGGCGCGAGTCTTGGCCTGGAGATCGCTATTGGAGCTACCACGGGCCAAGTGTTTGCGGGCGCGGTCGGCAGCTCTACCCGGCGCGAGTACACCGTGATCGGCGATGTGGTTAACCTCGCAGCGCGCCTCATGCAGCGATTCGGCCCCGGCCAAACCACGGCGGATCACGCCACCTACCATGCCACCCGTAGCGAACTGGAGTGGCTACCCCTCCCGCCACAGATTGTCAAGGGGCGCGTGGCGAGCGTGCGCGTCTACCAGCCGCAGGGGGCGCGTCAGGATCGCCAACCAGTCGGCGAGCGACAGGAGATCGTGGGCCGGGTACGCGAGATCGCCCTGCTGTCGCGCCTGTTTGGCGAGAGCGTCGCTGGTACAGCCCGCGTCGCCGTGATCGTGGGCCAGTCCGGCATCGGCAAGTCACGTCTGATCCAGGAGTTTGCCGGGCAGATCCGCGCTAGTGGACTGGTCGGATTGATGGGCAGTGGCCAAGCAATTCGGCATCAGGCCACATACCAAGCCTGGCGCGAGATCTTCGAGTCGTACTTTAGCCTTGAGGGGCTGAGCGATCCCGAGGCTCGGCGCAGGATGGTGCGCGAGCGCCTGGCCCACGTGGCCCCAGCAGCGTCCGCCGACGTGAGCGATGAGGGTACGGGGTTCGTGTCGGCCCTGGCGGATCGCGCTCCGCTGCTGAATGACATCCTTGATCTGGATCTGCCTGAGACAGAGCTAACCACCAGCCTGGAGCCGAAGCTGCGTCAGGCCAGTTTGGCAGCGCTGCTGATCGAGTTGCTCGAACGCTGGGCACGTGAGCGTCCGCTTATCCTGGTGATCGAAGACGCCCATTGGCTCGACTCTCTGGCCTGGGATCTGGCGCTCCAGGTGACGCGCAGCCTAATCGATCTGCCGCTGATGCTGGTGATTTCCCTGTGGCCACTCGACGATGCAACGTCTGATCATCCTCTGTCCGCACTAGTCGCGCTCCCCCAGAGTACGACGATCACGATGACCCCCCTCAGTGCAGCGGAGACGCTTACTCTGGCCTCGGCACACTTGAAGGGGGCGACACTCTCCCCGGCCCTCGCCGCGATTTTTGAGCGGCAGGCCAGCGGGAATCCGTTTGTGATCGAGGAAATGGCCGTGAGCCTGCATGAAACCGGCGCGGTGCAGATCACCGATGGGCACTGCGAGATTGCCGGTCGGCCCGAGGATATGCATTTGCCCGACACCGTGCAGGGACTGGTGCTGAGTCGCATTGACCGGCTGCCTGCCGATCAGCAACTGGTGATTAAGGTGGCAGCGGTGATTGGGCGAATCTTCGGCTACCCGGTGCTGCGCGATGTTTACCCGCATGATCTGCCGGGCGCGGCGCTCCAGGCATGCATCAGCGGACTCACCCAGCGCGAGTTGCTCCAGCCCATTGCGGAAGTGAAAACTCTCGATAGCCATACCTTCCGACAAACGATTGTCCACGATGTCACCTACAGTACCCTCTTGCACGCCCAGCGCCGCGAACTGCACGCCCAGGTGGCCACTTGGTATGAGCGTAACCCGGTTGATTACGAGGACTACACGCCGCTCCTGGCTTACCACTGGCGGCTCGCTGGTAATACGGAGCGCGAACTCTACTACACGCAGATCGCTGCACGATCATTGGTGGCGGGCTACGCCAACCGCGAGGCGCTGATCTATCTGTCCCGCGCTCTGGAGTTGATTGATGACCCCCTCCTGCGCTATGAGATGCTCTGGCTCTCTGAGCAGGTTCACGAGCGGATGGGCGACACCGAATCCCGCAGGCGCTGCCTCAGCGAACTCCAGGCCATTGTCGAGACCACGGCCAACCCTGAGCTTATGGCCCAGACGGAGAACGCATGGGCGGCTTACTATCGCGACACGAGCGCCTATAGCGAGGCAGTAGCATCCCTACGCCGCGCCATCGCTCTGGCACGCGGCGCACATAACCGTGAGCGGGAAGCGCGCAGTCTGACGATCTGGGGCCAGGTGATGGAATACCAGGGGATCTTTGAGGAGGCGCGGGCATCCTTCGAGCAGGCTCTGACGATCTACCGCCAGGTGGGTTATCTACGCGGCGAGGCCAATAACCTGAGCAACCTGGGCAACGTCCTGCGCTACATCGGTGGGTACCGCGCCGCCCAGGAATACTTCCTCCAGGCTCTGGCGATCCGCGAGAAGATCGGCGACCGCGCCGGCGAGGCGGTCAGCCGCAACAACCTGAGCCAGATCGCGATCTTCCTCGGCGAGATGGAGTCGGCCATCACGTATCAGCAGCAAGCTCTCGACCTCGCCAGGGCCATCGGCGACCGCAGTGGCGAGGCGCTTATGCTCGGCACCCTTGGCGATATTCACCTTATTCTCGGCGACTATGCCGCCGCCAGGGTGGACTTCGAGCAGTCAGTACGGCTCTGTCAGGCGATGGGTGAGCGGCGGCGCGAGGCCAGCGGACTCAACCAACTCGGCATGGTCTGGCGCGATGTGGGCAACCGCGAGCGAGCGCAGCACTGCTTTGAGCAGGCTTTGGCTATTCAGCAGGCAATCGGTGATCAGAGTCAAGCCGCCTACACCTGCCTAAACCTGGGCTACGTGCTGCTCCCCGATGTTGCTGCGGCCCGGCCCTTCTATGCGCAGGCGCTCTCCCTGGCTCGCACAACGGGCAGCCGTGACGCCGAGGCTTACGCGATGGGCTACATGGCGGCACTTGAGGAATTGCTCGGCGCATGGGATGCGGCGGAGTCCGGCTATCGGAGTGCCTTGGCGATCTGGGAGGAGCTTGGGGCCAGCCATGCCAGCATCGAGTGTCGTGCGGGTCTGGCCCGTGCTGCCCTTGCCGGTGGGCAGATTGTCGTCGCCCGAGATATTGCCACCATCTGCGCCGCTTTTCTTGATGCGCAGGGACCCGACGGCATGGAGTTCCCGCTCCAGGTCTACCTCACATGTTACGATGTGCTGCGGGCCGCCGGGGAGCCAGGGGCAGATCGACTGCTTGCCGCAGGCCACGCGCTGATCATGCATCGCGCCGATCTGATCCACGATCCGCAGATGCGCGAGGGGTTGCTGAACCGATCACCTGAGAGTCGCCGCATTCTGGCTGAGTTCAGGTAGGTGAAGGCATTGCCGCTCACGTCTCCCCCACGGTTGACGGTTGACGCAAAGGCGCAAAGGCGCAAAGGCCGTAGAATAGCGTCTTTGCGTCTTCGCGTCTTTGCGTCAACCGTCTTCCCCACGGTTGACGCAAAAGTTAAAGGTACTATGTCAACATCAACACGAACGCTG
>JBAXMH010000086.1:0-17571 GCA_037134395.1 Chloroflexales bacterium
TCAGGCCGATGATAATCTGCTCGCCCGTGGTGGCAGGAGCGGTCGTGGCAGCGGCGGCGGGAGCTGTGGCTGCGGCGGCGGGAGCCGTGGCTGCGGGCGCGGTCGTGGCGGCGGCGGCGGGAGCCGTCGTGGCGGCTGCCGGTGCGGTTGTAGCCGCCGCCGGTGCCTTCGTGGGCGTGGCAGCAGCACCGCCACAAGCGGACAGGATGCCGAGCGAGGCTGCCGCTACCCAGGTGAGCCCAATCCGTTGAAAATACTTCTGTCGCAGAACCATGTGGTACCTCCATTGTACCTTATTCGCGCCGGTATACAATCCGGCTGACAACGTTGTCATTGACAATAGCACAGAGATCGCCACTAGTCAAGAAGCAATATATAGGCTATACTTCGTAAAGTTCTATGACACACTTAGCAAGGCGTTGACAACGTTGACAGAACAAACAGTAAACAGCGAACACGCGATAGAGCGTATCTCGACCATGCGCGATGTCGCTGCAATAGCAGGCGTAAGCATCAAAACCGTCTCACGCATTATCAACCAAGAACCCGGCGTCTCCACCGAGTTGGCCGCACGTGTTCAGGAGGCCATTCGTCTTTTGGGGTATCAGCAGAATACGACAGCCAGCAGCCTGCGGCGCAGTAATCAGCGCACCTTGACCATTGGCCTGCTGCTCGACGATGTCGCCAACCCGTTCTCGTCAACGCTCCACCGGGCCATCGAAAAGATCGCGCATGACCACGACACACTCGTCTTCGCGGTCAGCAGTGATCAGGAGGTTGCGCGTGAGGATCAGTTGATTCGCGCCATGGCCGCCCGCCGCGTTGATGGTCTAATCATCGTGCCGAATAGCACGGGGGCCGCTGGTCTCCAGCAGTTTCAGCGCTTACACCGGCCCGCTGTCTGTATTGACCGACCCGCTGTTATTCCCAACATAGACAGCGTGCTGGCCGATAACCGCACGGGTACCCGCACCGCGATCCAACACCTGGCCGCCCACGGCCATCGGCGAATCGCCTTTCTAGGCGACCGCGAGACAATCTGGACAGCCGCCGAGCGTTATCTCGGCTATATCGAGGCGCTTGCGCTAGAAGGACTGACCCTCGACCGGCAGCTTGTGCGCCAGAATCTAAACAGCAGCGCCATCGCGGAGCAGGCCACCCTCGATCTGCTCGATAGTGAGGCACCACCCACCGCACTCTTCACCGGACAGAACCTGATTACGTTCGGTGCCGTGTGCGCCCTCCAACAGCGAGGACTCCAGCAGCGGGTGGCTCTCGTCGGCTTTGACGATTTCTTGCTCGCCGACCTCCTATCACCACCCATTTCGGTGATCGCACAGAATCCGGCGCTGCTCGGACAGACCGCCGCCGAGCTGCTGTTTGCCCGGCTTAACGACAATACGCTGCCGCCACGCCAGATCGTGATCCCAACGCACCTGCTCGCACGTGGATCGGGCGAGATTCCTCACGTGAAAATAGCCGATAACCGATAGCCGATAGCCGATAGTCGGGCATCCGTGAAGGGGAGTCCAGGCTTTAGCCGGCTGAAGCCTAGACTCCTCTTTCACAACCAGGATAGGATTGCCGTAGGTGGGTGTTCGGTGCTGCTTCTCAGAAAACCATAATGCGAGATCAACGTTTCGTGGCCCTGCATCGCGGCGGTTTGCTCGATCTGGCCAGTCATCGGCTCCTGGCGTTGTGGGCCGCAGACTGTGCCGAGCACGTCCTGCTGCTGTTCACCCGCGCACATCCTGATGATGAGCGACCGCGTCTCGCAATTGAGGCCACACGCGCATGGGCATGTGGTAACATCACCGTGGGTCAGGCGCGTACGGCGGCGTTTCGGGCGCACGATGCGGCGCGAGAGGTATCTGATGCGGCGGCACGAGCGGCAGCACGGGCGGCAGGCCAGGCCGTCTCCACCGCGCACATGGCGGATCACGCCCTTGGGCCAGTTTATTACGGGGTTCGAGCGGTGAAGTTCGCCGCCACAGCACAGGATAGACAATCCGCAGGCGAGGGTGAGTACCGATGGCAGATAGAACACCTGCCTGATGCGGTTCGCCAACTTGTTATCTCAGCGCTCGATGAGGGAACGGTTCTCGGCAACTGGCGGCCATGATCATCTGAAAATAGCCGATAGCCGATAGCCGATAGTCGGGCATCAGCGGCCATTTTCATCAGATGTTGTGCGCGAATCGCATGGCTGTCTGAGGTGAAAATAGCCGATATCCGATTACAGTCTGCGGTGTTCGTAGTGCGGGCTTCCAGCCCACCAGATGCGCGTTAGCAGGCTGGAAGCCCGCACTACGAACTGTCACGCTGACACCTGACACTTGACACCTGACACCTTGATTTGGTACACATTATGCCCAACACACTCAGCGCACGACGCTGGCCTGTCCTGCGCGACTACATTCTGATGACGGTGGGAGCCCTGTTGGTGGCGGTGGCCGTACGCGTCTTCCTGGTGCCAAACCAGGTGCTGACCGGCGGGATAACCGGGATCTCCCAACTGATGAACCGCTTCTTTGGCACACCGGTGGGCGTCGTAACGCTCGTGCTGAATGTGCCGCTGCTGATCATCGGCGTTCGCCGCCTGGGCGGCTTTGTCTTCGGCGTCCGCACGATCTACACGATCACGGTGATGTCGCTGGCGATTGACCTGCTGGCACCCTACGCCCGCCCGGTGACGACCGACCCACTGCTCTACAGCCTCTACGGCGGCATGATCGAGGGTGTGGGACTGGGGCTGATCCTGCGCGCCCGTGGCACCGCTGGTGGCACCGACATCATCGCCCGGCTGGCCGAGACCCGCTTCGGGCTGCCGCCCGGCCAGACCCTGATCAGCCTGGATGCGTTGCTGTTCGGCTCGGCCTTCCTGATCTTCGGCCCTGAGAAGAGCCTCTATGCGCTGCTGGTGGCCTTCGTGAGCAGCCGGGCTGTGGATACGGTGTTGGCCGCCGGGCTGCACGCCCGTCAGGCTCTGATCATTACCGCGCAGCCAGAGGCGATCACCACGGCTCTGCTTCACGATCTGGGCCGTGGTGTTACAGTCCTGGAGGCGGTGGGTGGCTACACCGGCGCGGCTCGGGCCGTACTGCTCTGCGTGGTGGCCCGCTCTGAACTCGGCGCGGTCAAGGTGGTGGTGGCGGCAGTTGACCCGCAGGCATTTATGGTCATCAGCGAGGTTGATGAGGTGATCGGAGAGGGCTTCCGCCCACTGCCCGCTGGCGTACCGCGCCCCGCCCCGCCGACGTCAGTCACGGTTGAGGAAAAGGCTCTTTCGGAGCGGGATTAGCTCCAATATTTTACGAATAAGGAATTCACCGCCGCTCAGCCCCCCCACCCCCAGCCCCTCCCCCACGCGGGGGGAGGGGAGCCGGACAGTTTTCTGGTGCGGAATACCCCCTCTCCCCCGGTGGGAGAGGGGGCAGGGGGAGAGGGGGTAATTGTGCAATAGCTCTGCCTGTAACATCGCCATGATACACTGAGGCGTGATGATGGAGCGATAGCGAGGTAAGGCGGGAGACCCATATGCCACAGAGACTACATGCAGACCAGCCTGATCTCCACGCGCATATCCCCATCCAGATGCGTGATGGTCGGGAGCTACAGGTGCGTCATATGCGCCTGACTGATGCCGAGTTGCTTGAGCGCATGTTCTACCGGCTCTCATCTGAGACGCTCTGGCGACGCTTTTTTATGCCGCTTGATAACATTGACCTGGATCGGTTGCGTCACGAGACGGTGCGATTAGCGACAATCCACCCGGATCGTGAGGTAGCCCTGTTGGCGACAACCCAAGAGGACGGGCGCGAGGAGATTATCGCCGTGGCCCGCTACGGGCGAGTTGGCAATGATAGCGAGTGCGCCGAGGCGTCAATTATCGTGCGCGATGACTACCAAAACGCCGGCCTGGGTATCCAGCTCTTTGACCTGCTGGTGCAGGTCGGACTGGCTCGCGGCGTCCACCACGTTATTCTGCTCACCCACGCCGATAACACCGGCCTGATCGGCCTCATTCACCACCTTGGGCTGCCCTACACCGGCAAGTATGCCTCGGGCCTCTACGAGATTGATGTGCAGCTCACCGATAATGAGCCGCCCGTCTTTCCCTACTGAGGTATCTCTATACTATGCCCCGACGCATACGTCTCCTGCCGCTGCTGGCCAGCGTCGCCCTCGGTGTCACTGGCGGGATGTTTGGTGCCGCATGGTACGTCACCACCCGAGTCAGCCCGCAGCACCGCCGCAGCTACCAGGATACCTACACCTTCACGCCGTGGGAGCTGGGCGTCCCTTTTGAGGAGATCAGCCTGCGCAGCGCGGATGGTCTGACCTTGACGGGCTGGTGGCTGCCGCGATCCGAGTCGTCGGGGGTGGTGATCGGCTCACACGGCCACAGCGGCAGCAAGGACGATCTGCTCGGCATCGGTACGAGCCTCTGGCGGGCCGGGTTTAATGTTCTCCTCTTCGATTATCGCGGTCGTGGTGACTCGGACCCCTGGCCACACACGCTGATCAGTCGCGAGGTGGACGATCTGTTGGCGGCGGTGGCCTACGCCCGTGCGCGGGTGGATGCGGCCAAGATCGGCGTGGTCGGCTTCTCGATGGGCGCGGCGGTGGCGATTATGGCGGCGGCCCGCGAGCCGGAGATCGCCGCCCTGGTGGCGGACAGCTCCTTCACCGCCGTCGCCGATGTGGTGGCCTACGGGGTACGCCGCACGCTGGGTATCCCGCCCGCGCCCCTGGTGCGCGCCGCCGATGCGGTGCTGGCTCGCCGCCACGGCTACCGCTTCACCCACGCCCGCCCCATTGATGCCGTAGGTGCGATCTCCCCGCGCCCGATCATGATCGCCCACGGTGCGGATGATAGCACCGTGCCGGTGGATCACGCTCGCCAGCTCTTCGCCGCCGCCGGTCAGCCGAAGCAGCTCTGGGTGGCCGAGCGCGCCGAGCATTGCGGGGGCTACTTTGTTGACCGTGAGGGCTACTGTGCGCGGGTGAACGCCTTTTTTGCGCAGCATTTAGCGTGAAAATAGCCGATAGCCGATAGCTGATAGCCGGGCATCAGCGACCATTTTCATCGGGTGTTGTGCGCGTCCCCGCGCATGAGTGCCTAGCGTAGGGATAGGGCATGATTCACTTCGACATATTAACCCTCTTTCCCGGCATGTTCGCCGGGCCACTCAGCGAAAGCATCCTCAAGCGGGCGCAGCAGGCCGGCCATATCGGCGTGAGCTTGCACAATATTCGCGACTGGGCCAGCGACCGCCATCACACTGCGGATGATGCGCCCTACGGCGGTGGCGCGGGCATGGTGATGAAGGCTGTCCCGCTGGCTGCGGCTATTCGTGCTGTGCTGGGACAGGAGGCAGGGGAACAGGAGGCAGGAGGCGGGAGGCGGGAGGCAGGGAAACAGGAGGCGGGAGGCAGGGAGCAGGAGACAGGGAACGAGCCTGCCTTCTGCCTTCCGCCTCCTGCCTCCCGCCTCCTGCCTCCTGCCTCCCGCCCCCTGCCTCCTGCCTCCCGCCTCCTGCCTCCTCCCGTCATCCTGCTCTCGCCCGACGGCGAGGTTTTTAGCCAGGCCATCGCCGCCGAATTGGCCGCTGAGCCAAGGATTATTCTGGTGTGCGGGCATTACGAGGGGCTGGACGAGCGAGTGCGTGAGGCGCTGATCACCCGCGAGTTGAGCATCGGTGATTATGTTCTCACCGGGGGTGAGCTGGCGGCAATGGTGGTTGTTGATGCGGTGGCCCGTCTGGTGCCGGGGGTGATTGACGGCGAGTCGATTGCCGAGGAGAGCCACAGCGGTGGGCTGCTGGAGTACCCGCACTACACCCGCCCGGCGATCTGGGAAGGCCGCGAAGTGCCGTCCGTCCTCACCTCGGGGCACCACGGCGAGGTGGCGAAGTGGCGCAGGCGCGAGCGGCTGCGCCGCACATTGGCCAGAAGGCCCGATCTGCTGGACGGTGCCGCAGCCCAGGGTCTGCTCGATCCTAAAGATCTGGCCTACTTAGCCGAGTTGGGCTGGGTTCCGGGGAAATAGCCGATAGCCGATAGCCGATAGCTGATAGCTGATAGCCGATAGCCGATAGCCGATAGCCGATAGCCGATAGCCGAACGTCTTCTGAAAATATGCCATTTCTCCATTGAAATTGTAAAAAACTGGTACGTTTTACGGCGGTGCGTACGCAACTTCTGAACATGAGCTGCCGTCAAATGGCCAGTAGCAGTGGTGGTATATTTGTACATCACGAAGATTGTCATCAATATGAGACGCGCCCTAATGTTTAAGGAGTGGAGCTATGCAACCGCGACTCACCCGTAGCCCCACCGAGTCGATGATCGCCGGCGTCTGTGGCGGGCTGGCTGAGTACTTCATTATCGATCCGGTGATCGTGCGCCTGATCTTTGTCCTCGTCACGCTGACCAGCGGTATGGGCCTGCCGGTCTATGTGGTTCTCTGGATCGTTATGCCCAAGGCGAGTGCATCGGTAGAGCAGCAGAACGTCCCGCAGTTCGGTCAGCAGGTGTCGCACGTTGGGCAGGAGTTTGGCCAGGGGGCGGCCCATGTGGGCCGCGAGGTGCTGCGCCAGAGCCAGAGCCAGGGCCAGAGCCAGTTGCGCAGCGGGTTCTCCGGTATCGCCACGCAGGCTCCTCCGCCTCCCGCCGAGTATCGGTTTGACCCGATCACTGGCCAGCCGATCAGCCCCGAACGTTCATCTACTGGCCAGACGGTCAGCCTGAATATGCCACCGACAAGCCTGCCCGCTCCCTATGGATTGCCCGTTCCGCCAAAGCATGTTCGCAACTGGCGATCCCTCGGCATCATCCTGATGGGCATTGGCGGCCTGATCTTTCTGGAGCAGATCGGCATTGATATGTCGCTGGTCTTCCCCGGCCTGCTGATCGTTGCTGGTGTTTTTCTGCTACGCCGCAATCGCTAGGCGATTGCACCGCCCCCACATCAAACTCTGCATAAAATTAAAGATGGAGGTTGCTAGCAAAGCTAGCAACCTCCATCTTTCTCTATTTCTATGAAACAAGGTTTGTAGGCAGTAGCGCATAAGTAACGCTGTCACGCTGAGCGAAGCGAAGCGTCCCGACCGTGATATGGGTTGCCGGGACGCTTCGCTTCGCTCAGCGTGACATGTCTCACAGCGTTACTTCTGCGGTATTGCGTTTGTAGATTTAATTTATCATGGCGGCATACGAGCGTGGACATGGACGTCCTGCGGCCATGTTTCAGTGCAGAGAGCGACACACCGCCTATGGCTGATTCCTCCCTCCACATTCTTATCGTTGATGACTCGCCGGAGGATCGCTACACCGTCCGCCGACTGCTGCGTGCCGATCCTCGTATCGTGACGATCACAGAGGCGGATCGGGGTGATCGTACTCTCGCCATCTGTCAGACCACCCCACCCGACTGCGTCCTGCTCGACTATCACCTGCCGGATATGGATGGCTTGGAGGTACTTGCACGCCTACGTACCCAGCGTGATGTGCCGGTAGTACTGCTCACCGGCGTCGGCAACGAGTCGCTCGCCGTGGACGCGCTCCATCGCGGTGCCCAAGATTACACCAGACGGCAAAGTCACGGCGGTCAACCGGGCTGCCTACGAGTACATCGGAAACCATGCGCCGGTCTCCTATGCGACGATACCGGATATGATGAAAGACTCCTCGCTCACGCTCTGCGGCTCCGATAGGCTACCCCTACCGTCCGCACAGAGTCCTGCTGCGCGTGTGTTGCGCGGCGAGCAGTTCCGCGATCTGGAGCTGATTCTGCGGAGACACGACGCAGACGATGTGCGCTGGTTTTCGTTCAGCGGGGGGCCGGTGTCTGCTGCCGATGGCGCGCTGGAACTGGGGGTCGTCACCGGTACGGACATCACCTCGCGCAAGCGGGCGGAGGACGCCGTGCAGGCCCATGCCGATGCGCTGAGCCGCACGAATGCCGAACTGATCCGCGCACTACAGATCAAGGACGATTTTCTGGCCATGATGAGCCATGAGCTACGCACTCCACTCAACGGGATACTGGGAGCCAGCGAATGCCTTGAGGCGGGTGTTTACGGGCCAATCAACGTGCGGCAGCGCCAAGCACTCACCATAATGCGGGAGAGCGGGACACACCTGCTCGCGATCCTCTCGGACATCCTCGATCTCGCCCACATCGAGGCGAACCCGGCGCATATGGATCGTCATCCGGTTGCTGTAGACAGTATTTGCGAACTGGCACTCCGGATGGTACAGACTGCCGCGCAACAGAAGGACGTCCATCTTCATTACCACCCGGAGCAAGGCAACGCGGAGCTGTGTGCCGACGAGCGCCGATTGATCCAGATTCTTACCAACCTACTCACCAACGCGATCACGTTTACGCCGTCAGGCGGGGCGGTTGGCCTCGACGTGACGACGGATGCGGAGCAGGAGCGCATCCAGTTTGTGGTCTGGGACACCGGCATCGGCATCGCCGAGGCGGATTTGGGACGGATCTTCCAGCCGTTCACCCAGCTCGACAGCCGACTGAGCCGGTCGTACGAAGGCACCGGCCTGGGGCTGGCGCTGGTACGGCGGTTGGCAGAGGCCCACGGCGGGCGCGTGGATGTGACCAGTACGTTGGGGCAGGGGAGCCGCTTCACCGTGAGCCTACCCTCCCAGCACCGGTATTTTTGCTAATAGACGTAGTTTCCCCCTCACCCCCTGCCCCTCTCCCACCGGGGGAGAGGGGAGATTCTGCACCAGAGTGCATTCGGCTCCCCCTCTCCCGTTCTGGGAGAGGGGGCTGGGGGGTGAGGGCTGAGCGGCGGTAGACTCCTTCTTTCTACACACCTCCCCAAGACGATCTATGCGAGAAGTGAACACGCGAGGGATACCCTCTAGGTAGGCACTGCGTACTCGCAGCGGCCCTAGCGCAGGAGGTTTTCCCATGAGCGTCTCTTCACCACCCGTAGATCAGCGGTTTATTGGACGCATCGGCAGCCGCAAGGCTCGGCGTCTCTCGCCGTGGATGTCGCTGCCCCTGGCCCTCATTCTGGCCCTTGGCGGCTTCTTCGCTTGGCGCACGTATGGCACCAGCAGTGCTGCCGCAGTCAGCGTGAGCACCGCCACCGTCGCCAGCAGCACCCTGAGCGTCAGCGTCTCGGGCAGCGGCTCGGTTGCGCCCGTCCAGACCCGCACCCTCAGCTTTCCGGTTGCGGGCACAATCTCCGAGGTGCTGGTGAGCGTTGGTAATACGGTGAGCGCCGGACAGACTCTGGCCTCTCTGAATAGCCAAGAACTCCAGATGGCTGTCCATCAGGCTGAGGCTAACGTAAAATCGGCTCAGGCCAGCGTGGCCGCTGCTAATGGACAGGGTGCCACCGAGTCTGACATCGCCAGCGCCCAGGCCCAACTCACCAGTGCGCAGGCATCGTATAACAAAACCCGTACCGGTAGCGTGACTGCCGCCGAACTGGCCAGCGCCCAGGCCCAACTGGCCAGCGCCCAGGCCCAACTCGATCTGCTGCTGGCTGGCCCTACCGCCGCTAATCTCTCCTCGGCTCAGTCTACGGTTCAGCAGGCCCAGCTCTCGCTCCAGTCACAGCGCACCAGCCTTTCCGCCGCCAAGCTGAAGGCGGAGAGTGCCGTGACGACGGCGGCGAACAATTTGCGTGACGCCCAGGCCAGCTACAGCACACTTTATTGGACTAACCGCGAGCAGGAGAAGGCTCCCGGCGGACTGACGCAGGCCGCGAAGGATGAGGAGTCTGCCGCCCTGCGGGCTGTGGATAACGCCCAGGCGAGTCTGACTCAGGCGCGTCTGGCGGTTGATCAGGCCAAGCAGGACGAGATCACCGGCGTGGCGAAGGCTGAGTCCACCCTGAAGGATGCCCAGACTCAACTGAGCAGCCTCAAGGACGGCGCCACCGCCGCTGAACTAGCCAGCGCCCGCGCCTCGGTGGCCTCAGCCAAGGCCAATCTGTCGGCCCTCCAGACCCCGGCCACCGCCGATGAACTAGCCATCGCACGGGCCAGCCTGGAGCAGGCCCAGATCAACCTCCGCAGCCTGACCACTCCGTCATCGGCCAGCACCATTGCCAGCGCCGAGGCCAGTCTGGCTCAGGCTCAGGTGGCCTACGAGCAGGCCACGATCAACCTAGCCGACGCCGTCCTGACCTCGCCCTTTGCCGGGGTTGTCTCGGCAGTGACCGCGAGCGTGGGCGACACCGCCAGCTCCTCGACCACGATCACGGTGATTGACCCGACCACGTTCTATGTTGACCTGAGCCTGAGCGAGAGCGACATTGGCTCCGTGGCCGTAGGCCAACCGGTGAAGCTAACCTTCGACGCCCTGAGCAACGTAGCGATTGACGGTACGGTTCAGTCGGTGGCCCCCGTCGCCACAGTCGTATCGAACGTGGCGACCTACACCGTGCGCGTGAGCTTCGCGCCCGGCACAACGGTGCTGAGATCCGGGATGAGCGCCACGGGAGCCATCCAGACCGCCACGCACGAAAACGCCCTGCTGGTGCCCACACGGGCCATCCAGACGGTTGACGGCGCGAAGGTGATCCAGGTGCAGCGGGCAGGCCAGCCCCCGACGACCGTGAAGGTGACGACCGGCCTGGTGAGCAACGGCCAGACCGAGATCCTCGGCTGCGTTGATAGCGCCGCCCAGTGTGTGCAGGCCGGTGACACGGTAATCGTCAGCAGCAGCAGCAGCACGACCAGCAGCACCACCACCAAGACCCGCACCAGCAGCCTGCTGAGTGGGCCGTCTGGCGGCCCGCCTGCCGGGATGCCGTAGGCGATCCTCACCCCCACCCCCAACCCCTCCCCCACGCGGGGGGAGGGGAGCCAAATGCATCCTGATGCAGAATCTCCCCTCTCCCCTGGTGGGAGAGGGGTTGGGGGTGAGGGGGAATAGGCAGACAAGCATCTGGCAATACCGGCATCCGAGAGGAACCTTCTCATGAACGCTATGATTGTGGCCCAAGATCTGCGGCGCACCTACACGATGGGCGAGTTTGAGGTGCAGGCGCTGCGCGGGGTGAGCTTCGAGATCCGCCGTGGTGAGTTTGTGGCGATTGTGGGGCCATCGGGTTCGGGTAAGAGTACCCTGATGAATATGATTGGCTGCCTGGATACGCCCACATCGGGCAGCTACCACCTGGACGGACTGCCGATTGAGCAGCTTGATCCGGCCCTGCTTTCGGCGGTGCGCAACCGCAAGATCGGCTTCGTCTTCCAGCAGTTCCACCTGCTGGCTCGCAGCACGGCCCTGGAAAATGTAGCCCTGCCTCTGGCCTATCGCGGCGGTATTTCGGCAGCCGAGCGCCACCGTAAGGCGGCAGCGGCCCTAGAGCGGGTTGGCCTGGGTGAGCGTATGGGGCATCGGCCCCAGGAACTCTCAGGTGGTCAGCAACAGCGGGTGGCTATCGCCCGCGCCTTGGTAACAGACCCGGCCCTGCTGCTGGCCGACGAACCCACTGGCGCACTCGATACCAAAACCAGCGCCGAGATTATGGGCCTGTTCGCCGATCTGAACCGCGCCGGTATGACGGTCATCGTCGTTACGCACGAGCCGGATGTGGCGCGCCAGACCAAACGATTGCTCGAAATCCGCGACGGCCAACTGGTGCGCGATGTATTAACCGCCGACGCCTGGCCCGATGAGACGCACGTGCAGAAGGCCCGTAGCCGCCGACTCCCGACGCGGCAGCAGTGGAGACTCCGCCATGAGTACGCATAGCCCGGTGATGAAACGGGTCGCCCCAACGGCGATCCCTATGAACGAGGCGGAACGTCTGGACGCCGAGGTTGACGCCCTGATGGATGGCGGGATCGGCTGGATGGAGACGCTCGGCTTCGCCCTGACCACCCTGCGCACCAACCCGCTGCGCACCCTGCTGACCACCCTCGGCGTGCTGATCGGTGTGGCGGCGGTGGTGGCCCTGCTCTCGATTGGGCGCGGCGCACAGAATTCGATCACCGCCTCGATTACCTCCAACGGCGCGAATCTGCTCACTGTGCGATCCGGCGCATCCAGCAGCGGCGGCGTGCGCGGCGCGGTGGGCGACAGCTCCAGCCTGACGATGTCCGACGCCGAGGCGCTCGCCGATAGCACACGCAACCCCGACATCGCCCAGGTCTCGCCCGAATACAGTGGGAATGCCCAACTGGTGGCGGGCAGCAATAACGTGAACGCCCGCGTCACCGGGGCCAGTGCAATCTACGCCAGCGTTCACAACAGCACCCTGGCCGAGGGCGGGTTTATCAGCGCCGACGACGTGAGTACAACGGCGAAGGTGATCGTGCTGGGGGCGAATGTCTCCAAGACCCTCTTCCCTGACGGCGGCGCGCTGGGGCAGACAGTGCGGGTGACCGGGCAGCAGTTCACTGTGGTGGGCGTGCTGGCCAGCAGCGGCGGCTCCGGCTTCGGCTCGTCCGATGACGGCGTGATCGTACCGCTGAGTACGGCCCAGCGCATCCTCTTCGGGGCGCGCTCAGTAGGTGGAAGTTGGACAGTTTCGACAATTGTGACTCAGGCTAGCAGCGCCACTGTGGTAGATGCGGCCCAGGCTGAGGTTGAGACGACCATGCGCGAGGAGCATAGCCTGGCCCTTGATGGCAGCGCCGATAACTTCAGCGTGATTAACCAGGCCACGATTCTGGCAACGGTGACGCAGACAACGCAGATGCTGACCATGTTCCTGGCGGCGATTGCGGCCATCTCGTTGCTGGTGGGCGGGATCGGGATCATGAACATCATGCTGGTATCGGTGCGCGAGCGAACCCGCGAGATCGGGTTGCGCAAGGCGCTAGGCGCACGTGAGGGCGACATCATGCGCCAGTTCCTGTTTGAGTCCCTAGCCCTGAGCGGAGTGGGCGGGCTGGCTGGTCTGGCCCTGGGCTCGGCCATCGCTCTGGCGGTGAACCTAAGCGGGCTACTGACCACAACCCTGAGCTGGGACGTCGCGTTGCTGGCCTTCGGATTCGCCCTGGCCGTCGGACTCTTCTTCGGCATCGCCCCGGCCCGCAGCGCGGCCCGGCTCGACCCGATTGTGGCACTGCGATACGAGTAGACGGGCAAAAAGGCAATACCGCAGAAGTAACGCTGTCATAGTGTTACGCTGAACGAAGCAAAGCGTCCCGGTGAGCATCATCATCGCCGGGACGCTTCACTGTGCGCAGCGATGCTGGGACTTTGCACCAGGAGTGTGGAGCCTGTTTCGTGGAGCATCGTCTCCTAATAGTGTGCTATACTTCCTAACCCATCACCGCATCAAGCACCACGATAGATGTACCGCCGCGCACACATGGAGTGTCGGCGAGGAAGGAGAGCGAGACTCACGAGATTCTTCCCATAACCTGATCGATTTCACTGCGGAAATATTCTACTGTCTAGGAGGACACACCATGCGGTTCAAAGGCGCCGTATTCACGCTACTGACATTGGTCACGTCGTCTGTTCTCGCTGCCTGCGGTGGCACCCCCGCCGCCGCCCCGACTGCCGTTCGTACAACGGCTCCCGCTGCGGCCACTGCCGCCCCTGCTGCGGCAACCACTGCTGCAACGACCGCTGCCGCTGCGACGACTGCCGCCCCTGCTGCGGCAACCACTGCTGCGACGACTGCCGCCCCCGCGACGACTGCCGCCCCCGCAAATTCCACGCTGGCCGTCGGCATTGTGCTGCCGACCAAGGATGAGCCCCGCTGGATCCAGGACGAGACCCGCTTCAGCGAAGAGCTGACCAAGGCTGGCTACCAGGTAGAAATTCTGTTCAGCCAGGGCGACTCGGCCAAAGAGAAGGCCAACGTCGAGGCTCTGCTCACCAAGGGCATTAAGGTGCTGATCATCTGCCCGCAGGATGGCACCGCTGCCGCCGCCGCCGCCGATGAGGCCCGCAAGGCTGGGGTCAAGGTCATTTCCTACGACCGCCTGATCCGCGAGACCGACGCGGTGGACTACTACGTGACGTTCGATAGCCTGGCCGTGGGTGCGAATCAGGCCAAGTACCTGGTTGACAACGCCAAGGGCACCGGCAACCCGCTCTACCTCTACGCGGGCGCGTCGAGCGACAACAACGCCTTCGTCTTCTTCCAGGGTGCCTGGAAGGTGCTTCAGCCCAAGATCGCCGACGGCACGTTCGTGATCAAGAACTCCAGCGAGGCCGTGGCGCTTCAGGCCAAGGCTGATCTGACCCGCGATGAGCAGTCGAAGATCATCGGCCAGATCACGACGAACTGGGACTTCAATGCAGCCAAGACGCTGGCCGAGTCGAACCTGACCTCGGCGACAGCAGCCGATAAGGGCAACGTCTTTATCCTGGCCCCGAACGACGGTACCGCCCGCTCGATTGCCGACACCTTCAAGGCCGACAAGGACGTGAAGAGCTATCTGGTGACTGGCCAAGACGCGGAGAAGGCGTCGGTTCAGTACATCATTGACGGCAAGCAGTCTATGACCGTGTTCAAGGACGTGCGTACCCTCGTCAAGGACGCGATCACCGCTGCCGTCTCCCTGCTTGAGGGCAAGACCCCGACCTCCTCGGGCGTGTACAACAACGGTAAGGTGGACGTGCCTGCCGTGCAGTCCGCTGTGGTGACGGTGGACAAGGCCAACCTCAAGGCGAGCCTGATTGACTCGGGCTACTACAAGGCGAGCGACTTCACCGGCCTGTAGAGAACTTCTCTTTTTTGTGAGGTGTGGGCGGCGAACCTGCTCACGCCTCACAGAAAAAGTATCGTGAGGGGCGGCGAAGCCGCCCTTTTTCCTATCCGCCATATTTGGTTCAAAAAAACGAGAGCCGCCATGAGTACTCCTATCTTGGAGATGAAGAACATCACCAAGGAATTTCCTGGCGTGAAAGCCTTAAACAATGTCAGCTTTCGCGTTGCACGGGGCGAAATCCACTGCTTGGTCGGTGAGAATGGCGCAGGCAAATCAACGCTGATGAAGGTGCTGAGCGGGGTTTACCCCCACGGCACCTATAGCGGGGATATTCTGCTGGGTGGGGATGTTCAGCGCTACCGGGGCATCCGCGATAGTGAGCACGCGGGGGTGGCGATCATCTACCAGGAGCTGGCGCTGATCCCCGAACTGACGGTCTACGAGAATATTTTCCTGGGCAATGAGATCCGCAACGGCCCGCTGGTGAACTGGAACGAGACGATCAAACGGGCCGGCGAGATGCTGGACAAGGTGCGACTCAAGGTCAATCCAGCGGCAAAGATCAAAGATCTAGGCGTCGGTAAGCAGCAGTTGGTCGAGATTGCCAAGGCCCTGAGCCGTGACATCAAGCTGCTCATTCTCGATGAGCCGACGGCGGCGCTGAACGAGGACGACAGCGCCAACCTGCTCGATCTGCTGCGCGGTCTGCGCGACCAGGGCGTGACGTGCATCCTGATCTCGCACAAGCTCAAAGAGGTGATCGAAATCTCGGACTCGGTGACGGTGCTGCGCGACGGGCAGACGATCTGCACGCTAGACGCGCACAAGGGCGAGGTCTCTGAGTCTGCCCTGATCAAGCATATGGTCGGGCGCGAGATTGATAACATCTACCCGAGGCGCGAGCATAAGGAACCGGGTGAGGTGGTGCTGGAGGTACGCGGATGGAACGCTTACGATCCGGGGCTGGGCCGGACGATCCTGCGCGACGTGAACCTGAATGTGCGCCGGGGCGAGATCGTCGGTGTGGCCGGGCTGATGGGTTCGGGGCGAACAGAGTTGGCGATGAGCATCTTCGGCAACCCGTTGGGCTACCAGATCAAAGGCGAGTTGCTGATGAAGGGCAAGCCGCAATCGTTCCGGCAGCCGCAGGACGCGATCAGCGCCGGGGTGGCCTATGTGACTGAGGATCGCAAGGGCAACGGCCTGATCTTGATCCAAGATGTCAAGGAGAACATTACACTTGCCAACCTGTACGCGATTGCGCAGCGTGGCGTCATTGACAGCAACGCCGAGATTAAGATTGCCAACGAATACAAGGTCTCGCTAAACATCAAGACGCCCAGTGTCGAGCAGCGCGTCTCGAACCTGAGCGGCGGCAACCAGCAGAAGGTCTGCTTGAGCAAATGGCTCTTTGTGAAGCCCGACCTGCTCATCCTCGATGAACCCACCCGTGGGATTGATGTTGGCGCGAAGTTTGAGATCTACACGCTCATGAATACACTTGTTGATCAAGGTATGAGCATTATTATGATCTCGTCGGAACTTCCCGAGGTGCTGGGCATGAGCGACCGGGTCTACATCGTCTCATCGGGCCGGATCACAGGTGAGCTCCCCATTGCCGAAGCGACCCCGGAAAAAGTGATGCGTCTCGCGACAAACTAGGAGACTCGGGGATGTTTTTCCAAAATCTTCAGAAAGTACTGCGGCAGAATATCCGCGAGTACGGCATGTACATCGCCCTGTTCGTGATCATGCTGATCTTTGCAATCACCACCAAAGGCACCTTCGTCTCGGCGCGTAACCTGAGCAACCTGCTGAACCAGACCGGATACATCGCGGTATTGGCAGTCGGCATGACTCTGGTGATCGTTGTCCGACACATTGACCTGTCGGTGGGCTTTCTGGCCGGGTTCATCGGCGCAATCGCGGCCATTGCGCTCAAAAGCTTGGGCTGGCCGGTCTTCTTGGTAATCCCGATGGTTCTGGTGCTGGGAGCCATCGCCGGGCTGATTACGGCCCTGCCGGTGGCCCAGTTGGGCATTCCCTCGTTCGTGGCCTCGCTGGCGGGCTGGCTGATCTTCCGTGGCCTGCTGCAACTGGCGACCGCCGGCACCGGCACGATTATCATCGCCGACACGGCGTTCACCGCCATTGGCGATGGTTTCATTCCGGATATTCCGATCAAAATTCTGCCCAACATGCATTTCCTGACGCTACTGGTGGGTGTGGTGGCGATTGTCCTCTTCGTGATGAGCGAGATCAGCCGACGCCAAAAGCAGGAGGCGTACAGCTTTGAGGTGCTGCCGAAGGATATTTTTGTCCTCAAGCTGGTCTTTATCTCGGCCTTGGTTGGGGCGATCACCTGGGTGCTATCGAGCTACAACGGGATCTCGTGGACCGTGGTGATTATGCTGGCGGTAACCGGAATTTACCATTTCATCACCACCCAAACGGTGCTGGGCCGACACATCTACGCGGTGGGCGGCAACCCCGACGCAGCCGAACTGAGCGGCATCAGCGTGAAGCGGATCATCTACGTAGTCTTTGGCTCGATGGGTATGCTCTCGGCGCTCTCGGGCATCCTCTTCGCTGCGCGACTCAAATCGGCCACCACCACCGCCGGCACGCTGTTTGAACTCGACGCGATTGCAGCCGCCTACGTGGGCGGCGTCTCGGCAGCGGGCGGTGTGGGCCGGGTAACGGGCTCGATCATCGGGGCGCTGGTGATGACCTCGCTCACTAGCGGCATGAACCTGATGAACGTAGACATCTCCTACCAGTACATCGTGCGCGGTGCAGTGCTGGCATCAGCGGTGATCTTCGACGTGGCGACGCGGCGGGCGAGTAAGTAGGCAGGAGGCAGGAGGCAGGAGGCAGGAGGCAGGAGGCAGGAGGCAGGAGGCA
>JBAXMH010000087.1:0-17513 GCA_037134395.1 Chloroflexales bacterium
TGGCCAGACTCGAAAGTGGGCGCTGAGATGCTGCCAGAAACTGTTGATCGGCGTACCAAAGAAGCGGTCGGTGTTGTGCCCGACTGAGCCCTGTGTCGCAATCAGCCCCAGGTAGGCCGGGATCGTGCGTGTGAGGAGTGTCACCGTATAGCTGGCGTAGACCAGCAGCCATGCCGCTGTCAGTCCAACCACCAGCAGTCCGGCTAAACGCCAACCTGCCTGCCGCTGCCCTGGCCCGTCACCGATCAGGATCAAGCTCGCCGCCAGCGCCCCCATCAGAAAGGGCACAAAGGCAACCTGCGTGACGTAGGCCGTAATGGAGAGCGTGAGCAGTGCTGCGCAGAGCAGCCAGCGCAGGGCTGTACCCAGCATACGTCGATCCGTTTTCCGATCATTGGCGAACAGCACGATGTACGCTGCCAGCGCCACCTGCGTCACCCACACCCCAAGCGTCGTCGGGAAGCTACCGTCGTGAAAGAAGAGGTATCCGATGGGCAGGGCTGCGTAGGTCAACCCAGCCCACGCCGCTATCTCGCCGCCATGCGGATCACGCCGCAGCATGGCCCAAAATAACAGGGGCATACTGGCGTCGGCCAGCACCGTCACCAGCTTTATTGAGGTGACAAGATCGCTCGGGTTGCCGGTGAGCCACACCAGCGGCATGAGCATGTAGTACGTGAGCAACGAATACGGGACAGCCTCACGGGTGCCCCACTCGTACTGCTGCTCAAGCATCGGGCGCACCTCGTCAATCCGACCCTGGCTGATCAGGATTAATTGGTGGGCACGGAGTCCCTGGTCAATAGGGATAAACTGAGGGTGCATGACCCCGGAAAGGCGCAGGGTGAAGATCAGCAGCACCGTGACTCGTAGCGGGGCCGCCCAGCGCGCTCGTGCCCAACCGATTGTGGCGAGGCGCAGAACCGCCGCCAGGATGAGGGTAAGTGTCAGGATGCGTGTGAGCAGGTCAAGGGCGAGGGCTGCCTGAAACCGGGGAGCATACAGGTCGCCTGCGGGCAATGCCAGGGCACAGCCGAGGGTCAGAATGATCAGGCAGGCGATACCCGCCGCTGATCGCGTGCGCAGACCAGCACAGCGCAGCGCCCACAGAGTCAGAACAGAGACAAGGCCAAGCTGGAGCGCCCGGCCCAGGGGCAGCGTCCGCGATCTAGGCGCAGACCACAGCTCTAGGTAGGTGAGCGAGACCCCAAGCCAGCGTCGGTCGCCGGGGGCACGGAACGCATCAACCTGCAACTCCAGCGTAAGATCGCCGCTATGGCGATCAAATGCGGCGGCTGGCACATTCAAGAATACCGTCTGCCACGCGGGCCGCAGGCGAACCGGGGCCAGATCGCTGCCACCGGCGCGGATCTGGAGGATACGGCCCGCGCCCGCAGCATTGCCCCCAAAGAAGCTCAGGCGCAGAACCGTATCGCCGATGCCCACACCGGGGACGGTAATAAACGCCTGCGAGGTCGTCCAGATCTGTGCGGTGTTATCGCGTGTCGGTTCCGGGGGGTAGACTCCGTCCAGGGCCACCGGCGAGGGCTGAGAGGTAAGGTCAATGCGGCTCTGGAAGGGTACCTGGTAGGCGAGCAGCACCACGAGGACGGCGATGATAATCAGTGCCAGAGGCGTACCGCGTGACCAGACGAGATCCCACACAAACCTCAGCAGATAGGCATCACGCTTTTGACGGTGGTTGGTGTGACCTTGGCGGCGGGATCGAGATATATGCATGAGATCAACAAATCACGGACACAGATTTACGCGCCGCCACTATAGCAGGCACCTCAGAAGAGCGCAATCTACAGAGTGAGCCTTGACGCACCATCCCCTATCGGCTACAATCGAAGCCCCGGAAGCCACCACCACCCTGGATGCGCCATGCCCCATTTTCTTGTCACCGTTGCCCCACACGAGTTGCTCGCTGAGGGCGAGCTTGTTCACACGCTGTATCTGCTCTCTGGATCCCAGCTCTCTCCCGCCGATGTGGCACGCATGGCGACAGAACTGCTCCACGACCCGGTGGTGCAGCGGGTGAGCTGGTGCGAGCTTTCGCCGGACTCGCTGGCCGCAGAGGATCTGGGCACACGCGTCGCCGGCGTGGTCGAGGTCGCCTATCGTCCTGGTGTCACCGATAACGCGGGCGAGAGCGCCGCTGAGGGTGCCCGTCGCCTGGGTGTGACGACGGTTGAACAGGCCCGCGCCCTCAGTCGCTACCTGCTGCCCGCATCAACGGATCCCCATGCCCGCGCCAAAGAACTGGCCGTTGACCTCGTACAGACTACGCTCGTCTACCATCCCGACGATGGCCCGCAGGCCCGCATGGCTTTCTACACCGCGCTGGTGTCGTCGCCCACCTCGGTCGAACCCGTTATCGCCCGCGTGCCCCTGCGCGCTGCCGACGACGATGAGTTACTGCGGATCAGCCGCGCTGGTATCCTGGCCCTCGACCTCGACGAGATGCGCGCTGTGCGCGACTACTTCGCCCAGCTTGGCCGTGACCCTAGCGACGGTGAACTGGAGACGATTGCTCAGACGTGGAGCGAACATTGTAGCCATAAGACGTTTAAGGCCAAGGTGCGGTATCGGGGTCAGGGGTCAGGGGTCGGGGGTCAGGGGTCAGGGGTCGGGGGTCAGGGGTCAGGGGTCAGGAGGCAGGAGGCCAGAGCCGACAGTGGAGACACGTCGCTCTACCCGATGCTGAACATGCTGGAGCAGGATGAGGTTGAGATTGACAGTATGATCAAGACCTTCCTGATGGTGGCTACCGAGAAGGTACTTGCGAACCTGCCTCCCGCCTCCTGCCTCCCGCCTCCTGCCTCCCCCTGGGTCCTCTCTGCCTTCGTGGACAACGCCGGGATCATCGCCTTTGGCGAAGATCACGAGGTTTCGTTTAAGGTGGAGACGCATAACCATCCCAGCGCCCTGGAGCCCTTCGGCGGGGCGAATACTGGCGTGGGTGGGGTGATCCGTGATGTGCTGGGGGTCTCGGCGCAACCCATCGCGAACACCGATGTCCTTTGCTTCGGCCCGCCTGATGATAGTCCGCCCGAGGGCGTCCTTTCTCCCCAGCGCATCGCGGCAGGCGTAGTGGCGGGTGTGCGCGATTATGGCAACAAGTTGGGCATCCCCACCGTGAACGGGGCGGTGCTGTTCGATCCCGGCTACACCGCGAACCCGCTGGTTTACTGCGGTACTCTGGGTATTGCCCCGCGTGGATCCAACCCGCACAACATTCGTCCCGGCGATGCGGTGGTGGTGCTGGGTGGTCGCACCGGGCGCGATGGCATCCACGGCGCGACCTTCAGCAGCATTGAGCTGACTCACAGCACCGCCGCCGATGTGGGTAGCGCCGTGCAGATCGGCGATCCGATCACCGAGAAGAAACTGCTTGATGTGCTGCTCCAGGCCCGCGATCTGGGCCTCTATAGCGGGATTACTGACTGTGGTGCGGGTGGCCTCTCCTCCGCCGTAGGCGAGATTGGTGCCGAGACAGGCGTGTCGGTGGAACTGGAGCAGGTGCCACTAAAGTACGCTGGCCTTCAGCCCTGGGAGGTCTGGCTCTCCGAAGCCCAAGAGCGTATGGTGCTGGCGGTGCCACCCACGAGCATTAACGCCTTCCTCTCCCTCTGCGCGAGCGAAGATGTGGGAGCTTGCGTGATCGGCCACTTCAGCGACGATAAGCACCTGCGCGTGGCCTATGCCGGTGCGACCCTGGTTGATATTGATATGGCTTTTTTGCACGATGGTCGCCCCCAGCGCGTGCTTGATGCCCTCTGGGAAGTGGGAGAGCGGGGAGAGGGTTTACCCTCTCCCTGCTCTCCCTCTAGTACTAGTGCAGCGCTGCTGCGCCTGCTTTCCCATCCCAATATCGCCTCGAAGGAGCGAATCATCCGCAGCTACGACCACGAAGTTGGCGGGGCTACGGTGATTAAGCCGCTGGTGGGAGAACAGTGCGATGGCCCCGGCGACGCGGCGGTCCTCCAGCCGCTACCCCACAGCACCGAGGGTCTGGCCCTGGGCTGCGGGATGAACCCAGGCTACGGCAAGATTGACCCCTACTGGATGGCTCTGGCTGCGGTGGACGAGGCGCTACGCAATGTGGTCGCCGTCGGCGGGAACCCGGAACGCACCGTGATTCTGGATAATTTTTGCTGGGGCGACCCCCGGCAACCCGACCGGATGGCGGGACTGGTGCGGGCCGCCGCTGGCTGCTACGATGCCGCCGTAGCCTTCGGTACGCCCTTTATCAGCGGCAAAGACAGCCTGAATAACGAGTACCGCGATGCCTCAGGCCAGCGCGTGGCCATCCCGCCCACGCTGCTGATCTCGGCCCTGGCCAACGTCCCCGACGTGCGCCGCTGCGTGACGATGGATCTGAAAGCGGCGGGGGATCGGGTCTACCTGGTGGGTGCCACCCGCGATGAACTGGCTGGCTCCCACCTCCAGGCTATCGGAACCGATGTGGGGACGAGCGCCCTGCCGCATGTTGATCTGGCCGCTGCGCGGGCCACCTTTGCCCACCTGTATACGGCGATCACCGCTGGACTGGTGCGGGCCTGCCACGATCTGAACGAGGGCGGGTTGGCTGTGGCTGCCGCTGAGATGGCGATGGCTGGTGAACTCGGCCTAGATCTGGACATCGCCCTGATCGCGGGGACAACCAGTCAACAGGCCCGACTCTTCAGCGAGACGCCCAGCCGTTTTCTGGTAGAAATCGCGCCCACGCAGGCAGCGGCTTTCGAGGCACATATGGCCGAGGTGATCATTGCCGCCGTGGGCGAGGTACGTGCCGAGAGAGAGTTGCTCCTGCGCGACGGCGAGGAAACCCTGGCCCGCCTCAGCATCGGCGAGCTCAAGGTGACATGGCAGTCTGGGCTTGATCCGCTTGATCTGTAAGACAAGGTTTCAGGTGCCAGGTTTCAGCGTGACAGAGCGGGCTTCCAGTCCGCCAGATGACCGTCGGCAGGCGGGAAGCCCGCATGACGAACGGTAAACCTGACACCTGACCCTGACACCTGACACCATCTGTTTGGGGAGCTATGGAGACTGCTGCGATTGCCTTGCTGATCATCTGCTACTGCGCCGCTGGCTACCTTACCTGGCAGCAGCGATCTCCGATCTACCTGTTCGTTATGGTGTCCGGGCATCTGAGCGCCCTGGCTTCACCCCTGTGGAACATACTCTATGGAGTAAGTTTGGATCGCGTGCAGGCCGTCCTCACGCAGCCCATACCCGTAGCGCAGATCCTGGTTGCGGGCTGGCTCTATCCGCTGCCTGCTATGCTCGTCCTCTACCTCTACCTGATCCGCTGGTGGTTCCCCGGCAGTATCACCGGCGTTCTCACCTACCTGATCTTCCTGCTCTACCACCTGCTGATCGAACTGCTCGGCCTGCGAGCCGGCCTATGGTCGTATCGTGAGCTTGCCCTGCCTCTGGGCATGCCTAGCTCACTCTTTGCGGCAATCATGGCCGGGCTGATTTCGTACGCAACCATGTACGTGCTGCTCTCCACCTACCGCTATGCGTGGCAGAGCATGGCCATGGCCATCATCCCGTCCGTGCTGCTAATCAGCCTGCTCACCCACGGGTTGCTCGGCGCGCCTCTCTGGATCGCCCTTGCCCTCAACGGCGAATCCTGGGCGGTGGGGCTAGGCACGCTCAGCGCCCTGGCACTGCTGCTCTGGGCCATTCAGATCGTCACCAGCGGAATCCGGCGCGTGGAGTAGCAATGCTTACCCCTGACATGCTGATCGCCGCTTACCGTAGCGGCATCTTCCCCATGGCCAGCGATAACGGCGGGATTGGCTGGTACGAGCCGACGATCCGTGCGGTCATCCCGCTTGACGACGGCTTCCGTGTGCCGAGCCGGTTGGCCCGCACCGTGCGTAGCGGTCGTTTCGAGATGCGCGTCAACACTGCCTTCGAGACAGTGATTCGGGCGTGTGCCGAGTCGGTGCCGGGGCGCGAGACAACCTGGATCTCAGCCGAGATTGTGCGAGCCTACAGCGATCTCCACCGGCGAGGGATTGCTCACAGTGTCGAGAGTTGGCGTGAGGGACGACTGGTGGGCGGGCTATACGGGGTCGCCATTGGGGGGTTGTTTGCCGGCGAGAGTATGTTTCACAGCGAGAGTGATGCGAGCAAGGTAGCCTTGGTGCATCTGGTGGATCGGCTGCGCCGGGGAGGATTTGTGCTGCTCGACTCGCAGTACATCGTCGGCCCGCATATGCTCCAGTTCGGCACCGTCGAGATCCCGCGTGCCGAATACCATCGTCGGCTGCGGGAGGCTCTGAGGGTGACCGCCCGGTGGTTGCCGTAGGGGCGTAGGGGCGGCTCGCGAGCCGCCCCTACGCCCCTACGCCCCTTACATCCTTACTTCTTCTTTTTGCGCTCGCGGCGGGCTTCGCGGCGTCCGGTGGTTGCCACCGGGCGCGGGGTAGCGGGGGCGGCCGCATCGGTGGTCACGCTACGTACCTGCACCGTGCGTAAGGGACGTTTCCCGGCCTGGGCTTTCTCTAGATCAGGAAGCACAGTGCGTACGTAGTAGTAGATATAGCCGCCAGAGGCCAGTTCTACCAGCAACAGTATCCACAGCCATAGGCGCTGGCTGATCAGCGGCACGCCAGCCAGACGCAGCACGGCGGCGAGCAAGCTTACGCCGCCAAGCACCAGCAAGGCGATCCCGAGCTGACGCATAAATGTGTGTCGCGCCAGATTACGCTCTGTATGCGCGTAGACGAGATAGGCACCCGCACCCACACCCATGAGTTGGAGCAGGAAGAAGATCCACGCAAGTGTGCCGAAGCCGGCAGCAGGGCTGGACGCGGTCATGTAGTCAATGAAACCCATTGCGAATAAGCCTCCGAACTTATGGTGTGGGACAGCAAGAGCGGACCGATTATAGCAGTCTGCCCCATGCACGTCAACCGCGTATCTACACTTGGATAGGAGGTGGGTAGCAGGATGCCTCCTGCCTCCTGCTACCCGCCTCCTGCCTCCTGATACGCCCGCAGCGTGCGCTCGGCGGTGGTGCGCCAGGTGAAGGTGGTGGCACGGCGTAGTCCGCGCTCGGCGAGGTCGGCATGCAACTCACGGTCGCTCAGCACGCGAGTCAGGGCGTCGGCCAGGGCATCGGCGCTATGTGGATCCACCATCAATCCAGCATCGCCCACAACTTCGGGTAGGCTCGACGTATTGGATGTGACCACGGGGGTGCCGCAGGCCATAGCTTCTAGTGGGGGCATGCCGAATCCCTCGTAGATCGAGGGAAAGACAAAGACGGTGGCGGCAGCGTACCAGAGCGGCAGTTCGTCCTCGTCGAGGTAGCCCACGAACGTGACCTTGTCGCGCAGGCCGAGCGTATCGAGCCGCTCAAAGATCGTGTCGTAGAGCCAGCCCTTGCCACCGCCCACTAGCAGGGGTACGTCGGGGAAACGGCGGGAGACCTCGGCATAGGCGTCGAGCAGGGTGGTCAGGTTCTTACGCGGCTCCAGGGTGCCCACATAGAGGACAAAGCGTTCCGGCAGGTGGTGGCGGGTGCGGAAGGCGTTGAGTACGGCGGATACAGGCGGGCGGAAGTGATCGCGGGCGGCATTGGGTGTCACGATCACGCGCTCGGCGGGCACGCCGAGCATGCCGACAACCTCGCGCTTCGTGTGTTCGGAGACCACCAGAATGCGAGCGGCGCGGCGGGCGCTCATGCGGGTAGCGAAATCGAGGTAGGCCCGGTTGTAGGCCCGAAAGGTTTGCGGGAAACGGATGAAAGCGAGGTCGTGGATCGTGACGACGCTAGGTACCGGGCAACTCAGCGGCACAACGCTATGGACACCGTGAAAGATGTCGGCCCCGGAGGCGCGCAGCAGGGCCGGAGCGATCAGTTGCTCCCAGGGGATGCGGACACGCGGATTGATCGTGGGTAGCATGCTCGGGTGTACCCGAAAATGTGGCGGTAGGCCAAGGGCAGCCGCATCGAGCCCACGGGTCGTATAAATATCGTAGAGGTTTTCCTGGTCAATCTGCCCAAGCTGGGCCAGGGTTTGCTCAACGTAGTGGGAGATACCAGCGCGGCGGAATGAGCGAGTGTGGGCGATCAGGTGGGCGTTAACGGCAATACGCATAACTTCTCAGTAGTCGTGGTGTAGCACGAGACCCCAGCTAGAGACAGGGTAATAAATCAGCCACGCCTGGCCGACGACCCGGTCAAGGGGCAGTGCGTCCCACTCGCGAGAGTCGCTACTATTACCGCGATTATCGCCCATCACAAAAATCTTGCCCTCGGGAATGACAAACGGGCCATTACCACAGACTCGGCTGCCAGGACACGCGGTTGCCGCACCATTCAGGTAGGGTTCGCTCAACGGCACATCATTGACAAAGACCTTACCATCGCGGATCTCAAGGGTGTCACCGGGGAGCCCGATTACCCGCTTGATATAGTCTTTGCTCACATCACGCGGATACTCAAAGACCAGGATGTCGCCGCGACGGGGCTGGTGGAAGGGGTAGATAATTTTCTGGGGCTGGCTCTCTTGGCCGGGCAGCAGACGAATAGGCGCATTCAGATCAAAATGGAAGTAGACCAGTTTATTGACCAGGATATACTGGCCCGTGTGCAGCGAGGGTTCCATACTTGTCCCCTCGATCTTAAAGTTCTGGACGATCCCGCGAACGATAAAAAAGACCAGCAGGATGAAGATTGCGGTCTCAACCAACTCGCGGACGAGGTGGCGGACGCGCATAGGTGGAGCTTCATCGGGTTGATCGTCGGGGAGGTGTTCCCACAAGCCGTCGGCGGTGGGTGCGTCGGGAGGGGATGGTTGCATCCCCAGCCGATGGCGCGGCGGTGTCTGATCCATGGTATCCTTAAAGGCGCAGTACTCGGGTGCTGTGTGATACGATGCCCACTAGGAGGCGACGTGCAGAGCAACGAGGGGAGAGTTCCCCCCCAAACTCTCTCGCATTATACCCGAAGGATTCGCAAAACGCTAGGCTGTGCCTGTTTCGAGGAGTCTGCATGACCATGCCTCTCGCTGAACTTCTGACCCCGAGCGATGATGGAGCCTTTCATTGCGCCGCATGTCAATGGCGCTGCGCACTCCGCCCCGGAGAGATCGGCCATTGCCATGTGCGTGCCGCCACTGAGGAAGGGATCACCCTGCTGAACTTTGGGCTGATCAGCGGCGCAGCCATTGGCCCGGTGGAGGATCACCGACTCTGGCACTTCTTCCCCGACACACTTATGCTCTCGATTGGTGGCTGGGGCTACGCATTCACCGCCGATCAGCAGCGCGGCCCCTACGCCACTATTCCCACCGACCCAGCCAAGCAGCGCCGCCTCGACGCCGAGCGGGCAGCGAACTTCGCCCTAGAGAAACTCTGTCGTGGGGTAGTCTGGGCCTATGGCGAGCCAGCCGTCTCTCACGAATACGTCCTTGCTCTGCTCCAGCTCAGCCGAGCCTCCAGCCGCGTCACCGCCCTCTGCACCACCGGCGTCCTCACTCCCGAAGCCCTGGAAGCGTTCGCTCCCTACCTCGACGCAATCAGCTTCGACCTGCGTGGGTTTAGCGATGCCTCATATGCCCGCCTCGGTGGCATTCCCGATTGGCGGGAGTGTCTGGCGATCATTGCCCAGGCTCACGCCCGCTTCCACTGCCATATTGAGGTGAGTACGCGCATCCACAACGGGGTGAACGATAGCCCCGATGAACTGCGCGAGCTGGCGGCGTGGATCGTTACGAACCTGGGCGACCACACGCCCTGGCACGTGATCCCCGGAGACGCCGGTAGCGAGACGGCGGCCTCGGTGGTACGGGCCAAGCGCATCGGTCACGAGAGCGGGCTGCACTATGTCTATGGTGCTGAGGTTACTCAGGCCACCCGCTGCCCCGGCTGTCAGGCCACGCTGATCACTCGTACCAACGGCGTAGCCCGTCTGATTGGCCTCAAGGATGGTCTCTGTGAGGTATGCAATCACGATGCGCAGATCCAGCTCTCGATCTTTAAGCAGCGTGCGGATAGGGCGGAGAGAGAGAGCAAGGGCTGAGTAGCGACAGAATTGCGTATTGTGAATGGTGCATTGCGAACGGAATGAGTTCATGCGAGCAGTAGATCTGATCGCAAAGAAGCGGGACGGCGGCGCGCTCACCAGCACAGAGATTTCCTGGCTGATTATGGGCTATGCTGCCGGTGATATTCCCGACTACCAGATGAGCGCCTGGGCGATGGCGGTGGTGCTACGTGGGATGGACGACCGCGAGACCGCAGATCTGACCCTCGCTATGGCTCACAGCGGCGCTATGCTCGATCTGCACGATCTGGTGCCGCTTACGGTTGATAAGCACTCAACCGGTGGTGTTGGCGATAAGACGACCCTGCTGCTTGCGCCGATGGTTGCATCGGTGGGCCTACCGGTGGCCAAGATGAGCGGGCGCGGACTGGGGTTTAGCGGCGGCACTGTTGATAAGCTGGAGAGCATCCCTGGCCTGCGTACCAACCTGAGCGCAGAGGAGTTCCGCCGCTGTGTCTGTGAGGTGGGTCTGGTGATCGCGGCCCAGAGCGGCGATCTTGCCCCCGCCGACAAAAAACTCTATGCGCTGCGCGATGTCACCGCTACCGTTGAGTCGATCCCGCTCATTGCAGCCAGTGTGATGAGCAAAAAACTCGCCGCCGGTGCCGACTGCATCGTCCTGGATGTGAAGTACGGCAGCGGCGCATTTATGCCCACGATTGATGATGCACGCACGCTGGCTCGTGCGATGGTAGCGATTGGCCGCCACGCCGGCCGCCAGGTATCTGCTGTACTCAGCTCGATGCAGCAGCCCCTTGGATTCGCCATTGGCAACGCCCTGGAGGTACGCGAGGCAATCAGCGCGCTGCGTGGCGGCGGGCCGACCGATCTTGTCGAGCTATGCATGGCCCTTGGTGCGCAACTTGTCTATCTGGCCAAGCTGCGTCCAAGCGATGAGTCGGCGCGGGCGTTGCTCCGTGAGGCTCTCGATAGCGGCGCGGCATGGGCTACGTTCACCCGAATGATCACTAGCCAAGGCGGCAACCTGGCCTTTGTTGAGAACCCCAGCCTCCTGCCCTCCGCCCCCGCGCACATTGATCTTCCGGCACCGCACTCTGGCTACGTGGCCACGATTAATGGCCAAACCCTCGGTACGGTCTGCAACGCCCTGGGCGGCGGACGGGTACGGACAGAAGACAGTATTGATCCGCGTGTGGGCCTCGTGCTTGTTGCCAAGGTCGGCGACTGGGTTGCGGAGGGTTCGCCGCTTCTGAGCATTCATGCCGCCAGCCCTGAAGATGCCCGGCGCGTTGCGGCGCATCTCCTGTCCGCCTACACAATCGTCCCTACGCCAGTGATAGCGCCCGCCCTGATTGAAGAGATTGTCAGTGCGTAAGTTAAGGTGTCAGATGTCAGGTGTCAGGTGTCAGGTGTCAGGTGTCAGGTTTACCGTCCGTAGCGCAGGCTTCCAGCCTGCCGAACAGTCCCGTATACGGCTGAATCCGCTACTACGAATTGTCTCGCCGAAACCTGGCACCTGAAACCCGGCACCTGACACCTTGTCTAAGTAAGGATACACGATGCCCATCTATGAGTACCAGTGCCCCGCATGCAGCGGCACATTTCAGAAGCTTGTCCAGGGCTTCAGCGATCCACCCGGCCTGGCCTGCCCACGCTGCGGCAACCATCAGGTGCGCCGTGCCGTCTCACGATTTGCTACCCCCAAGTCTGAGGATGCCCGTATGGAGGCTATGGCCGACCCGACCAACTTTGCGGGCCTAGACGAGAACGACCCGCGCTCAATCGCCCGCTGGGCCAAGCGCATGGGCAAAGAACTCGGTGAGGATGCTGGCGAGGATTGGGAGGAGATGGTGGATCAGATGCTCGACGAAGAAATGTCGGGGGAGTCGGGCGATGAAGGTGATTCTCCATCGTCAAAAAAATCTAAGAAAAAATCCGAGGATTTAGGCTGGGGATAGGCAGGAGGCAGGAGGCAGGAGGCAGGAGGCAGGAGGCAGGAATTTGCACGAGACATACAGGCGTGCGATAATGGCGGCATCATGGCGCCGGAGGCACACGTTTGCTATGATACGTCAATATGGCGTGATGAAGAAAGGCTGGTAAGCCATGGGCGATTTCTGGGTCATGGTGGGAATCGTTGTCTTCGTATTTCTGGGGCAAGCTGCACTCTGGTCTTGGGTCATCATCCAGCGACGACGACTCATTCCCGATGCGGAAATTCTCAACTGGAACGATCTGGTCGCCTCGGCGCAGAAGATCGCCGACAACTACTACAAGGCGATGGGGCGGCGCTAACGGCACCACAACAGAATGGGGCGAGCGCATGGCGCTCGCCCCATTCTGCTGCCCTGTTTACTCTTCCGTTGGGTGAAGCTGAACCTCGCGCAGAAACATGAGGAAGGTGCGAGCCTGCTTTTTGTGTTCGGCAGTCAGGCCATCGTAGAGAGTCAGGAAGGCGTCACGTTCACGGGTTGCCGTGGTGAATTTATACTCATCGCGCCCAGCCGCCTCGTTAATCATATCAATCGCCGTCGTGCGCAGGTGGGTCGCCAGAGCCTCCAGTTCGGTGATCCGCACCCCCGTCTGCCCCGACTCGATACTTGAGATATACGATCCGCTAACGCCAATCTTGCCGCCAAGGTCGTTCTGAGTCAGCCGATCCCGCTGGCGCTTCCGCTTAATCGCCTCGCCAATCCGCTCGTTCAGGTTCGCCATACATCCCCCGTTCGCGTTGCAGATTTCTGACATCTCTCAGCGCAGAGCCGCTGTGGCTAACCGCCAGAGTACCCGCCGCCGTGGCATCAACTCGAAAACCTTCCCGCTCACCCCGTCGGTCGCACTCGACGCCATGCGCAGGGCCACATCCGCCGTCTCCTCAGCGGTGGTGCCGAAGATTTTCATCACCTTTGGCAGAGCTTTAATCGCTTCGGCACCCGTACCAACCGTGCGGAAGCTGTTCATCATATCGGTGGGCACCATGCCGGGGGCGAGGACGTTAAACGAGAGGTAGGGGTGATCGTGATAATCGCGGGCGAAGCCCTCGGTGAGTCGGACAATGGCCGCCTTCGAGGTGCTGTAGGCGCTGAGGAAGCGCTGGGCACGTTTGGCACCGCCGCCCGAGACGTTAATGATCTTACCTGATTGGCGCTCGATCATGTGGGGAAGGGCGCTGATACAGCCGTGATAGCAGCCAAAGACGTTCACCTCTAGCACGCGCCGCCACTCCTCCGGTGATACATCCAGCGTCTCTCCAAACGGCCCGGACACCGCCGCGTTATTCATCCAGATGTCCACGTGGCCAAAGGCATCGAGCGCCCGCCGCATGAGTGCCTGTACCTGACTCAGATCTGAAACTTCGCAGGGCGTTCCTTCGCAGACAATCCCCTGGGCGCGTAGCTCACCCACGGCCTGGGCGACCGCATCGGCACGCGAGGAGGAGACCATCACTCTCGCACCGGCCCGCCCGTACCGCTCGGCGATTGCTCGACCAATGCCACGTGTACTGCCGGTGATCACTGCCACCTTCCCTGCGAGAGAGATCTGCTGCTTTGCCATTACCTTGCCTCCTCATCACGCCAGATCTCGGTCCCACATCAGCAAACGACGACGGCGTGTGCGGTGGTCAGTCTCCACATAAACTCCCCAGAGATTTCCCGGAAAGCTGTATCAGTGTAGCACGATCCTTGGTGACATCTGCCAGAACTGCCTCCATCCCCCAACTCGGCGCTGGCTGCTATAATGGGGGCAGAAGCCGCGCCGAACACGGCAGGGCGTCAGGGAAGGAGATTATTGGGATGAGCACTACCCTTAGTGAGCAGACGATTGACACATTTCTTGGCAATCTCGCATCCAGTGCGCCGACTCCTGGTGGCGGAAGCGTCGCGGGGATCAGCGGGGCAATGGCGGCCGGTCTCGTGAGCATGGTCTGCTCTCTCACCATTGGCAAAAAGCAGTTCGCCGAGATCGAGGCTGAGGTGCGCGGCATCCAGGATCGCGCCGAGGGGCTGCGCCACGAACTCCAATCGCTTGCCCAGCAGGATATTGAGATTTTTGAGCGGCTCTCGGCGACCTACCGGCTGCCGCGAACCACCGACGCAGACGCGGCCAGTCGCCAGGCTGCCATCCAGAAGGTTACCCGCGTGGCAAGTGAGGTGCCTCTGCGCACCGCACAGGCTGCTGCGGCCTTGATGCCCCTCTGTACCTCACTTGCCAGCCGCTGTTCGCGCCTGATCGTGAGCGATATTGGCGTGGCCGCCCTGTTGGCTCGCGCCACCGTGCAGAGCGCCGTCCTCAATGTCGAGATCAATCTCTCGGGGCTGGAGGACAAAATCTTTGTTCGTGAAACCCGTGCCCAGATCGAGGATATGGTGATTGGACTCGGCGAGGAAGCAGAGGGCATCCTCGAAATCGTGCGCAGCCGGATCAATGGGTGAGTGTACAATTTGTATTCGAGAGAGATAGACACACGTGACTGCTACCATTTTTGATGGACGCGCCCTCGCCATGGAGCTACGTGCGGCGGCCCAGGCCGATATCGCCACCATCCGCCAGAAGATCGGTCGCGCCCCAGGGCTGGCCGTCATCCAGGTACTCGGTGACGCCGCATCAACCCGCTATGTGCGTAGTATCGAGAAACTCTGCGCCACTGTGGGAGCTCGCTGTCGCCTGCTCAGCCTGCCACCCGACGCCGCTCAGGTACAGTTGGAGGTGACGATTGACGAACTCAACGCCGACCCGACTACCGACGGAATCTTGCTCCAACTGCCGCTACCGGCCCACCTGAATGCCGATGCCGCGATTATGCGGATTAACCACCGTAAGGACGTGGATGGCGTTCACCCGATCAACGCCGGGTTGCTGGCCCAGGGGCGTCCTGCCCGAGTGCCAAACACACCGGCGGGCGGTATGGAATTGCTGCGCCGCTATAACATCGGGCTACGCGGCAAGCGTGTTGCCGTGATCGGACGATCAGCCATCGTTGGGCGTCCTATGGCCCAGTTACTCATCCAGGCCGACGCTACTGTTACCATTTGCCACTCGCGCACCACCGACCTGGGGGCGATCCTGCGCGAGTGCGAGATCGTCTGCGTGGCCGCCGGGAGACCCGGCCTGGTCACGGCGGAGATGATCCGACCCGGCGCAGTGGTGATTGATTTTGGCACGAACGTGGCAGCCGACGGCAGCCTGATCGGCGATGTGGACTTTGCCACGGTGTCGGAGATAGCGGGCGCGATCACGCCCGTACCCGGAGGCACCGGCCCGGTGACGAATGTAATGCTTATTCGCAACCTGATCGCCGCAGCACATACGTAGGGCGGAATGCGCCTCATTTTTCGCTTCACACGTTATGAAAATCCTCGTCCTTGGCTCCGATGGACGTGCCCACGCACTGGTCTGGAAGCTCTTTTCCAGCCCGAACACCGATGTGTTTTGTGCGCCTGGTAACGGTGGAACCGTCGCACTCGCGCCACAGGTTGATCTGGACGCCTACAGCGCCAGCGCTGTGGCGAACTGGGCTTTCGCCGAGCAAATTGACCTGATTGTCCCCGCTGAAAGCGGCCCGCTCTGGTCGGGGATCGTTGATGAAGTGGTGGCGATGCACATTGGTGTGTTTGGGGCTTCACAGCGCAGCACGCGCCTGGAGTGGAGTCGCTGCTACGCCAAGGAGTTTCTCCAACGCTACCAACTGCCCACCGCACGCGGGCGTACCTTCACTAGCCTGCCCACCGCCGAAAAGTACCTAGCCGCCCATAGCCTGCCCGTCGTCCTCAAGGCCGACCACCCCGCCGCTGGCGGTGGCACCTATCACGACCGCTATGCCGCCCTGGAGGCTCTGCGCGGCCTGTTCATCAACCGGCCCATGGAAGGCAGCAGCAACGGTGTCGTAATCGAGGAGTATCTGCCGGGAATCACGATGAGCTTTTCGGCAATTGTGGATGGCAGCACGGCACTGCCCCTGCTGCCGGTGAGGATCTACGACCAGTTCGATGCCACGCCCGATAGCCCAGCAGCACCGGGCATGGGCGCGATCTGCGGAAATTCACGCTACTCCCAACGCCTCGGCGCTCACATGCACAGCCATTTGATCACCCCGATCATTGCCGCCCTCGCCCGTGAAGGGCTGCCGTACTGGGGCATCCTCGGTATTGACTGCGTCATCACCGACCAGGGGCCACGTATTGCCAACGTGCGCTGTTGTCTGCGCGATATGGAGGCTCAGGTGGTGCTGCCGCGCCTGGAGGACGACCTGCCGTACCTTATTGAAGCCGCCATTGGCCGACGACTTCAGCAGATGCCGCCGCTGCGTTGGCGTGACGAGGCGAGCGTTGGTATGGCCCTGGTGACACAGGGCTACCCGCACCATTTTTCTGTCGGCGGAGCCGTGCGCGGCCTGAACGATGTGGACGAGGGCGTGCTGGTTTTTCATGATCAGACCTCCAACCCGGCGGGGATGCGCTATTCCCCGGCGACACGCGGCGGGGGCGGCATCCTCGGCAACATAATCATGGGTTCCCACAGCGTTGCCCCCGATGTCACCATGACCGGCGGGCATGTGGCAACGGTGGTGGGACGTGGATCTACCCTCAACGGTGCCCGTGGGCGCGCACTGCTGAACGCCGAGCGTATCACCTTCCCTGGCCGCACCTACCGCGAGGATGTAGGTAGCCACGAGTTTCGCTAGATCACGGGTGTCCGCTCGATCTTCGTATTGACACGCTGCGTTATAGGTGTTACACTTGCTACATAACGCAGTGCGTTATGTATGTACTCGCAGGCACACACATGCTATGATGGTTTCTGCCTGCGGGGTACTGCGACACTATTGTTTAGCGACAATACATAAAGGAGCAGAAACCATGAGCATCGAAGAGATCGAGGTCAACGTCCGCCAGGTCGAAGAGCTGCCTCCCACACTGAATAGTAGCACCCAGATGTTTGAGGTCGTGCGCAAGCTGCTGCTTGCGGGCGTGGGTGCCCTCGCCCTGAGCCGCGATGAGGCTGAGGAGTTCATCAATCGGCTCGTGGAGCGGGGAGAGATCGCCCAGAAGGATGCTCAGCACCTGATTGACGAGACCGTGGAGCGCATTCGCAAGACGACGCAGCCCCAGATAAACCCGATCCAGAGCGGGGTTGCCACCATCAGCACCCAGGTAGAGACGAGCCTGGAGCAGTTCCTGAACCGGATGAACATCCCCTCCAAGCGTGACATTGACGAGTTAAGCGCAAAGATCGCCCACCTCGCTGGTCGCGTTGAGGAACTGCGCCGCGTACAGGAGACCCCGGCAAAGGGCAAGGGTACCCCAACCGTGGGGTAACAGTTTTACATCCAATACCTTTCACATAAGTAGATCCCATGCCGACCTTTCCCCCTCACCCCCTGCCCCTCTCCCACCAGGGGAGAGGGGAGATTCCGCACCAGAGTGCGTTCGGCTCCCCCTCTCCCGTTCTGGGAGAGGGGGCTGGGGGGTGAGGGCTG
>JBAXMH010000088.1:0-17212 GCA_037134395.1 Chloroflexales bacterium
GTTCTCCTGTCTGTGGCGGCGCTGGTGGCCCTTCGGCCCGACCCACGCGCCCCGCTGCGGGCTGCCGATGACCTCTTTCGCGCGGGCCGATACTACGATTCGCTGCGGGCCTATCAGGTGATCGATCCGCGTGCGTTTCCCGATGCCGCCCTGCGTCTGGGCATGGTTCGCGCTATCCGTGGCGAGTACTCACCCGCCGAGCGCGCCCTGCGTCTGTCCATGCAGGGTGGCCTGCTCCCCACTGACTACCAGGTGGCCCTGATCTATCTGGGACACGTTCTCGCCAACGATGGACGTGCCGCCCTCGCCGTCAAAACCTGGGCGCTGACCGAGGACTGTCGCACTCAGGAAGCGTGCGGCTACCGCTCCCCCGCCCGTATTCTGCGGGCTGACTATGCCTTGCGGCAGGGTGACGATGCCTCTGCTGAGGCCAACTACCGCGCTGCGCTCGATCTCTCCCCGCCGTTGCCGTGGGCTAGTCTCGCCACCTATCGCTTAGCTCTGCTGTTAGCCGCACGTGACCCCGACGCGGCGATGGCCGCTCTTGAACACGTCACGACCGATCACGCCCCCAGCGCCGATCCGCTCCTAGCACCGCTACTCCCTACCGATACCACATGGCAGGACGAGCTTGTCGCCGCGATCTCGGCCCCACCAGAGAGCCGATCCTATCGGCTTGGGCAGCTTTACCTGAACGTGGGGCTCTATGGGCTGGCTGAGGATCAGTTTGCCCAGGTACGGCCCGATAGCCCACACGCCCGTGAGTCGGCTGTCTATGCTGCCTACACGCGCTGGCGGGCCGGGGATCGTCAGGGTGGGCGTGATCGGCTTGCGCAGATCGTCCGCACACAACCTGACGATCCGCAGGCCAGGGCGCTCCTGGCCCTGGCCTATCTCTCCACCGCCCAGGGGGATGCCGCCCGTGACCAGATTGACACACTCGTACGACTGAACCCGAACGACCCCGAGATGCACCTTGCTCTGGCCAACTGGTACATCACCCGCAGCGAATACCCCGAGGCCAGCCTAGAGTACAGTCTGGCATGGGCGAAGGCTCCCGCTGCGCGGCGCGGTCACTACGCCCTGCTCGGGGCGCAGTTTCATCTTACCTCTGCCTACGAGCCGTGCGAGAGCGGCGCACCCTTGGCTGAGGTCGCAGTGACGGCGATGCCTACTGATGGCGCGGCGTGGACAACCCTGTCCGCGCTTCAGTACTACTGCAACCATCCGGATGCCGCCTTATCCTCCGCCCAGCGCGCCGCCGATAGCGACGGTGGGGCGGAGAGTTTCTACTATCTGGGGATGGCTCTGAACGCCCTTGGCCAGCGTGATCGCGCCCGTAGCGAACTGATCCGTGCGGCGGATCTGGCCCCGGCATCGGTCTGGCGTGAGCGGGCCGAGACAGCGCTGGCCCTGATGCCGTAGCATCAGGGCCAGCATCTCTGGCAACGTAAGGGTGCTGCTGTGCCCCTACTCGTCAAAATAGCCGTGGAGCCGCCGACCGAGGTGCGGGTCGCGCAGCTTCTTCAGCGCCTCGCTCTCTAACTGGCGGACGCGCTCACGGGTGAGGTTAAGCCGCTGCCCGATCTGCTCCAGTGTAAGGGCGCTCTCGCTGGTAAGGCCATAGCGCAGGCTGAGAATGTGTTGCTCACGCGGGGTCAGGTGCGACATCGCCTCGCTGAGGTCATCGCGTAGCAGACCGTGAGCCACCTGCTCAAGCGGAGTCAGTTCCATCGGGTCAGCAATCACCTCGGCCAGGGAACCGGTACCGTCATCAGTGTGGGCTTCGTCCAGCGACGCCGGGGTGAGAGCCGCCTGCTCAGCGCGTGTCACCTGCTCGGGTGTGATACCCAGTTCACCAGCGATCTCCTCGGGCGTAGGGTCACGGTCGAGGCGCTGGATGAGGTTCTGGCGCGCACGGGCCAACCGCGAGAGTCGCTCGCCGAGATGGACGGGCAGGCGCACCGTGCGACCGTGGTCGGCGATGGCGCGACCGACGCTCTGGCGGATCCAGTAGGTGGCGTAGGTCGAGAACTTAAAACCACGGCTCGGGTCAAACTTATCAACGGCGCGCATCAAGCCGAGGCTACCCTCCTGGATAAGATCGAGCAGGCTCAGGCCGTGGCCCTGGTAGCGGCGAGCGATGCTCACCACCAAACGCAAATTTGAATTGATCAGTTGGGCACGGGCGGTACCCCCAGCGATCACCTGGTACTCCATACGCCGGTGGTCGGTTGGGGTCAGGGGGTGCTCATCCGCAAGGCGACGAGCCGCCTCGCGCCCCATCCCCATCGCACCGGCCAACTCCTGCTCCTGGTCAAAGGTGAGCAGGGGCTCATCACCGATCTCGTTCAGGTAGAGGATTATCGATTCTGCTGGGGCAGCACCAACAAATGCAGGGTTCGTCATAATATATCCCCTTTCTCATCGGCATTCAGGGCTGCTGCCGACAAAAAAGACATGCGCGTGCGAAAACGCCCTCCTTATGAGGTAGCATCACTTACTATGCTTGGATGGTATAAAAAAAGTCTTAGGGGAAGATGAGAGCTGGATGAGAATACACCGGCACGCATGCGCGCCGGTGTATTCTGGGCACAGCCGAGGGGTTTTTGAGAGATTTAGGCCAGGGCCATGTCGCGCTTTTTCTTCTCGCGGCGGCGATCCTCGGCGTTGAGCAGCTTCTTGCGGATGCGCCAGCCCTTGGGCGTCACCTCCACTAACTCGTCCTCACTGAGGTACTCGACGGCGTCATCGAGGGAGAGCTGCCGGGGCGTGTCCAAGCGAATCGACTCGGCACCTTTATTGTTGCGCATGTTGGTCAGGTGCTTATCCTTACAGACATTGATCTCCAGATCAACGTCGCGGATGTGCTGGCCGACCACCATACCCTCGTAGATATCCTGACCGGGCGAGATGAAGTAGGTGCCGCGATCCTGCACCTGAAACATTCCATAGGTTGTGGAGACACCGCTGTCAGAGGCAATCAGCGACCCCGTCTCGCGGGTGTCCATCTCGCCAACGAGCGGCTCGTAAGCGTAGAAGAGACTGTTCAGAACGCCCTGGCCACGGGTGGATGAGAGAAACTGCTGGCGAAAACCAAGCAGACCACGGGTTGGCACAATGTACACATAATGCACGGTGCCGTCATCGCGCACCTGCATATCGCGCATCGCGCCGCTGCGCCGTCCGAGCAACTCGACCACCACGCCCTGGAAATCCTTACCGACCTCAATCTCTACCAGTTCCATCGGCTCAAGCTTCTTGCCGTTCTCGTCCTCGTGGAAGATGACCTCGGGCTTCGAGACCTGGAACTCGTAACCCTCACGACGCATATTCTCGATCAGAATGCCCAGGTGCAACTCACCGCGACCGGCCACCAGGAAGACATCGGCGCTATCGGTGTCGGTCACACGCAGGGCCACATCGCGCTCAACCTCGGTGTAGAGCCGCTCGCGCAGCTTGCGTGAGGTAACGTAGGTGCCCTCGCGACCGGCAAAGGGGCTGGTGTTGACGCCGAAGGTCATCCGTACCGTCGGCTCCTCAACCTTAATTGTCGGTAGGCCCTCGGGCGCGGTGGCGTCGGCAATTGTCTCGCCAATATTGGCGTCGGAAATACCGGCAATGGCAATAATATCGCCAGCGGTAGCGGTCTCGACATCCTCGCGGTGCAGACCGTTATAGGTAAAGAGCTGGGTAATCTTGGTCGGGGTAACGGAGCCGTCGCGGCCAATTCGCACCAGGGGCTGGCCTTTGCTGATCGTGCCACGGTAGAGCCGACCCGTGACGATCTTGCCCTTGTAATCGTCATAAATACTGGTCGTGACCAAGAACTGGGCAGGGCCATCGGCATCCACATCAGGCGCAGGGATGCGGTTAAGGATACACTCGAAGAGCGGCTCCAGCGAGTCGTACATCTTCAGGGGCGAGCGACCGGAGTGGCCAAGCAGCCCGTTGGCGTAGATCGTGGCGAACTCGGACTGCTCATCGCTGGCACCCAGATCAACAAAGAGGTCGAACGCCTCGTTGACCACATGGTTAGGCCGAGCCTGGGGCCGATCAACCTTATTCACCACCAGAATAGCGCGATGGCCGGCCTGAAGTGCCTTGCGCAGCACAAACTTGGTCTGCGGCATCGGGCCGTCCACCGCGTCCACCAGGAGCAGCACACCATCAACCATATTCATCACCCGCTCAACCTCACCGCCAAAATCGGCGTGGCCGGGAGTGTCAATAATATTGATCTTGACGCCCTTATAGATCACAGCGGTGGTTTTTGAGAGGATGGTAATACCGCGCTCGCGCTCAAGAGCGTTGCTGTCCATCATGCGAACTTCGGTCGCCTGGTTGTCGCGGAAAATATGGCTCTGCTTAAGCATCGCGTCCACCAGGGTGGTCTTCCCGTGGTCAACGTGAGCAATAATGGCGATATTCCGAATGTCGTTACGCTTCATAGATACGAATGTGCCTCACACGTGAGGGCGAAGCATCTGCAATGCAAATGCTTCGCCCATCTAAATCATCGGCCCTTATCTTACCACACCTGCCGGTGGGGGTGGTTGCCTGTAGGAGGCAGGAGGCAGGAGGCAGGAGGCAGGAGGCAGGAGGCAGGAGGCAGGGGACGCCCCCTCTCCGTCAAGCGGAGAGAGGGTGGGGGATGTCACGAAACCTTCACCCCCGCGCCAAGTTGAGTTCCAGTAGCCGCGCCAGAATCTCTTTATCGCTCAGGTCGCTCGGCCAGCCGTAGGCGGCGCATACCGCTGCGTCCAGTTGGGTGTGGGCGTTGGCCAGCCAGGTTGGCCGGGTATTGTAGAGGTTGGTGAGGGTGCGCTTTTTGAGTTCGGCCTCGTCAGCGCCTTCAGGGTTGAGCCAGTTGGTGCGTAGCTCTACCAGCCGCTGCGCCGCCGCTGCGATTGCCTCAACCTGTGGGTTCGCTTCTGGCTCCTGGCCCGGTGCCCACGGGAACGGGTAGGTCTCGAAGCAGGTTGTGTTGTTGTAGGTCGGGTCGTTGCCGACTCCGTGGCGTGATGATGTGGCCAGCGACCATACCTCATGCACACGCGAGTGCAGCACGCCGAAGAAGTAGTCATCGTCGCGGGCAAAAACATAAACTCGACTATCGGGAAGTGTACGTCCATCTGTCCAAATAAACATACGATGCTTCGCCACACGAGGCGTACAGATAAATCGAGACAGGTTCTGAACTGCCTCACGGAACCCCGGTACCGTTTCACCGTGATGCCACCAGTAAAGGCGTCGCCGTTCGCGATTATTGGTATCACGTTCGGACTTAACGTGAGCGCGGACATATTCAAAGGGCTGTTCATACAGCGCAGCTTCGCCTTCTGTCATCTCCCCAAAGTCAATGATGAACATGCCCCGTGGTCGCCGCGTAATATCCATGCCGTTGATCCAGGGCACAACCACATCGGTATTAGGTCGGCCATTCGGATTAAGCGGTGCGCTGATCATCTGAACGGCGACCTCAGATGCGATATCGAACGCGCCGACCTTTACCGGGCCTTGGAAACATATGCCTGCGTTCTCTTCCAAACGCTGCGCCTTCGTGAGATCAAGCTCGCTGGTGAGGTTCGCGTTGATACTCTGCACCGCTATGCCATTGAGTTCGCGCTCCGTCTCTTTGTTTGCATCAAAGCCAACCATCGAAACACGCACCGCTGCGCCATCAAGTACCCATGTACGATCCGCCCAGCCCATAAAAATGTCGCCGCTCTGCTTGATCTGCTCTAGCACCTTACGATTGGCCCCGGCCCGAATTGATTGGGTCGCCAGTAATCCGGCCCGCTTCACTTCGCCACGCTCAATCAGTGCCCGTGCCCGCTCAAACCAGTAAGTCACGAGATCAGCTTCGTGGGGTACACGTCCGTCATAGAGCGCGAAGATGTGATTCACATAGGTGTCGCCTAGCTCTGCGCGCAAGCGCTTCCCGCCCAGAAACGGCGGGTTGCCCACAATCACATCAGCCTCGGGCCAAGCTGGCTCAACCGGATTCCCGGCGTCATCAAAGGCGAGGATCGCGTCCATATGGCGGATCGTGTCGAGCGGTTTGAGGATCGGCTCGCTAGGTGCGCCAAAACCGTTGTCGCGCAGCCACTGGATGTAGCCGATCCAGACGGTGATCTGGGCTAGTTCGTGGGCGTACTCGTTCACCTCTACGCCACGCAGTTGCTCGGGCGAGACGCTGGGGAAGAATCTGCCGACGGCCAGATTTTGGGCCAGGGTGATCACCGCCTTCTCTAAGTCGAGCAACTGTTTGAGGGCGACATAGAGGAAGTTCGCGCTGCCGCAGGCGGGGTCAAGCACGCGGGTACCGGCGATCTCTTTGGCGAAGCCAGTCAGCAGCGCCCGTAGCTCATCCTGAAGGCGGGCGGCGACACGCTTGTTGGCGGCATCGCGGCGGGCTGCGAGGGCGCGGGCCTCAGATTCAATCTCGGCCCAACGGCGGCGCAGCGGGGCCATCAACACTGGCTCAATAATCAACAGAATATCGTCGCGGCTGGTGTAGTGTGCGCCAAGCTGACCGCGCTTGGCCGGGTCAAGCGAGCGCTCAAAGAGCGTGCCAAAGATCGCCGGTTCCACGTACGACCAATCCAGGTCGCTGGCGCACAGCAGAATCCTCACCCCATCGCTATCCAGCGGCAGCACCGTATCATCATCGAAGAGCCGTCCGTTGAAGTGCGGGATGTCCTGCATCCCGTAGAAGCCGCCGGTGGTCATATGGCCAAAGAGCGTGCGCAGTTCGGCCACAAACAGCGGTGCGCGATTTCTGGTTGCCTTAATTAACTGCGAGAAGAGGTGATTGGGGAGCAGGCCGACATCCTCAGCGAAGAGACAGAACAGGATACGGATGAGGAAATGTGCGATCTGCTGCGGATCTTCGCCATACTTGCGCAGCAACTCCGCCAGCTTGGCGAACTCAGCGGCAGCCTGTTCCGTCACCTGGACAGTGTTCTGTGGGGCGCGGAACACCTCGGGTTTGGTGAAGACATCGCGCAATTTCTGGAGGCCCGCTGTCGTCAGCAGGCTATCGAGGCTCAGAACGATCACCTGCTTGACCGTGTTGGTGAAGTTGGTATGGATCTGGATTGTCTCCATATCGGAGACAACGAGCAGGGGCGGGTTGTGCAAACTCTCGCGGTACTGGAGCAACTGCTGATAGGCTTTATCGAGGTTGGCGTGCTTGCCCTTATATTCCCAAGCAAACGCGCCGCGCTTCCAGACATCAGCCCAGCCCTGGCCGCCCTTCTGCATATTGGCCCCAGCCTCAAAAGTGTAGTGCGTGCCGGAGGGATCTTCCTCCACCGGGGTGGGGTGGTCAATCAGGCGGCAGAGGTCAATAAAGTGTTCCTGGTAGCCCGACTTCTCCTTAACCGTGGCCTGCCGCCACTTCTGGACAAACGCCTGCGGAGTAAGGGTGGTCATAGGGGCGGTACCTTTCAGGTGAGGGGTCAAACAAGCGGATTCAGCACCGACCTTGCCCCCTCACCCCCGGCCCCTCTCCCACACGGGGAGAGGGGAGATACCGCAACAGGACGCTTCCGGTTCCCCCTCTCCCGTTCTGGGAGAGGGGGCTAGGGGGTGAGGGCTGAGCGGCGGCAGATTCCTTATGTGACACGTATTGGGACTACGGCTTGATCCTTCTGAGGATCGCCGTCAGCCGATCATAATCGTCCTTGAGCAGACTAGCCAACTCACGCCCGGCATAGACCAGATAATCGCGGCTATCGGGGCGAGCGCGGGCGGTAGCGCGGATGGCGGCAGACAGCAGTTCGTCGCTGGGGATCTGGGCGGCGAAGAGGACACTGCGGAAGAAGTCGCTCGACTCGCAGAACCCGCCGAGTTCGGCGTCATCGCAGGGATAAACGCTGTAGTGGACGGGCGGCGGGTGGGGCGGCAGGTACTGGTAGCGACGATCCCGCTCGCAATATCCCACCGTGATTGCCGAGAACTCGGTCTGGAGTACCTCTGCCAGATCAGGGTGTTCGTGGTAGATCTCGGCGTCGTAGAGATTGCGACCACTGTAGGTGCGCCCGCGCATCATCGCTCGCCCGCCCGGCTCCTTGCTGCCGGTGCGGATCTCGTACACCAGGCCATACACCGCCACGCCCGCACTGCGCGTCTGTGCCCGCACGAGCGACCCGAAGGGCGGGGCCGCCAGTAGCTCGTAGGCTCCCGCCGTAAAACGGGTGGTAGAGGACTCAATCACCTCGCCGATGCGTTCCATAGGGCTCCAGCGGATTTAGGCACCGACCTTGCCCCCTCACCCCTGCCCCTCTCCCACACGGGGAGAGGGGAGATTCCGCAGCAGGACGCTTCCGGTTCCCCCTCTCCCGTTCTGGGAGAGGGGGCTAGGGGGTGAGGGCGGATCGGCAACGGAACTTGAACAGTATGAGGTTTAGGGCAGCAACCCCCATTACCCCTTGATATACGATTTACTATCTTTTTTCGCGGACGCGCTGGCGTCTGCCTCGGCCCGGTAGAGGCTGGCCTCCAGCATGTGCTGGAATGTGCGCCGGTCGGCGCTGCGCACGACCGCCTGTTCGTGGGCGCGCTCCAGAGCCACCGGATAGCCGCCACCACGGCCCGCCTGATCGTACATCAGGGCGTGGATCAGATCAACCTGATCGGGGTCTTGGGCCACCCACTGCGGAATCTCAATGCGGGCCAGTTCGCGGCCAACCCGCATGTGGAAGAAATAGATCGTGTGTTCGCGGTAGGATTCAACGTTAATCCGGCTCATCGAGATAAAGAGCGGGCCGCGCTGACCCTCAGACAACTGCCCAGCGAGGATGTCGGTATCCACCAGACCCTGGCAGATTGAGCAGGATGGATCACGACCGTCGGCCAGATCGCTGCACTCGGAACAATTGGCCCCCTTGCCGGCGGCCACATCCACATCAGGGCAGAGCATCAGGCGAATGGTGCCCACCACCTCGGGCGAGCGTGGCCGGCTGATGTAGGATGCCACCGGGATGCCCCGCTCGTGCATGGCATCAAGATAGGCCAGATAGCGGCCCAGAAAGTGATCCTGCACAAAACGCTCGGCACCGGCCAGTGTCCAACGGATCAGCGTGCCGTCTTGGAGAGCCAGACACGGTATATCGTCAGTCAGAAACTCATCGGCTAAACCGACGAGGGCCACGCCCTCGTCCACATCACGGCGGGCACTGAGGTAGTTGCCCTCAATCGGCACGCGCCGGGTTCCATTGCTCAAATAAAGATCTTCCTCGCGGTAGTAGAGAACTGGCTCGGAGCTGAGCCGGGCCAGCGGATTCTCCCCGTAGCGCAGAAAGACCCTGCCGATATTAATCAGGTAGCAGGAGGCGCTGCCGTGACGGTCGAGGTCAATCTGCGATCCGTCGCTGGCTACGAGGGCGTAGCTTACGGGGATCTCCGGTCGGTTGCGCGCCGTATCAAGTGGTTCTACCGGGTGAGCCAGCAGCCAGTTCGCCGTCTCGCGGCTGATGTTTGCGGCGGTGGCCCAGTGCTGCTCTGCGCCTGTGGCCTCGCGGTAGCGCGCCACGACGCGGCTGGTGCGCTCGTTTGTTGTGGCGGCGCTCAAGGCCGTCGCGCCGCTCATCTGGCGCACTTGTCGGCCCAGGGCGGTCAGATCTAGTCCCACTGTATCGTCCCCAGAAAGTTGTTGGTAGCTGCGATTATATACCGAGAGGATAATAGCACACTTGTTTTGTCCTGTCAAGGTATACATGTTTACCGGATGCGCCCGGTGCTGCGACAGAGGCTCTGATATGCTTCATGCCAGTGTTCACCGGCGCGGCCCTCCGGGCAGCCGCTGCGCTGCCAAATATAGTAGGCTGTCTCGCGTATCAGCGCCTCGCTCGGCTCATTCGTGTAGAATTGATCACATGTTCCACGCGCCGCGTCGTAGGGCAGGTGGCCGAATGCATCACGTCCCCGCGATGGCTGGGTATGGCGATAACACTCGGTGCGCAGTGGGCACGGGTCACCGTAGCAGTAGAGCATGGCGTGATTCCTCCTCATATGAAAATAGCCGATAGCCGATAGCCGATAGCCGATAGCCGATAGCCGATAGCCGATAGCCAGCGGCTATTTTCATGCGGCAGTGTGCGCCTTGCGCAGGGGTGCCTCTGGTATAATCAACTGTGCCCCCTCGCCCCCGAGGTGAAGGCTGAGCGGCATTGCAACGACCCCTACAAGGATGTGCACGATGCTTACCCGACGAATTATCCCGTGTCTGGATGTCAAAGCCGGTCGTGTGGTGAAGGGGATTTCGTTCCTCAATCACCGCGACGCGGGCGATCCGGTAGCTCTCGCGGCAGCCTATAACGAGGCTGGTGCCGATGAACTGGTTTTCTACGACATTACCGCATCCAGCGACGAGCGTGCCATTATGGTCGAGGTGGTTGAGCGCACCGCCGCCGAGGTCTTTATCCCGCTCACGGTGGGCGGCGGCCTGCGCACAGCAGACGATATGTACCGCATGCTGCGCGCCGGGGCCGATAAGGTTTCGATCAATACGGCGGCGGTCCTCAACCCGCACCTGATCGAGGATGGGGCGCGGCGTTTCGGTAGCCAGTGCATTATGCTCTCGGTGGACGCCCGCCGGGTCAGCGGGCCGGGCGAACCGCCGCGCTGGGGGGTCTTCACCCACACCGGTGCGAACGCCCGTCCCACCGGGCTGGATGCCATCGAGTGGATCCGTCGCGGTGTCGAACTGGGGGCCGGTGAGATCTGCATCAACAGCATGGATGCCGATGGCCAGAAGAGCGGCTACGATATTGAACTGCTGCGGGCGGTAGCCGAGGCCGTGCCGGTGCCGATCATCGCCTCGGGCGGGGTCGGTTCGCCCGAGGATATGTACCGTGGCGTGGTAGATGGCCTTGCCGATGCAGTGCTGGCCGCGTCCATCTTCCACTTTGGCGAATACAGCGTGGCTGATGTGAAGCACTATCTTGCCGAACGCGGGGTGCCGGTGCGCGGGGTATAAATAGCCGATAGCCGATAGCCGATAGCCGGGCATCAGATGAAAAAAGGCACTACCGCAAAAGGCACGCTGTCATCCCTGCCGCCCGGCCCGTAAACGGGCGGGCTAGGCATACGACGCCCGCTAAAGCGGGCTAACCTAGCCCGCTTTAGCGGGCGTCGTATGCCTAGCCGGGGCCTTCAGGCCCCCGGCGGGCGGTGCCAGACAGCGTGCCTTTTGCGGTAGTGCTACCCCTCACTCTTCAAGAAGAGCGCGGCAAGGGGCGGCAGTGTCAGGCTGAGCGACTGACTGTGGCCGTGGGCATATGTGGGGTTGGCCATAACACCGCCCGCGTTGCCGAGGCCGCTTCCCCAGTACTCGCCGCCGTCGCTGTTGAGCAGTTCGCGCCACCAGCCACCGCGTGGCACCCCAATGCGGTAGTCGGATCGCACCACTGGGGTGGCGTTGATCACCACCAGGATGATGTCGCCGGTACTCTTGCCTCTGCGCAGGAAGCTGTAGACGCTGCTGTCGCTATCGCTGGCGTCAACCCACTCGAAGCCAGCCGGCTCACAGTCGAGTTCGTGCATGGCCGGCTCGTTGACATAGAGCCGGTTCAGGTCGCCCACCAGTTGCTGGAGGCCCGTGTGTGACGGGTACTGGAGCAGGTGCCAGTCTAGGCTGCTATCGTGATTCCACTCACGCCACTGGCCGAACTCAGCGCCCATGAACATCAGTTTCTTACCGGGCTGGGCGTACATGTAGCTGAAGAGCAGGCGCATGTTGGCAAACTTCTGCCACAGATCGCCAGACATCTTGTCCATCAGCGAGCCCTTGCCATGCACCACCTCGTCGTGCGAGAGCGAGAGCATGTAGTTCTCGGTGAACATGTAGAGGCCACGGAAGGTCAGTTCGTTGTGGTGGAAGCGGCGGAAGATGCCCTCGCGGCGCATATACTGGAGCGTGTCGTGCATCCAGCCCATGTCCCATTTGAAGCCGAAGCCCAGGCCACCCACGTACGCCGGGCGCGAGACCATCGGCCAGGCGGTGCTCTCCTCCGCAATGGTCTGCACATCGGGGAAGCTCTTGTAGACCTCGGAGTTGAACTGGCGCAGGAACGAGATTGCGTCAATATTCTCGTTACCGCCGTACTCGTTAGGAATCCACTCGCCCTGCTTGCGCGAGTAATCCAGGTAGAGCATGCTGGCCACGGCGTCTACGCGCAGACCATCAATATGGAACTTGTCGAGCCAGCAGATCGCCGAGCTGATCAGGAAGCTGCGCACCTCGTTGCGACCGTAGTTGAAGATGTAGCTGCCCCAGTCGGGGTGAAAGCCCTTACGCGGGTCGGCATGCTCAAACAGGTGCGTGCCATCGAAGTAGGCCGGTCCGTGGCCATCGGTGGGGAAATGTGAAGGCACCCAATCGAGAATGATGCCGATACCCTGCTGGTGCAGGTATTCAACAAAGAACATGAAATCCTGGGGCGTACCGCAGCGACTCGTAGGCGCGAAGAAGCCGGTGGTCTGGTATCCCCACGATCCGTAGAAGGGGTGTTCGGTGACGGGCATCAGTTCGATGTGAGTGAAGCCGCACGTCTTCATGTGATCCGCCAGGAGCGGGGCGATCTCGCGGTAGCTCAGGAAGCGATCCGGATAAGCGGGATCGCGCATCCACGAGCCGAAATGCATCTCGTAGATCGCCATAGGCGCGTGGGTATTCTGGCGCTGGCCACGGGTCGCCATCCAGTCGCCATCGCCCCAATCATAATCGCGATCCCAGACGAGTGATGCCGTACGTGGGGCCACCTCAAAGTAACTGCCGAAGGGGTCAGTCTTATCCTCACGGTAGCCGTAGTAGCGCGAAGCGATATGGAACTTGTACGCGGCACCTTTACCGATGCCGGGGAGGAATGTTTCCCAAATCCCCGAGTTGCCGTGGAGCTTCAGCGGATGGGAGCCCGCGTCCCAGCCATTCCACTCGCCGATCACCGCCACATACTCGGCGTTGGGTGCCCAGACGGCGAAGTAGGTGCCGGGCGTGCCATCAATCTCGGTAGGGTGGGCACCCAGTTTCTCGTAGAGCCGGTAATGGGTCCCCTCGCCGAAGAGGTAGACATCGGCGTCGGTGAGGATGACGCTGGGGGTGGGCGGGGCGGATACGAGTGCCATCGGGGACTCGATCACCTCGGGTGCGGGGGTCTCGATCACCTCGGATGTCTCGACAACTGCCTCGGGTGCGGGGGTCTCGATCACCTCGGGGGTTTTGACAATTGCCTCGGGCGGAGATTGCTCGGCGGCAGCCTTCTTGGATCGGCTGGCCCGTGGCTTCTTGGATGTCTCATTGGTCATATAGGTTCCCTTTAGGGTTCTGTCTTAGACAAGGTTTCAGAGTGGCCAATTTTACTTTACACTCGTGACACGCCCTACCCCCCTAGCCCCCCGCAAGCGGGGGGAACAATGCGTTGTCCCCCCCCCGCTTGCGGGGGGGCTAGGGGGGGGAACTGTAAAGTATCTGCGAACCATGTCTTAGGAATAGAATTCAAAACCACGCTCATCGCGCACACGCCGACGGATGCGGAAAACATGCACCGGCATGGCGTAGGGGTTCAGTTCCACGTAGTTAAAGCCCTCGCTCCAGATATAGCGGATGTCGCGGATCTGGTCGTGGACCTGAACCGGCCCGCTGAGTCCCCAGTCGCCCAGGGGCAACTCAACCCAGCCGGCCTGCGTATTCAGTGGATCGAGGTTGATCACCACCAGCACAATATTGCTCAGGTCGGGGCTATGCTTGCTGTAGGCAATGATCTGCTCATTCTCGATATAGTTGTTCTCGACGCGGTGAAAGCGGATGCTCTCATTAAACTGGAGCGCCTGGTTCTCGCGGCGGGCGCGGTTGAGTTGAGCGATGAAAGTGCGAATGCTGCGCGGATCGTCGAGATTCCAGGTACGCTGCTCGTACTTCTCGTTGTTACGGTACTCCTCACGGCCATGCACCGGCATATGCTCCAGCAGCTCGTAGGCTGGCCCGTAGATACCCCAACTCGCAGCCAGGGTGGCGGCCAGGGCGGCGCGGGCGTAGAAGGTGCCGCGATGACCGGCGTAAAACTGGGGGGTGAGGATGTCGTGGGTGTTCGGCCAGAAATTTGGCCGAAAGAACTCCTTCACCTCGCTCTGGGTCAACTCGACCATGTACTGAGTCAGCTCCCACTTGTTCGTGCGCCAGGTGAAGTAGGTATAGCTCTGGTTGAACCCAAGCTTGGCCAGACCATACATTACCTTGGGCCGGGTAAACGACTCCGAGAGGAAGATGACGTCGGGATGTTCGGCCTTGATCGTGTCAATGCACCACTCCCAAAAGCCAAAGCTCTTGGTGTGAGGGTTATCCACGCGGTAAACCTTCACGCCCTGAGCAATCCAGTAATCGAAATAGTGCTTCAGCTCGTACCAGAGACCCTGCCAGTCCGACGTTTCAAAGTCGAAGGGGTAGATGTCCTGGTACTTCTTGGGCGGGTTCTCAGCATACTGGATCGTGCCATCAGGGCGGGCGCGGAACCACTCAGGGTGTTCGGTGACGTAGGGGTGGTCAGGTGAACACTGGAAGGCATTATCCAGGGCGATCTCAATGCCATACTGCTCGCGGGCCACGCGTACGAGTTCGCGGAAGTCATCGAGGCTGCCCAATTCAGGGTGCAGGGCAAGGTGGCCTCCCTCAGCGGAGCCAATCGCATAAGGGCTACCGGGCTCACCGGGTTGGGCCGTGGGGGTATTATCCTTACCCTTGCGGAAGGTGGTGCCAATCGGGTGGATAGGCGTCAGGTAAAGGACATCAAAGCCAAGATCGGCCACATAGGGCAGACGGTTGATCACATCGCGGAAGGTACCGTGGCGACCGGAATCGGGCGATGCAGAGCGCGGGAAAAGCTCATACCAGCTAGAGAAACGGGCCAGGGCCGGATCCACCACCACCGTCAGTTCACGCTCGTAGCTGGTCGCATAGTGGCGTGGGGCGTAGGCAGACATCAACTCTGCCAAGGCGGGGGCGAAGGCGGCTGACAAATCACCAGCGCGCAGGGCGGACTCGTACGAGCGCAGGCGCAGAGCCACGTCGTCCGGGGCGTGGGCGGCAGTATCGGCCACCAGATCGGCCCCGATCAGCAGATCAACGCGCACATCCTGGCCAGCGCTGATGCGCCGATGAAGCTGGTGATCCCAGGTCTTGAAATGATCAACCCACGCCTGCACCGTATACGTATAGCGCCCGATCTCGTCCACGATGAACGTGCCGCGCCAGCGATCATTGATCAGCGACTCCATCGGCGACTCAGACCACGCGAGCGCACCCTCGCGGCGGTAGCGCACCACGGCGCTAAGAATGTCGTGGCCGTCGGCGAAGGCATCCACCTCCACCAGCACCGGCTCGCCGGGGGTACGCTTGATCGCGTAGCGACCGGCGTCAATCTCGGGCTGGAGCCGCTCCAGCACCACACGTCGGCGACCCTCGCCGATACTGCTCAGCCCCGTCACATTCTGGCTGACCGCCGCCACCAGCTTCGCCATGGGTTCAATTGCCTGCGCTGGCATTTCCATCTCCTTAAAGCATCGCTGGTGGCCGCAGCCCCAGAAAAAAAGACAAGCCAAGACTATCGGCGACCGCAGCCGGTCAGAAACAACTGCTGGCGGTAGCGTACATATTTTTGCACAGGAACAAACATCTGCACAGTGATTGTACAGAAGCCACTAGCATGTGTCAAACATCACGATACTGTGACCAGGGCTGGCGCAAAGTCCTCGGGTTGCTGCCCGCTCCCCCCACCCCCAAGCCCCTCCCCCGCGCGGGGGGAGGGGAGTTAGATCGCTTTCTGGTGCGGAATACCCCCTCTCTCCTCGTGGGAGAGGGGGCAGGGGGAGAGGGGGCGCACACACCATCGCGATAAAAATAGCCGCTGATCCCCAACTATCGGCTATCGGCTATCGGCTATCGGCTATTTTCAACGGTCACATATCCAACCCAATATCGAGGGCGCGGGCCGAGTGAGTCAGGGCACCCACCGAGATAAAGTCCACTCCGCTCTCGGCCACAGCGCGGATGCTGGCGAGGGTAATCCCGCCGCTGGCCTCGGCGATGGCCCGCCCGGCGATGGCGGCCACCGCAGCGCGCAACTCGTCGGGAGACATATTATCGAGCAGGATCATATCGGCACCGGCGGCGGCGGCCACGGCGGCCTGGCCCACGTTCTCCACCTCTACCTCTACCCGCACCATCGGGCCAACCGAGGCGCGCACCCGGCGCACCGCATCGGCTAGGCTGAAGCCTTGAGCGGCGAGGATGGCCAAGTGGTTATCCTTGAGCATAACCCCATCGTAGAGCGCAAAACGGTGATTCGTCCCACCGCCCACACGCACGGCATATTTCTCCAGGGCGCGCAGACCGGGCGTGGTCTTGCGCGTATCGAGGATACGAGCCTTCGTACCGCTCACCGCCTCAACATAGCGAGCGGTGAGCGTGGCGATTCCACACATGCGCTGGAGCAGGTTCAGGGCCACGCGCTCACCGCTGAGCAGACCACGGGCCGGGCCGGATACTGTCGCAATCGTTGTCCCAGCCTCAGCGTGAGTACCCTCAGGCAACAGAGCGTGCACCTCCAGGGCCGGGTCTACTGCGGTAAAGACCGCATGAATCACCGGCAACCCACAGATCACCGCTGGCTCACGCAGGACAAAGGCGGCATCGGCCCGTACATCGGCGGGCACAGCGGCCATGCTGGTCACGTCGCCCGTACCCACATCTTCGGCCAGGGCGCGGGCGACGATCTCGTTAATGATATGCGAAGGCAGATCCACAAAATCCTCCGAGTATATATGAAAATTCGGTGCGCAACGTAGGGGCGAAGCATGATGGATTGGCACGGAGTGCCAATCCATCTGCTTCGCCCCTACGGCGATGGTATCAATCTGCGGCGTGAGACATGGCTGGCGCAACCGTATCAACCAACTGGTGGGCCTGGCCACGGCGCAGCACCGTATGGGCATGCCAATCCTCGCGAGTCTGCGGGAAATCGCTGCGGAAGTGACCACCACGGCTCTCCTCCCGGCGCAGGGCGCTCTCGACAATCAGGCGGGCCACCAGAACCGCATTGGCTGCCGTAATGGCCTCACCATTCTCGGGGTTGGCTTGAATAGGCAGCGCCTTCAGTGCCACCTGTCCCATCCGCAGGCTGGGGCCATCGCGTAGCGGCCCAGCGGCGGA
>JBAXMH010000089.1:0-17008 GCA_037134395.1 Chloroflexales bacterium
TGATCGGCGAGAGCCTTTCTGCGAAGATAGTTACAACTGTAGTAATAGCCGATAGTCGGGCATCAGCGGCTCTTTTCATCGGGTGAAGAATCGCAATACCCCAGAAATAACACCGTGATACATGTCACGCGGAGCGCAGAGAAGCGTCCCGGCAGCCCATAGCTCTGCCGGGACGCTTCTCTGCGCTCCGCGTGACATGACGCCGGGATGCTTAATTTCCGCTAGTATCCGACTATCGGCTATCGGCTATCGGCTATCGGCTATTTTCACATCAGCTATGGCTGATGCAGATCTTGCCAATGTGTGCGCCGCTGGTGAGGTAGGCGAGAGCCTGGGGCAACGCATCGAAGGGGAAGACCCGGTCAACCACAGGGTGTACCTGGTGCTGAGAGATAGCACGGGACATCGCCTCGAATCCATCACGGCTCCCCACCGTGATGCCCTGAAGCCGTACCTGGCGCGTCACCACCATACCCAGGCGGGCGTCCATTGCTGGCCCCGAGAGAACCCCGATCAGACTGATCGTTCCGCCCGGCCTGATCGCCCGCAGTGACTGCGGCAGAGTCTGCTGACCGCCCACCTCAACAATGTGGTCAACCCCATCACCCCCGGCGATCTCGCGCACACTGCGACCCCACTCGGGCGTGTCGCGGTAGCTAATCGTCGCATCGGCACCGAGGGCACGGGCACGCTCCAGTTTCTGCGTGCTGCTGGATGTAACGATGGCGAAGGCACCGAGAAGTTTGGCGAACTGGAGCGCAAAAAGGGAGACGCCGCCGGTTCCCTGGATAAGCACGCGGTCGCCGGGCTGGATGCGGCCCTCTGTCACCAATGCGCTCCAGGCGGTGAGCGCAGCGCAGGGCAGGGTAGCCGCCTCATTGTCGCTCAGATGCTCTGGGGCGAGGGCCAGACCCTCGGCGTCAATCGCCATATACTCGGTCATTACACCATCGAGGGGGCCTCCGAGGGATGCGGCAAGCCGTGCGGCAGTGGGGATGCCGCCCAGCCAGCGCGGGCTAAACATTGGGCAGACCCGGTCGCCCACCTTTACGCGAGTCACATTGGGGCCAACAGCCACCACCTCGCCAACACCGTCGGAGATCGGGATCAGTGGCAGTTGTCCTGTCTGTGCGCCGTAGCCACGCTGGATGACAACCGTATCGCGGTAGTTGAGCGAGGCCGCACGCATGCGCAGCAGAGCCTGGCCCGGTCCGGGTTCGGGCGTCGGTCGCTCGGCGATCTTCAGGTGATCGACCGACCACCCGCCCTCAAGCTGAAAGACTTTCATCGAAGGTTATCTCTCTCATAGAGGGGCGCGGGGAAAGTTTGTCCCACCCCGCACCCCCCAATTCATGATCTAGGCACAATACCTTTCGCATAAGCAGGTCCCATGCCAACCTTGCCCCCTCACCCCCTGCCCCTCTCCCACCGGGGGAGAGGGGGGATTTCTGCATCAGAGAGCGATCTACTCCCCCTCTCCCGTTCTGGGAGAGGGGGCTGGGGGGTGAGGGCCGAGCGGCGGTGGATTCCTTATGTGAAAGGTATTGGATCTAGGCCAAGCCCTCGTGTCGCCACTCGGCCTCCAGTTCACTGGCGTCGGCGGCACCGTCGTGATGCAGAATCTCGGCTGCGCGGTCACGCTCGGCGCTGCTGGCCTGAACCATGACCAATGTGCCGCCGCGCCGGATGAATTCCTCGTACACGTGCGCCTCTTCTTTCGTGACGCCCGCCCACGTAAGGGCACCAAGCACGCCACCGCCGACGGCCCCGGCCCCCGCGCCAATCGCCATTGTCGCCCCTGCGCCTCCGATCATGGCTGCCAGAGGGCCGGCCACAAGCAACGCCCCAAGCCCAGGAATGCCCACGACGATCATACCGACCAATGCCCCGAGTGCGCCACCCAAGAGTCCGCCTCCCAGGGCTCCGATTGCCATGTCCTCACCATGTTCGACCCCGCTTCCCGCCACAGTCACATGCTCAGCCTGCGAGCTATGCGGGGCGATCACGCTGATCTTCTCACGCAAAAAACCACTGGCTACCAGATCGGCGATGGCCTGTTCGGCGTCTGCGGGAGTGTGGAAGATACCGACCATTGTCTGTGTCATCAACGTGCCTCCTTCGTATGTCCGTGACCAACAGGTGCCAATTGTCAGCGAATGTGATTGAATAGGACAAGCGTATGGCAGATGAACGCGGAGTGTCTGTAGAGTATAGGCTAAACCTGAGCGTATCTCAAGTGATAGATCATAAACTTGAGCGCGTGTATTCTCCGCAGGGCTGATGCAAAGTCAGTGAGCCCCCTCACCCCCAGCCCCTCTCCCACCGGGGGAGAGGGGAGATTCTGCACCAGAGTGCATGCGGTAGTGTGTTTTGGTGCTAGAGTATCTCCATGACTCTCTCGTTTATCTTTCCTCTGGCCCTCTGGTTGCTGCTGATCCTGCCGCCGATCTGGCTGCTGGCGTGGCTGTCGCGTGCGCTGAATATCGGGCGGATTGGCTGGGTACGCTATGTCACGCTGCTAGTGCTGCGCAGCCTCATGCTGATTTCCCTTGTCTTGGCACTGGCTGGCGCGCAGGTGGTACGTGCGGTGGATGATACCGCTGTGGTCTTCCTGATTGACGGCAGCGACTCCGTATCCCCTGCCCTGCGTGAGCGCGCTCTGGCCTATGTGAATACGGCCATGGCCGCCGCTGGCCCGCGTGATCAGGCTGCTGTGGTGGTTTTCGGCGGATCGTCTGCCGTTGAGCGGGCACCCGCCCCCGCCTCGCCCTTGCACCGCCTTAGTTCGGCGGTACTCGGCAGCCGCACTAATATCGCTGACGCGATCCAGCTTGGTATGGCTCTGCTGCCTGCCGATATTCAGAAACGCCTGGTGCTGCTCTCGGACGGAGGTGAGAATGCTGGCCGCGCCGCTGATGCGGCTCGTCTGGCTACCCTGCGTGGTGTGCCGATTGAGGTGATTCCTCTGGCCGGAACAGACGGTGCCGATGTTCTGATCACCGCTCTGATTGCCCCCGGCACCGCCCGCGAGGGCCAAGATCTGTCTGTTCGTGTCCGCATTCAGAGTAGCGTCGCAGGACCGGCCCGGATTGGGGTTTTTGCCGATGGCCAGATGATCGCATCTCAGGACGTACAACTTCCCGTTGGCTCCAGTGAGTTTAGCCTGAGCGTACCCGCTGGGCAGGCCGGGTTTCGTCGTATTGAGGCCCGTATTGATGCCCCTGCTGATACCCAGCCCCTCAACAATCGCGCTGCCGCCTTCACCCAGGTGGTCGGCCCGCCGCGTATCCTGCTTGTTGCCTCAGCAGCCGACCGGGCCGCGCCCCTCCAGGCTGCCTTGTCCGCCGCTGGTATGCGAGTTGAACTGATTCCGCCTGCCCAAGTGCCCGCCGACCAGTCCCGCCTGCGCGATTACGCCGCTGTCATCCTTGTTGATGTCCTCGCATCTACCGTCTCCGAGATCGCCCAGACGGCCCTGGTCACGTATGTGCGTGAGCAGGGCGGAGGTCTGGCGATGATCGGTGGCAGCGAGTCATTCGGCGCGGGTGGCTGGCGACGCACCGCTATCGCCGATGCCTTGCCGGTTGAACTTGATCCACCGGCGACGCAGGATCGGCCCGACCTTGGTCTGGCCCTGGTGATTGACCGCAGCGGCAGTATGAGCGAGCCGGTGAATAATGGGCGCACCAAGCTCGCTCTGGCCAAGGAGGCCGTGTATCAGGCGACCCTTGGCCTTGCGCGCAGCGACCAGATCGGTGTTTTTGCATTTGATGATCTGGCTCAGACGGTGCTGCCGATGCAGGCGTTGCCCGACCTGCTGACCATTGAGGAGGCTCTGGGCACTGTGAGCGAGGGTGGCGGCACCGACATCCGCACTGGGATTGATCTTGCCGCCACGGCGATGACTCAGGTGAATGCCCGTGTCCGGCATGTCATCCTGCTCACCGATGGGCAGGCCGACAGCAATTACGCCGATCTGATTGACCAGATGCGCGCCTCCGGCGTAACGATTACGATTGTCTCGATAGGTGCTAACGCCAACCCAAACCTAGAGGCGATCTCCCACCGGGGCGGCGGAGCCTTCTACCACGTGGAGAGCGCCGCCGATGTACCGCAGATCTTTCTCTCGGAGACCGTGCGGGTCGCCCAGCGCGATAGTGTTGAGGGGCCGTTCACTCCGGTTGTCGCCTTGCCCGCGCCGCTGCTGCGCGACATCGGCAGCCTGCCGAGGCTCTACGGCTATAACGCCACGGTTCCTCGCGCCGCCGCCCGCACCCTGCTGGTAGCGCCCGATGGAGCGCCGGTTCTGGCGACGTGGCAGTATGGTTTGGGGCGCAGTCTGGCGTGGACGAGTGATCTGAAGGGGCAGTGGGCCAAAGATCTGATTATCTGGCCGGGATTTCCGCGTCTGGCATTGGGCATTGTTGATACCCTGCTACCCCCGGCCCGTAGCGAACTGCTCTCCCTGGAGACGCATAGCGATGGCCCCCAGGCCATCCTCGATCTGACCGCCAGTAGTGCTGATGGGACGCCTCTAACCTCAGCGACGGTTCAGGGTCGTCTGCTCGACCCGACCGGCACGCCGTCGGTTTTGAGTTTCACCCAGGTTGGGCCGGGCCGCTACCGCGCCGTGGTGCCTGCCGACATGCCCGGTGCCTATCTGGCTCAGGTGGCTGCGGTTGACGCGAAGGGCCAGCCCATCGGCACGGCCAGCGGTGGTCTGGTGGTGAGCTATTCACCCGAGTATGGCCCGCGCAACAGCGACCCTGCCCTGCTGACGAGTCTCGCCACCCTCACCGGCGGTCGCAGCGATCCGCCGCCCGCCAGCCTGTTCGAGTCAGCGGGCCAGCGAGTTGGTCAGGTGAGCGAGATCGGCCTGCCGCTGCTCTGGCTGGCCCTCTGCCTGCTCCCCCTCGACATCGCCCTGCGTCGGGTATTCCTGCGCCGTGACGCCTTCACTCTGCCAGCCCGCCGCCCTCGTCCCGATGCCGTCCCCGCCGCCGAAGATGTGGCGATGACCCGGCTCCAGGCCGCCCGCGCCCGCGCCCGCCGCCCCACCCCCGTTACCCCAGCGCCACCCCCGTCGCCACCCCGCGAGGTTGAGGTATCACCGCCTGCCTCCACACCCACGGACGACCCCGTCGCCAGCCTGCTCGCCTCCAAGCGGCGGCGGAAGTAAGCAGGGGTCAGGGGTCAGATTTCCGTCATATCTGACCCCTGACCCCTAAAACCAATACTTTTAGAATAAGGAATCCGTTGCCGCGCAGCCCTCACCCCCCAGCCCCCTCTCCCAGAACGGGAGAGGGGGAGCCGAACGCACTCTGGTGCAGAATCTCCCCTCTCCCCTGGTGGGAGAGGGGCAGGGGGTGAGGGGGCAAAGTCGGCATAAGATCGCTTAATCGTAAAGTATTGCCCCTAAAACCTGACTCCTGACCCCTGACCCCTGGCCCCTGCCCCCGACCTGCTACTTCTCGTGAGCGGTCTCTGCCCAAAGCATGCTGGTATATATGACTACTGCACGACGCGCATGTGGGTGAAGCGACGGCCAGAGCCGAATGATCTGGTTTAGCGTTGGGTCGTTGCACTCATACGCGGTAGGTGCGATGGGCGGAGGCGACAGTGTTTCAGGGAGAATGTTTGTCGCAGCAGCAGTGACGACTGCAGGAGGCGCGATCTGACGCCGGGGCCGTCCACGGCGCGGTTTTGGTTGCTCGGTAGCTGATTGCTCGACCTGCGGGGGCGCAATCCCATTTCGTGCTTTTTTGGTAGATCCTTTGGGTCGGCCAGGACGACGTCGAGGTGGGGGGACATCCTCAGCCGGCGACGTTTCAATAACATCTGCGGAAGCAGGAATTTCTAGCGCCTCCGGCACGGCACTTACAGGCGCAGGAGTTTCCACCGCCTCCGGCATGGCACCTACAGGCGCAGGAGCTTCCACCACCTCTGGCACGGCACCTGCGGGGGTGGAGGGCACCTGCACATAACGCTTGCTGGTCGCCCGTATCGCCGCCCGAATCTCATTCAGCACCGAGTCACTCACCCGTTTCACCCGTCCCACAGCACCGCCATTTGGACGGTGCAACTCGTCAATAAAATCAGCGACGTTCAATCCGGCAAGCGGACGCTGGCCATACGTATACTCGCCGGGATCATCCGAGATGATCGCACCAAGTTCACGCTGAATGGCGCTAGTTACTCGGCTTGATAGCGGCAACCCCAACAGCCAAAATCGCACCGCCTCTGCTCGTTCGACAATCACTTCCCGGTCCATGGTTTCGGTTACATCCATAAAAGTGTACCCTCAAATTATTTCTGCTGTTATCCTCTATTATACGCGGATTTACAGCCCAGATAATTCGATTTTATGGCAAGATTTCGGGCGCTGGGTCTCAGATTTCAGGCATAGCACATCAAAAACGCCTTATGAATACCCATATGGTAAAACACCTGCGAACTTTATCGTGCCAGAAAATATAATCTTCGCCACCAGGGCAGCCCCAATTGCCTGCGAGAGATCGCCCAATGTCGCCGGCACAATCTGCAAGTTGGTGTGCTGGGCAGGCCAAAGGTATGGCTCTGCCGACTCCCGGATGGTTCGCAAATATCGCTCGCGAAAGGCATCGGTCGTTGCGCCCGCATCCATCAGGCCGCCGCCGATCACCACAAACTTCGGATCGAGAGCCATTGCCAAGCTCGCCACGTGCAGGCCAAGGGCACGGGCCTGGAAGTCAAAGATCTCGCTGGCGAGCGGATCGCCGCTCTGGGCTAGTCCGCGCAGAGCCAGGGAACGCTCTTTGACACCAAGAGACGACGATGCTAGGGGATGATCGGGGTAGCGATCCAGCCGATCGGCGAGCAGATAGGGCAACCCGGCCAGAGATGTGTAGACCTCGATACAGCCCCAGTCCCGCCCGCAGCCACAGGGGTAGGGACGCGCACCGAGAATGTGCAGGGGCGCGGGCATATGGCTGGCCTCCATACCAGCGAGGGTATCGCCGTCGAGAGGCATGCCATCTTGGCCGATATAGGCGCAGCCGAGGCCAGAGCCAGGGGCGAGCAGCAGCACCGTACCGCTATCGGTGCCGCGCACCCGTGCAGCCTCGGCGACCCCGCCCATATTCCCGTCGTTACCCACTGTCAGCGCGATCTCCCGGCCCGCCTGTGCGGAGAGAGCCTGGCGATAGGCGCCATAAACATCAAACCCGACGAAACTCTCGGGCAGATTGGGGCCACGCTCAAGCACGCCATAGCTACGACGCGGGCCGGGGACGGCTACCCCAACCCCACGAACCTGATCCCAGTGCAGCCCATGCTGCTCCAGGTACGTGCTGATCGCCTCAACCCAGCCGCGCACGACCACATCCGGCCCGAGGTGCGCGTTCGTCGGCTGCTGGAGCAGGCTGGTTGATATGGGCGAGCCATCGCCCCAGACACCACCAACCTTCGAGGTGGTGGCTCCAAAATCAGTGCCGATAAAGATAGGCTGCGTTGTACCCATTAATTGCACCTTTGATCTGTTTGTCTATGCGACATACTGCAATCCTCTTGGAGTTGTCACGTGGAGTCGAGGCTTTAGCCGGAGAGTACCGCCTAAAGGCTCAACTCCACGCGACAACCTATGTAGAATTGTCATAGCTTAGACAAGGTTCGGAATCGGCTTTACAGTGTGCGGTATTCGTAGTGCGGGCTTCCAGCCCGCCAGATGCGCGTCGGCAGGCTGGAAGCCCGCACTACGAATTGTCAATCTGAAACCTGACACCTGAAACCTGACACCTGAAACCTGGTCTTAGTCGGTAATCAGCGAGCGGTAGAGTTCTGCCGTCCGCTGGGCGATGGCGTCCCAGCTAAAGTGATCCTCAACGCGGCGGCGACCAGCCGCCCCAAAGCGGGCGCGCAGCTCCGGGTCGAGGGCCACCCGATTGATCGCGGCGGCCAGATCAGCCTCAAAAGCCACCGGGTCGGCCAGGTCAAAGCCACCTTCCTTGAGTTGGAGGTTGACTAGCACGCCGGTCTCTTCCGGCACCACCACTTCCTTGATTCCGCCCACCGCCGAGGCCACCACTGCTGTCTCGCAGGCCATCGCCTCCAGGTTAATGATCCCGAAGGGTTCGTAGACACTAGGACAGCAGAAGACGGCGGCGTGCGAGTAGAGCTGGATCACGTCAGGGCGAGCCAGCATCTCCCGAATCCAGATCACGCCGGTGCGATTCGCGCTCACGGCGTCCACACCCTCCTGCATCTCGCGGGCGATCTCGGGGGTATCTGGCGCACCGGCGCAGAGTACCACCTGGAGCGACGGGTCAATCTGTGGGATGGCGTTCACCAGGTGGATGATGCCCTTCTGGCGCGTGATCCGGCCCACAAAGAGGACGTAGGGTTGGTTCGGATCTACCCCGTAGCGGGTGAGAGCCTCGGTTGAATCGGACTGGCGATACTCGGCCAGATCGATCCCGTTATAGATCACATGCACCTTCTCGGGGGCTATGTTGAAGAGGCGCAGCACATCCTCGCGAGTCTCCTTCGAGACCGCGATGATCGCGTCGGCCTGCTCTATCGCGGTGCGCTCCATCCACGAACTGAGGTGGTAGCCGTTACCCAGTTGCTCCACCTTCCAGGGGCGCAGGGGTTCAAGCGAGTGAATAGTGAGGATATAGGGAACGCCCCAGAGCTTACCCGCAAGCAGACCACCCATATCGGTGTACCATGTGTGGCAGTGGACGATCTGGGCGTCGAGGGCATCTTTAGACATTAGCAGTGAGCGGGTGAAGGCGTCAAGCGCACCACCGAAGCGCGGGTCGGTATTCCGCCTCACCTCATCCCAGAGCGGGTAGCCGCGCACCGTTATGTGGTTGTCCTCCGAGTGCTGTGCGCCGAAGCAGCGCACCTCCACATCCATCAGTTTTGCCAGAGCCTTGCTCAGATATTCAACATGGACGCCAGCGCCACCATAGACGTTCGGCGGGTACTCATTAGTAAACAGAGCAACCTTGGTAAGCTCAGCCATATCCATAACCTCACTTCAACATTCGGTGGCCGGTCGCCGGTCGCCGGAACCCGGCCACCAGACATCAAATCGCATGTGCAGACACAACAATCAAACCCGACAGGGGATTTCGGAAATTTGTACTAGTATCAATACCCTTCACATAAGCCAATTTCGTGCTAGCCTTGCCCCCTCACCCCCTACCCCTCTCCCACCGGGGGAGAGGGGAGATTCTGCATCAGAGCCCGTTCGACTCCCCCTCTCCCCTAGTGGGAGAGGGGGCTGGGGGGTGAGGGGCGAGCGGCGGTAGACTCCCCATGTGAAAAGCAGTGGCCCTAGTATAGCATCAACTGGCTGGTGTTCAGCTTTGAAGGATACGGATGTCATGGTCACAAGTTTTTTGCTGCGGGGCGTGCTGGTGGGGTTCGCGATTGCGGCTCCGGTGGGGCCGATTGGGGTGCTGTGCATCCGACGTACCCTGGCCGACGGACGGATGACGGGATTTGTATCGGGGATGGGCGCGGCGACGGCGGATATGATCTACGGGATGGTCGCGGCCCTGGGGTTAACAGCGGTGGCAGATCTGCTGACGGGAGTAAGTCTGTGGACTCGCCTGCTTGGCGGGATCTTCCTGTGCTACCTGGGGGCGCGCACGTTCTTCGAGGCTCCGTCCGAGCGCCCGGCAACGGCAGGCGCTCGCGGATTGCTGGGAGCCTATGCGTCTACCCTGGCCCTAACCATAACCAACCCAGCGACGATCATTTCTTTCGCGGGCGTGTTTGCCGGGATGGGCGTGGCGAGCGGGGTAAGCGGCTACGGAGATGCGCTGCTGCTCGTGGCGGGGGTGTTCAGTGGCTCGGCCCTCTGGTGGGTGCTGCTGAGCGGCGGGGTGAGCCTGCTGCGCAGCCGGGTGACGCCCAATCTGCTGCGCTGGGTTAACCGTGGGGCGGGGATGATTATCCTCGTCTTTGGTGCGGTGGCTCTGGTGAGCCTGCTTTGAATTGCAGATTGCAGATTGTAGATTGCAGATTGGCCCAATCTGCAATCTGCAATCTACAATCTGCAATCATTACCGTGGTTCCAGTCCGCGCCGAAAGAACGTCGCAACATCATTGGGCATCATCTCAGGGCTAGGGGAGCCGGTGAGACTCAGCCGACCAATATTGGGTGACATGAACAGCGCGTAGAAGATCCTCACCACGCTGGGCGGGTCAAGCTGTGGATCGATCTCGCCGTCGCTGATCGCCCGATGCACCAGATCAATCACCGCCGCGTCCATCTTACAGATCTGATCGAGCGGTTCCTGGTGCGCCTTGAGCATATGCACAATTTCGGGCATCCAGAGCTGCATTGCGGTGAAACGCTGATCGAGCTGCACCTGGACGCTAGTACGCAGCAGGTCGGTCAGGCGATCAAGGGCCGAGCGACCCGTCTCGCCATGATCATCAACCACCGAGAAGAGGCGCTCCATCACCTGGGTCGCCATCGCCACCACCAGTTCCTCCTTGGTGGAAAACTGGCTGTAGAGAGTGGGCTTCGAGACGCCAACGCGGGAGGCCAGATCATCCATTGACATTGCGGCGTAGCCACGCTCGGCGATGAGCATTTGCGAAGCTGCAAGTATCTCGTCGCGGAGTACCTGACGCCGACGCTCGCGGAGGCTACTCGTCATTGAACTACCTTTCTGCCAGAGGGAGCGATGTGGAGCGGATGTATTCCTCTCCCCACCGCCCCTCGACCCGGAGCGGACTTAGATCCAATACTTTTCGAATAAGCAGATTTCATGCCAACCTTTCCCCCTCACCCCCAGCCCCTCTCCCACCAGGGGAGAGGGGAGATTCTGCATCAGAAAGCCGTCTGGCTCCCCTCCCCCCACGTGGGGGAGGGGCTGGGGGTGAGGGAACTGAGCGGTGACAGAATCGTTATTTGAAAAGTATTGGACTTAGATCTGGATGCTGACGCGGGCGCTCATCCCGGCGCGCAGGGCACCCTGCGTATCAAGGACAATCCGCACGGTGTACGTACGCACGGTACCTGTCACCGTTGCGGTTGGCGCGACGTAGATCACCTTCCCCTGAAACGTCTGGCCAGCGATGGCGTCTACCTGCACCTGGGCCACCTGGCCCTCGCGCACCTTGGCCACGTCGGTGTCGCTAATGTTAACCTCGACCCGCAGCTCACTGACATCAACCACCTGGATGATCGCCTGGCCCGAGCCATTCGAGAGGTCGCCCGGATCGATCTTGACAGCGGAGACGATGCCGTCGAAGGGAGCGCGGATTGACGACTTCTCGCGGTTGAGCTTGGCCGAATCGCGGGCAGCTTCGGCAACCTGCACTTGGGCCAGGGCACCGGCCACGGTGGCCTCGGTGGGGCCAGAAGTGAGCTGGCCAAGGTTCGCCTGGGCAGCGGCGAGGCCGGCCTGTGAGGCGGCAATCTGGCCGGCGCGCTGGTCGCCCTTCAGCTTCTCCAACGTGGCACGAGCTTGCGAGACGGCGGCATCGGCGGCGGCACGCTGATCGGTGGTGGCTCCGTCAATCAGCTTCTGGAGGCTGGCCTGGGCACCGCTCACCTGGGCCTCAGCCGCCCGGACTCCATCAACCTCGTTCTGCTTAGCTTGGTCGTAGGCGAGTTGCGCATTCTGTAGCGCGGTTCCGGCATCGTCCACGGCACGCTGGGCCTGGGACTCCTGATCCTTCTGTGCCTGTGGCAGATTGCCAGGCAATCGTTCAAGCTCGCGGTTGCTCCAGTAGATCCGCGAGTAGGCGTCCTGGACGTTGCGCAGGGTGTTTGCGGCGGATTCCACCTGGAGACGGGCACGCTCCTTTGCCGCCGCGAGGTTGGTGCGCTGCATGTCGAGGTTCGAGCGCGCCTGCTGCACCGCCGCCTGCGACTGCTGAAGATCGGTGGTCTTCGGTCCGGCGGCGATGTCGGCCTGACGTGCGAGAGCCTGCTGGAGCGCCGACTCGGCGGCAGCCAGATCCTGATCCGTCACTGCGCCCTTGGTCTGGCGCAAACCGGCGGCGGCCTGAGCCACCTGGGCTCGTGCGGCGGCGATCTGATCGGGCGTGGCCCCGTCAATCGTGCGCTGATAATTAGCCTTCGCCGACGCGACCTGCGCCTCGGCCTGGGCCACCTGGAGATCGAGCTCGTGCGTATCGAGACGGGCCAGTTCCTGGCCCTTGGTGACGACGGCACCCTCTTCCACCAGCACCTCGGCCACCGTGCCGGGTACGCGGAATCCGAGATCAGCGGTGCTGCGGGCGGTGATTTCGCCCGATGCTGTCACCCCCAGGCTGATCGAGGGTGCGACAGCGACCGACGCAACTGTGGCGATGGTGGCGGCATTGCTGGTGGTATTGCTGGTGTTGGCGGCGGCAGCGGACAGCGCCATGGTTGGCACGGCAGCAGGTGCGGCTGTGGGAGTCGCCGAAGTCGCCGTGCAGGCGCTCAGAGCGGCGGTGATTAGGGTCAGGGCAAAAATCTTCTTGTACATGCTACCCTCAAATAATACTGAAACTACGGTCGTGTGCATACGTGGCGTTAGACAAGGTCTCAGAGTGGTCAATTTTACTTTACACTCTTGGCCTGCCTCGCCCCCCCTAGCCCCCCGCAAGCGGGGGGGGGAACAATGCGTTATTCCCCCCCGCTTGCGGGGGGGCTAGGGGGGGAAACGGTAAGACTTCCCTCACCCCTGCCCCTCTCCCTCACGGGGAGAGGAGGTCTTCGCACCGGAGTGCTTCCGAACCCCTCTCTCCCGTTCAGGGAGAGGAGGCTGGGGAGTGAGAGCCAACACTGTCTTCCCGTTCGTCTCGACCGATTGAGCCACCGGCGCGACGGCGGGCTGGGCCGCTGCGACGACGGGCTTCACCGGCGCGACAGCGGGCTGGGCCGACTGTGGCGCACCGCCGTTGCCCCGGCGGAAGAGGCCCATAAAGCGAGTTACCGCCGAGTCGAGCAGGCTATACACGGTCGGCACCACCAGCAAGGTCAGAATGGTCGAGGTGGTGATACCGCCGATGAGCACCCAGGCCAGACCACGGCGGAACTCGCTGCCGCCGCCTCCGCCGAAGATGTGGATGCTAAAGGCCGTAGGAATAGAACCCGCGATAAGCGCCGCCGAGGTCATCAGGATGGGCCGCAGACGGATAGCGCCCGCCAGCCGTAGCGCCTGATGCTTCTCCACACCCACCCGGCGCAGTCGGTTGGTGAAGTCCACTACAAGGATGGAGTTCTTCACCACCACGCCCAGGAGCATGATCAGGCCGATCATGCCGGTGATGTCCAGGTCAACGCCAACAATACGCAGGGCCAGGAAGGCTCCGATGAAGCTGAAGGGCATGGCCATCATAATCACCAGCGGCTGGGTGAAGGAGCCGAATTGCGAGGCCAGCACCATATAGACGAAGAGCACAGAGAGTCCCATGGCCAGGATCAGCGATCCGAAGCCCTCGCTCGTCTGCTGAAGCGTACCCTGATAGGCCACCACAATATCGCCGGGGATGCCCAGGGCCGTGATCTTCGGCTTCAGCTCATTCGAGACATCGGTGAGGTTGCGGCCCTCAAGGTTCGCGCCGACCAACAGTTGGTTCAGGCGGTCGTAGCGACGGATGGTGGTCGGGCTGGTGTCCAGGGCCACGCTGCCCAGTGAGCTGAGCGGCACCACGCCCGAGCGGGTCGGGATGGTAATCGCGCTAAGCGACTGGACACTGCTGCGGTCGACGGGCCGCAGGCGCACGACAATATCGGTGTCTACGCCATCCTGGCGCAGCACGGTGGCACGGCTCCCGTTGATCAGGGCGCGCACCGAGGTAGAAATATCATCATTGGTGATGCCCAGGTCGCCGATACGGCCCGTGTCGGCGATGAATCGCAGCTCGGGCTTGCCGGTGGAGTAGTTGGTATCAACATCAACCATCCCCTTCACCTCGTTCAGCGAGCCACGCACTGCCTCCACAACCGGGGCCATTTCGGCCAGAGAACGGGTACTCTGGAGGCTCACCTGAAGCTGCCGCCCGGCCACGCCGGTGCTGCCGCCCGAGAAACTCGGCACAGCGAACGACAGGCGCGGGATGAACTGGAGCTGGCTACGCAGACGCTCCTGCACCGTCAGCGACGGTATGTGCGTGTCAATCTTGATCGAGAACTCGGCCCGCTCCGGGGCACCGCTGAAGCCTACGGTCGAGATCACCGTCTGGAGGGCCGGGTCGGCGCGTAGCACTTCCTCGGTCTTGCGGGCTAGGCGGTCGGTCTCGCCCAGGGCCGTGCCGGGGGGCAACTCAAAGCCCATAATAAACTGGTGGTTATCCTGGGTGGGGAAGAACGAGAATTTCAGACCAGTCGCCACAAAGCCGCTGAGCAACAGCACGACGACAGCGACCCCCACAATGATCATGCGGTTGCGCAGCGAATCGAGCGTCCAGGCCAGCAGTCGAGCGTAAACCTGACCCATCTGGCCGGGGTCTTCGTGGGCCTCTTCGAGCAGACCGGCATCGCGCTCGTTCATCTCGACATCAGTCACGATCTTCAGGTCGGGGATGACATCGTGGTGTTCTTTGGTGTGCTTCTTCGGCTTCGTCCTGATATTCGGGAAGAGGTTGGCCGACATCATCGGCGCAAAGGTGAACGCCTCAACCAGCGAGAGCAGGATGGCGATGGCCACGATCAGGCCGAAGGATTTGAAGACAATCCCGGCGGTACCCGAGGCGAAGGTGACGGGCACGAACACCGCGACAATCGTGAGGGTCATGGCCAGCACCGAGAGACCCACCTCCCAGGTGCCTTTAGACGAGGCGATGCGGGCGCTATCACCGCGTTCAAGGTGGCGAAAGATATTTTCACGCACCACAATCGCGTCATCAATCACCAAACCCACACAGAGCGAGAGAGCCAACAGACTGATCAGGTTGATCGTGATGCCAAAGAATGGCATGAAGATGAAGCTGCCAATCAGGATGACGGGCAGGCCGATCATGGTGATGATGGTGCTGCGCAGGTTGCCAAAGAAGAGCCAAACCACCAGGAAGGCGGCCAGGGCGGCGAAACCTAGCTCCTCAAGCGAGCTGTTCACCGAGTCGCGCACCTGGGTCGAGTCATCACGCGGGATGTTGTAGGTGAGGTCTGGCCGGACGGCGAAGGTCTTTTCCAGCGTGGCTCGCACGTTACTGGCCACCTGCACCGTATTTGTGCCTGACTGTTTCAGGATGGAGAGGATGATCGCGTTATCGCCATCAAGACGCGAGTAGCTGGTGCTATCGGCAACGCCATCCTCAACGGTGGCCACATCAGAGATGCGGTAACTGGTACCCGTAATCTGGATATGCGCAATATCTTCTGGGCGCTGGAGCAGACTAGGGGCGCGCAAGCCGATCTCCTGGTTGCCCTGGGTAATCGTACCTAGGCCCAGAGTCGCATTCGCCTGCTGGAGCGAGCGCGTGAGCTGCGAGGGCAGAATGCCGTAAGCCTGGAGTTTGCTCAGATCCATCAGCACATTGATCTGGCGCACCTGACCGCCGTTGACCGTGATGTTGCCCACGCCGCCGGCCCGCTGGAGCAGCGGCACAATGTCATTCTCCAGGGTGGTGCGGAGTTGGAGCGGCGTCTGGTTGGCCTTGCCCGACACCGCGACCTGCATAATTGGCGCGGCGTTGGGATCGAAGCGCTGGATCACCGGATCGCGCACGTCTTGCGGCAAACTCGCCTTGACCCCGTTCACCTTCTCGCGCACATTCTGATCGGCGAGATTAATGTTGGTGCCAGCCTTAAACGAGAGGATCACCAGGCCAAATCCGTCACTCGCTTGCGAGGTGATATGATCCAGACCCTCAAGGGTGTTGACCGCATCCTCAACCGGCTTGATCACCTGGTCGGAGACGCTCTCGGGGCCAGCACCAGGATAGGTAAGCGTCACCGCTACCACCGGCACGTCAATGTCGGGCAACAGGTTGACCGGGGTGGTGTTAAAGGCCAGAATGCCGAAAGTGATGATTGCCAGCATCACCATCGTAATAAAGACCGGCTGATTGATCGCGACATCGGAGATTGCGAGTCCGTGGAGCTTCTCGCGCTGGCGTGATGCCATATCTATCCTCCCAGAGGCTACTGACTGTCCAGGTTTTGCACAGTACGCTACACTTAACTATAGCGTAAAAGAACCTGACGCGCAAGTAGGTCTTTGGACGGATGAGGGAGGATGGCACGGGTTATGTCACGACATTGACACCCCTCGCGGGCCTGTGGTACACTCTGGCGTCGGCGCGACGAGCGCCGACTTTTGCGCGTGTCTAGCGCGCCTCTGAAGGCGCGAGCGTATATTTAAAGTCCATTATGCGAGGAGTTTCGCCCCATGGCTTCCGGAACAACGACCGATCTGCGCACGGGCGTCGTGCTGCGCTACAACAATGATCTGTATCAGGTGGTGGAGTTTCAGCATGTGGCACCGGGCAACTGGCGAGCCTTCGTACGCATCAAACTGAAGAACCTGAACAACGGTAAGGTGATTGAGGATCGCGTGCGCGCTGGTTCAGACATTGAGATTGTCCGCATTGAGCGCCGCCCCATGCAGTTCCTCTACCGCGAGGGTGAGGACTTCATCTTCATGGATAATAGTACCTACGACCAGATCCAGGTCAGCGAGAAGGCAGTGGGTGACGGCGCTCGCTTCCTGAAGGAAAATGAGAGCGCTGACCTGGTGTACGACTCCGAGCGCGAGGTGCTGCTCGGCGTCGAACTGCCGATCTTCGTGACCCTGGCTGTCACCGAGACGACGGTTGCTGTCCGGGGCGACACGGCTACCAACGTGACCAAGGCGGCCACCCTGGAGACGGGCGCGATCATCCAGGTACCTGGCTTTGTCAACGAAGGTGACGTGCTAAAGATTGATACCCGCAGCGGCGACTATATCGAGCGGGTGTAGCTAGGTGTCAGGTGTCAGGTGTCAGGTGTCAGGGGTCAGATGTCAGGGGTCAGGGGTCAGGGGTCAGGGGTCAGGTGTTAGCTGACACCTGACACCTAACACCTAACACC
>JBAXMH010000090.1:0-16931 GCA_037134395.1 Chloroflexales bacterium
ACTGAGCGTGGCGACAATCGGGATGATCAGGATGCCCACGACGATGCCGGCTGAGAGGTCGTTATAGATCTCAACTGTATCTTGGCCGAAGATCCCGCGCAGGATCGGGGTGACAAAGGTGAGGGCGAAGTACCCATAGACCACGGTGGGTACGCCGGCGAGTAGTTCCAGGATGGGCTTGAGGATGCCACGGGCGCGCTCAGAGGCATACTCTGCCAGGTAGATCGCTGCGCCCAAGCCAAGAGGAACGGCTACCAGCATGGCGATCAGGCTGGTGATCATGGTGGCGTTGACGAGGGGCAGGATGCCGAATTTGCCGATGGATGGCTGCCAGATGGTTGTGGTAAAAAAATCTATCAGCGAAACAGCCGGGTCGCGAAAAAAAAGCAACGACTCCTCACCAAGGACGTAGACAATGCCGATGGTGACGAAGATCGAGGTAAGGCCGCAGGCAAACAGGATGAACTGGATGATCGCCTCACCGATCCGTGGGCGTCGCCGCAGATCGAGCGGCGGCCTCGTCGTAACGGTGCCGCCCGGATCTGCGGCGACATGGGCTTGATCAGCCATGTGAAAGCTCCTCCCCACTCACATTCGTCCTCCCTACGTGCCCATTATAGCTGGTGACAAGGTGTCAGGTGTCAGGTGTCAGGTTCGTAGTGCAGGCTTCTAGCCTGCCGACGCGCATCTGGCGGGCTGAAAGCCCGCACTACGCGCAGCCCAAACTGTAAAGCTGGATTGAACCGTGTTTATGGGGCGAGTTCCACTAAAATCGCAGAACAAAAGGGACGTGGCGGAGATCCGCCCACGTCCCTCTTGTTCTGTAGGCCAGAAGAGCTACCGTGTAGCCAGCCAGTTGTTCTTCGCCTCGTCTAGTGCTGCGTTGCTGGCGGGGAAGTAGCCAACACCGACGATCTCATCGTTGACGAAGGAGAGGAAATAGTTGATGAAGGCGGCCACCTGGGGCTTCTCCTTCATGATTTTGGCGTCGGAGTAGAGGAAGAGCGGGCGAGACAGGGGGTACTGGTTGCTCTCAGCGGTGGCCTCGTCGGGGGTCACGCCCTCGACATTCAGGATGTGTAGCTTGGCCTTGTTCTCCTGGTAGTAGGCAAAACCGAAGTAGCCAATCGCGTAGGGGCTGCCCTCGATGCCCTGCACCAGCACGTTATCGTCCTCGGAGAGTTGGGGGTTGGCTCCCAGCAGTTTCTGCTTGTCCTTGGCGAAGATCGCCTCGACGAAGTAGTCGAAGGTGCCGCTATCGGTGCCGGGGCTGAACAGCTTGATCGGCTCTGCCGGGTAACTGGGGTCTACGTCCTTCCACGTCTTGGCTTGGCCGGAGAAGATTGCCGCCAACTGAGCCTTGGTGACATTGGTCAGGAAAGTGTTCGCGGAACTGACTACAATCGCCAGGGCGTCGGTGCCGATGCGGAACTCGACGGGAGTGCGGCCCTTGGCCACGCATGCCGCCTTCTCATCGTCCTTAATCGGTCGCGAGGCAGTGGCGATGTCGGTCTCGGCGTTCTTGCAGAATCGCTCGAATCCTGCGCCCGTGCCGACGCTGTCTATGGTGATCTGGCTGGCGTAGCCATCCTTCTTGAACAGTTCCGCCATCCGCTCGGCCAGCGGGAAGACGGTACTCGATCCCGCCGCGATGATGTTGCCCGTCACTGTTTTTGGATTAACATCAGGGAGAGTAACACCTGCGCTGGTCGTGCCGGTAGTGGGGGCGGCAGCCGTGGCGGCGGGGGCGGCAGCCGTGGCGGCGGGGGCCGTCGTGGGGGCGTTTGTCTTGGCCGCGCCGCCACAGGCAGCGAGGGCCGGGATCAGCAGAAGTAGGGCGAACATGTTCCACGGTCGCATCTGTCGAAACAAAATAGTCCTCCTCAATCACCTGCCGACGATGTGTCGGTGTCGTGCCATCGCACTCACTCAGATCGGCACGCCAATACTCGATGGCATCTGAGAGTCCAAATAGGGGTGCCTAACTCAATATTAACGTAGTGTGAACAAAATGTTAAATCGAGAAGCATTATAGTAAAAAGAATGCTGCGATCCCATGTCACGCTGAGCGAAGCGTCCCGGCTGAGCTATGGGTCGTCGGGACGCTTTGCTCAGCATGACAGCGTTACTTTTGCTCAATGCAACACCCGTTTCTCGCCGACGCGGCGAGTGATCGCACGCTGGTCGAGGTGTTCAAGAAAGGCCAGGGCGTACTTGCGCGTGCTGCCAAAATGATCGCGCAGGTGGCCAACGCTTAGTCCGCCCTCGGCAACGATGGTGGCGCGCACCCAGGCCAGCAGCTCGTCGTAGGTTTCGGACAGGAAGTAGACATCGGCGGCGACCCGCACGAGCAAGCGGCGATCACATGCCCATGCCAGCAGTTCACTATCGAGATCCGGCGCAGGTGGGCTGTGGGGAACGCGGGCCATCGCAGCCAGGGCCACATCCAGATCACGGCGGGCAGCGGTGTCCGGCTGGGCCAGGTGCCCCGCCAGCCACGCGCACGTCTCGCTCTGTCCGATCATCCCGTGGTGGGCGGCAGCATCGAGAAATGCGGCAAAGGCGTGTGGACTCAGGCGCAGGCGCTGACGTAGCTCCTCACGTGGCATACCCTCGCGCAGTGGATAGCGCCGGTGGTAGGCCCGCAGCGGCGGCAGCATCCGCTCCACCAGTTTGTCCCAACCAGCGGGGGTGATGAGTTGCTCGCCGAGCGCCAGAACCCGATTATTGGAGAGCAGATCAGCGAGGGCGGCCTCGGCCACCGCCTCGGACAGACCTACCTCGTGCTGCAACTCTGCCCAGGTACGCGGCGGTCCGTCGCCGAGAGCCTGGAGCAGTAGTTCATCTGGGGTTCCACGGGCCAGGGTTTCCAGGATGGATAGTACCTCGCTGCGGAAGCGGCGATGGCGGGGCGGATGCGGATCAATCACCGTGCCACCGGCCACCGTCAGACTAGGTGAGGCTACCCGCAGGATACAATGGTCGCCCCGAGCAACCAGGATTGGGTGATCGAGGCGCAGTTGGACCCAGCCTATCGCCCCAGGCGCCAACGCCTCGGCATCCAGCAGCGTTACCCGGCAGGGCACCTCGGCCGCACCGACAAACAGATCCAGGCCATTGTTCTGCTCGATCATGTGCGGGGCATCGGCCAGCACCCGCAAACGCAGATCGAGCATCGTCGTGGGCGTATGGGCATCGGGCAGACTCAACACATCGCCCCGGCTCATCTGGCTGTGGGAGATTCCTGCCAGATTGACCGCTACCCGTGTGCCAGGGAGCGCTATCTCACTCCGCTGCTTGTGCGTCTGGATTCCTCGGACACGCCCGCGTAGCCCAGTCGGCTGAATCTCAACCTCCTGACCCACCGCCAGGGGGCCATCAATCAGGGTGCCGGTCACCACCGTGCCAAACCCACCGATAGTGAAGGCGCGATCAATCGGCAGGCGCGGGATACCCGTATCACCTGTGCGCGCCGGGGTTGTGTTAAGCACAGTATCGAGGGCGGCACGCAGATCATCAAGACCCTGGCCACGACGAGCCGAGACGACGACGATGGGCGCACTGGAAAGACTCGTGTCCGCCAGCCGCGCCGTGACCTCCTCGCGCACCAGAGATAGCCAGTCGGCATCTACGAGATCGGCCTTGGTAAGCGCCACCACACCGTGAGCGACGCCAAGCAGATCAAGAATCGCCAGATGCTCGATGGTCTGCGGCATCATCGCCTCATCGGCAGCGATCACCAGGAGCGCGGCGTCAATCCCGCCGACACCTGCGAGCATATTCTTGATAAAGCGCTCGTGTCCTGGCACATCTATCAGGCTCACACTGCGCCCGCTCGGCAGGGTCGTCCAAGCGAAGCCGAGGTCAATCGTCATCTCGCGACGCTGCTCCTCAGCCAGGCGGTCGGGGTTAATCCCCGTCAGCGCCTTCACGAGCGTAGATTTGCCGTGATCGACGTGGCCGGCGGTTCCGATAACATACATGGGGTGTTAGTACTAGTACTACAGTTGTAGTTTGAATCACCCCCCCCTAGCCCCCCCGCTTGCGGGGGGGAACAACGCATTATTCCCCCCCGCTTGCGGGGGGGCTAGGGGGGGTGATCGGCGAGAGCCTTTCTGCGAAGATATTTACAACTGTAGTACTAGGTGATGAGCAACCGGAAACAAGGGAGGGTAGAGTGGCAATGGTACCACACATCGTTGTCACCCCCTCGCAGGCGAACCCTTCCACGTATGCTCTATTTTTCATGCAGTGCGCGTACTCTGTGATAGAATGCACCGAGATTCGCCGACGCGGCGTGCGGGGCCGCGTAGTGGCACATTACTGAAATGGCCCGTAAAGCCCGGGAGCTTTAGCCCTGGGATATAAGGGCTTCACCCGCTTTAGCGGCTTTAGCTCTTCGATACGGCTTCCTAATGAGGTAAACACCTTGTGATAGAACGAATAATCTGGTAGAATAGAGCCATGACACGAACGATCCAGACAACCTACCGCTATCGCCTCACCCCCACGGGTGCGCAAGAAACCCTGCTTAACCAGTTTGCAGGGGCAAGGCGGTTTGTCTGGAATTGGGCCTTGAACCGCGAGAAGTCCCACTATCAGCAGACAGGCAAGCGGTTGGGGTTTGCGGCGCTCTCTGCGGAGCTGACGGCGCTGAAACAGCAGCCGGGAACAGTGTGGCTGCGCGAGATGGATTCTCAGTCGTTGCAGCAGGCACTTCGGGATCTCGATAGCGCGTACCAGCACTTCTTTCGCCGCGTGAAGCGGGGCGAGAAGCGAAAGGGCTTCCCGCGCTTCACATCGCGGAAGACGGACACGCCGCGCTTTCGTATCCCGCAGCGCGTGGTACTGCACGCGGAGGCCGTGTCGGTGCCGAAGATCGGCATGATCCGTGCGGTCATCCATCGCCCGCTGGAAGGTGTCACGAAGAGCGCGACATTCACGCGAGAGCCGAGCGGGCACTGGTTCGTCAGCATCGTCACCGAGCAGCAGGCTGCCCCGCGCACTGAGCGTCCGGTACGCTCCCACGTCGGCGTGGATGTGGGCGTGAAGTCGCTGGCGGTGTACTCGACCGGCGAAACGATTGCGAACCCGCGCTGGTATCGCACGCAGAGCCGCAAGCTGCGCCGCGCACAGCAGGCACTCTGCCGCAAGGCGAAGGGCAGTCACAACCGGGGGAAGGCGCAAGTCATCGTCGCCCGGTTGCACCAGAAGATCAGGAACCAGCGCAACGACTTCCTCCACAAGCTGAGTACAGATCTGGTTCGTCACTATGACCTCGTTTCGATTGAGGATCTGAGCATTCGCGGCCTTGCGAAAACCAAGCTGGCCACGAGTGTGCTGGATGCGGGATGGGGCATGTTCCGGGCGATGCTGGAATACAAGGCCGACCGAAACGACACCCATGTGGTTGCGATAGGGCGCTTCTTTCCCTCGTCCAAAGCCTGTGGCGCGTGCGGGGTGGTCAATGCTGACCTGACCTTGGCGGATCGAGTCTGGACATGTCTATGTGGCGTGCATCACGACCGCGATCTGAACGCCGCACGGAATATCGACCATGAGGGCATGCGCCTGTTTAAGCTGAGGGTCGCGGCGGGACACGCCGAGACACAAAACGCCTGTGGAGACCCGGTAAGTCCAATCGTTATGGTTGGCACGAGTCGATGAAGCAGGAAGCCCACGAGCTTTAGCCGTGGGTATTTCACTGTTGTTCTGTCTACACAAGCGTAGTATGATACGTCAAACACGATTGTCCCATAGCGATGAGGAAAGGCGTTGGCCAATGGCACAGCGGATGGCCCAGGCTGCCAAGCTGCTGATTGGTGTGTGGATCGCAGGGGTCGCGGTGTCCATGTTTCTCGTGGTACCGCAGTACGAAGGGCTCGGCAATGCCGGGCGGATCATCATTATGCATGTGCCCACCGCGTGGGTGAGCGTGCTGGCCTTCTCGGTGTCGGCCCTCTTCAGCGGGCTTTATCTCTGGCGCGGACAGCCGAAGCATGATGATTACGCCCTCGCCGCTGCCGAGAGTGGTTTCCTCTTCACAGTGCTGGCGACTGTCACCGGGGCGATCTTCTCACAGGTAGTCTGGGGTGTCTATTGGAACTGGGATCCACGGCAGACATCCATCTTTGTCCTGCTGCTAATCTACGCGGCCATGTTTGCCCTGCGCTCTTCGATTGAAGATGTGGCCCGCCGCCGTCAGCTCAGCGCGGTCTACTCGCTGTTTGCGTTTGTCACCATGCCCTTTCTAATCTTCGTCGCCCCACGGATCAGCGACAGCACGCTGCACCCCAACTGCGCCTTTCTCCAGGGCAGCAAGTGCGAGGGTGTGGAATTGAGGGTGGGTACGCTAGGATTGCTAGGCGACCGCAAGGTTGAACTGGTTGGGCTTGATCATGTCGGCGATGTGGTGACGGCCAAGGTTGAGGTGACCGAGCCAGGGATGAGCAGTGTTGCGGCCCTGAGCCCAACATACGACACCGCCAGCCATAAGATCCTGGATCGGCCAAACTTCCCCGGCTTGCGCTTTCGCCTGGTAGTAGAGGGTGTGAATCTGGCAACGAATAGCGTGCGGCTGAATATTGAGGCGCCCGGCGCGGGCTTGATTGACAACGGACGCACCCTATTCACCTTCCTGGCCTCAATCGTCGGCTTCACCGCCCTGTTTTTCTGGATGCTGAATGTGCGAGCGACGCTGTTGAACGTGGAGTGGGCGCTGGCGCGCAGAGAGGGTTCGCGCGTATGAATATGGCGCTCGACGCAGGTGCGGCGGTCTATGTTGCGATGGCTGTTACGCTGTCGGTTTGGATCGGGATTTTCGCCTACCTCTGGCGGATTGACACGCAAGCCCGCGCCCTCAGGCGCGAGCTTGAGCGTGAGGATCGGCGCGAGCAGCCCGCCGCGCCGCGATCCACCGTTACACGGATGCGCGAGGGTGAGCCGGTAGAGAAGTAGTGGCACGGGGACGATCCCGCCGCTGTCATGCACACACGAGAGGATACATTATGGCCACTGTCCATGTACCAACCCGCAGCGGCTTTGAGATCAAACCGCTGCACATCGCTGGCCTCGGCATCATTCTGCTGGCGATTGTCTATGGTCTGTTTGGCTTTAAGGACGCTTTTCGAGCCTACACCACCAGCGTGGACGAGGCGATCAGCAGCTCGCGCAGCATCCAACTGGCTGGGTTCCTTGGCTCGAAGGGGGAAATGGACGCCCAGGGCCGCTTCACCTTTATGCTCCAGGACTCAAATAAGCAGATGGTGAAGGTTGTCTCTAACCAGCCACGCCCAGCTAATTTTGAGCAGGCGATCAGTATTGTCGCCATTGGCCACTACGATAGTGCCCAGCAGTCGTTTTTGGCCGACAGCCTGCTCGTGAAATGCCCATCGAAGTACCAGGAGCTTCAGGCGAACACGACAAAGTAGCTAACAGAGCCGTAGGCTCCCATTAATGGCCATCTACAGATTGGTCAAAATCGTCAGCTTCGCTGGCAATTTTGACCAATCTGTAGATGGAGGCTTTTAGGGCGCTAGCCCAACCCCAAGAAGGCTCGCACTATGTACATGTATTCCCTCGGCACGTTCCTGATCGTCACCTCAATCGCGATGGCCCTGCTGTCAATCATAAGCTACACGCTGGTGATCCGTGGCAGTCGTCCGGCTCTGCTCTACGCCCGATTCGGTGTCTTTGGTACCCTCGGTGCCCTGCTGATGGCATGGACATTGTTGCTTACGCTCTTCTTGGCGCATCGTTTCGACATTGATTATGTCTATAATTATAGCTCACTTGATCTGGATTTCTTCTTCACAGTGGCGGCGAGTTGGGCTGGGCAACCGGGTAGCTTTTTGATCTGGACGATCTGGGGCAGCGTTGCCGCCGCCCTGATGGTGCGCCGGACGAAGCACTTTGAACCCTATTCGCTGATCGTGATGATGATTGTGCAGATCTCTCTGCTCTGCTTTGTGCTGGTTCTGAATCCCTTCAAGCCCCTCATTGATGCGGCCACCGGCTTGGCCCCGTCTCCGCTGCCCACCGATGGCAAGGGACTCAACCCGCTGCTGCACAACTTCTGGATGATCATCCATCCGCCGATCCTCTTTCTCGGCTATGCCCTCACTACCGTACCCTTCGCCTTCGCCATCAGCGCCCTGGTGCGCCGCGACTACGATACCTGGGTTGCTCGCGCCATTCCCTGGACACTGGCGGCGTGGGCATCCCTCGGCTTGGCCCTGCTGCTGGGTGGCTACTGGGCCTACGAGACCCTGGGCTGGGGCGGCTATTGGGGCTGGGATCCGGTGGAGAACTCGTCGCTGGTGCCCTGGCTGATCCTCACCGCCATGCTGCACGGCATGATCCTCCAGCGCACCCACGGCGGGATGCGCAAGACCAACTTGTTCCTGGCGCTGGTGGCCTACGTCCTGGTCTTCTATGCCACCTTCCTCACCCGCAGCGGCGTCTATGCCAACTTCTCGGTGCATTCGTTTGTGGCCGAAGGCATCTACACGGGTCTGGTTGTGGTTCTCTGTTCACTGCTCGTTACCTCACTGGGACTCTTCGCCTGGCGCTGGCGTGACATCCCGGCCCGTCCGCTGAGCAGTAAGTTCTTCTCACGGGATAGCTTCTTTGTTCTGGCGATTATCGCCTTCGGCGTGACCGCTCTGGTGATCAGCGTCGGCACCTCGATGCCGGTGATCTCAGCCATCCCCGGCGTGGGCAGCACGCTTCAGACGTGGATGAGTGGATCCTTCGAGATTGATGATGGCACGCTGATGAACCCCCAGGCCCAGCCCTTCACCGATGGTCGCTTCAGCCTAGCGACGAGTTTTTACAAGCGCACGGTGCCGCCCCTCGGCGCGGTGATCATTGTGCTGATGATCCTCGGCCCGCTGCTGGGCTGGCGTGACGCCAACATGCGCCATCTACTGCGCGCCATGCGCTGGCCCGCCCTCGCGGCGGTGATCGCTGCAATTGCGGCGATGCTGGTCAATGTGCGCGATGTGGTCTCACTGGCGTATGTGACCGGCGGCATGTTTGCCATTGGCACAAACTTGGTGATGCTGATCCGCACGCTGCGCGGCGGCTGGATGCGAATCGGCGGCTACCTAACCCACCTCGGATTCAGCCTGACCCTGATCGGGATGGTTGGCTCCAGCGCCTACGCCACCCCCGACCAGCGCCTGGTGATGGCTCCTGGCGAGACGACCAAGATCTTCGGCTACGACTTTACCTTCAACGGCTACCAGCTCGACAAAGAGCAGCGCGGCGTGCTGGACATCACCGTCAACGATGGGAAGAGCGACATCTACAACGCTCGCCCCTTCCTCTACTTCAATGACCGCATGGGTTCAACCATGCAGACCCCGGCGATTCATAGCGTGACCTATTTTGGCTTTCCGATACAGGATATTTACATCGCGCCAGCGGGCTACGACCCAGAGACCAACCAGGCCCGCCCGATTATCGGGGCCGGCAAGACAGCGACGGTTGGGCCGTATGCGATTACCTTTGTAGACTTCAATCTGAATGGTAATTCGATGAGCGGCAATGGCCCCATCAAGGTCGGCGCAAAGCTCAGCGTGCTGTACAACGGCAAGGCGAGCGAGGTTGAGCCGACGATCCAGGTGTCTATGGACTCAGCTACCAATGAGCAGAAGCTGGAGCATGTTGCGGCGACCCTGCCCGGCGGTGAGAGCATTACTCTGGTTGAGGTTGACCCGACCAACCGTATGGTGATGCTAGAGGGCAAGGGAGCGGGATTCGATAATTTGCCAGTGATACCCGCCAAGGGCGTGATCACGGTGAGCATCAAGCCGCTCGTTGTGTTCGTCTGGATCGGGATTACCGTCGGCGTGATCGGCGGCTTAATCGCGATGCTGCGGCGCTACCTTGAGGGTCGGGCTGCACTGGCCGGTGAGCGAGTGCGCTTGCCCAAAGGACTGTTCGGCGCTCGCTTCCGCTGGCCCTGGCCCCGTAACCCTCGCCCGGCCAGCGGCGATTAGTCCATTTTAGCGGAGAGAGCCACGCTCTCTCCGCTCCTCGCCCAACACTGATATTTTGGACATGCAAGATTACTACGAGACCCTGCAAGTTCACCCGAAGGCTGACGCCGATTCTATCCGTGCGTCTTATGACCGACTGCGCCAGCGTTACGACCCAACCCACCTTGAGGGTGCCGCTGATGAACTGGTCGAACTGGCCCGCCACCGCCGCGATGAGATCGAGCGGGCCTATGCGATTCTGAGTGATCCGACCCGGCGGGCCGGATTTGATGCCGAACTGCTCGCACGGGTGGCCGTGGCCCCGCCAATCCCGCAGCGCGGGTCTGCGGCATCTTCGCCCTCGCCAGATGACGACGACCTGATTGATTATCGCCCGCTGCCCCCAGCGCGGCGTCAGGAGCGGTCGAAGGATTTCAACCCTCAGCCGACTCTGTCACCGCCTAGTCCAGTTCCACAGCGTAGCGGTCGGCAGACGGGGAAATCTCAGCGGCTGCCGACGTGGATCCCGCCGGTGCTGATTGTGGGCATAGTCACCTTCACCATCGTCCTGATCACACTGTTTACCACAGTATCGAACACGCCGAGTCCGGCAGCGAGCGGGGCAAGCGGAGCGAGCAATCAGGCTGGGCCAAGTACAATTGGACAGCCTACCGCCGCCGCCACGGTATCAATTGACGAAGTGATCAACCAGTTTGAGGCCCAGATCGGTGCGGCGCGCCAGGTGGCAAACCAAGTTCCCGACAACGCGAACGCATGGATCGAGCTTGGTAACGCGCTCTACGATAGCGTGGTGGTTGTGCGTGAGCGGCTTGATAGCGGCGATCAGAGTCTGCAGAACATCTATGTTGGGCGCCTGCCGCGCTGGCTAGAGGCCCGCGATGCCTACGCCAAGGCACTGAAAATTACCCCCGTAAATGCGATTGTTCGCGCCGATCTCGCCTCGGCCCTCTGCTATTACGGGGCAGGCGTGAAGGACCAGAGCTTCATTTCCCAGGGGCTTAGTGAGGCAGATCAGGCGATTAAAGACGCCCCCCAGGAGAGTCGCGCTCTGCTTAGCAAAGGGCTATGCATGGTCTTTACCGATCCGCCGCAGAAGACGCAAGCCCTTGAGCAGTGGCAGAAGGCGATTGTGATGCCCAACGTCGAGCCGGGTGTGGCAATGCAGGCCCGCCAGCTCATCGCTAAGTACAGTCGCTGATGTCTACTTTTGTCGGAGATGTTGGACAAAAGTTAAAGCACCTGTGTTAGAATACAGGCATCAAGGCGCACCATTATGAATACGCACTATACATTACTGGGCATAGAGCCGCAGGCGAATCCTGATGAGATCGCGGCTGCCTACCAGCGGCAGCGTGAGCGCTACAACCCGGAGCGTGTCGCTGATCTCGATGACACGCTCCGTCAGGTAGCGGTGGAGCGCAGCGCCGAGATCGAGCGTGCCTACGCTATTGTGTCCGATCCGGCACGCCGTCGCCAGTACGATGTCAGCATTGGCATCACCCCTGCGGAGAGCGGATCCGCTCGTGTCAACGCCCGGCGCCAGATTAGCCCGCGTGAGCGGATATTCGCCATCGTAGGGGTTCTCGTCGCTCTGGCACTCGTGGCAGGGATCTGGGTCTTCACCGGCAGAGGCAGCGATGTCCAGAGTCAGGCAATGGGCGAGGTAAATCGCCCCGCGCCCGCCTTTAGCCTACAAACCGTGGCAGGCGACAATGTTAGCCTGACGGCGTATCGCGGGAAGGTGGTACTGGTAAACTTCTGGGGTACCTGGTGCGAGCCATGCAAACGTGAGCTACCGGCACTCCAGGCAGCTAACGAGCGTCTTGGCGCAAAGGGGCTCGCGATCATTGGCGTGAACCTGACCGATGACGAAAAAACTCAGGGCGTGAGCGAGGATGGCATTCGGACGTTCGTCGCCCAATATAATCTGACCTACCCCATCGCCCTTGATCGTGATGGCAGCGTAACCAGTGCGTTTCGGGTGTTCCCCCTCCCAACAAGTTTCTTTATTGATGTGAAGGGCCAGATCCGTTATGTCCACGTCGGTGAACTGACGCTTGATGACGTAACCGCCCGATTTACTGAGCTGCAGCGAGAAGGTTTGGCCCTCGGCGCACCTTAGCGCAAGGATTGCACATGGAGCAGCGTACCATCCTAGTAGTTGACGACGACAACGGTCTGCGTGAGCTGATCCGTATCAATCTTGAATATGAAGGCTATGGGGTTATCGAGGCGTCCAACGGGGTACTGTGCGTTCTTGCGGTACGCGAACAACGCCCGGACATGGTAATCTTGGATGTGATGATGCCCGAAATGGATGGCGTTGAGGCGTGTGGTAAGGTGCGCGAGTTCTCGCAGGTGCCGATTCTGATGCTCACCGCGAAGGTACAGAGCGACGATGTGATCACCGGCCTTGATCGCGGGGCTGATGACTATCTGCTCAAACCGTTTAATATGGACGAGCTCTCTGCGCGTATCCGCGCTCTGTTGCGGCGCGTCCCCCCGGCCTACCGACCTCTCATTGCAGGCAATGAAGAGATCCTGATCGATCAGCAGAAGCGCGAGGTGCGTGTGCGCGGCAAGATGGTGGATCTGACACCGACCGAGTACCATCTGCTGCTCGTCCTGTCCGAAAATGCGGGCAAGGTGGTGGCGCACGAGACGCTGTTGCGCGCCGTGTGGGGCCAGGAATACACCAGGGATAACGACTACCTCAAGGTTTATATCTGGCACCTGCGCCGTAAGATCGAGCTTGACCCGCGTAACCCCAGCCTGCTGCTCACCGAGTGGGGTGTGGGCTATCGCCTGATGTCGTAACAATTGACAGAGATTTCTACGGGTGCTATACTGGCTCCCGTAACGCGGGCGTAGCTCAGTGGTAGAGCTTTTGGTTCCCATCCAAAGGGTCGCGCGTTCGATTCGCGTCGCCCGCTCCATTTGTAGGCCGCACGTCATTCTGATGTGTGGCCTGTTTTTTTTGCATTAATACGCTCTTGATACCGCTCCCACACGCCTGGGAGATGCTTGCGGGGAAGGCCGAGGCCAGATGCGTTTAGCACGCGATCATTTGACGCGAGGGACGCCCCCCCGTATAATTTGCGGCGTCCCTTAGGTAGCGCAGTTCTGATGGCGCAGGCACCGTGGCCGCGCCCCCCCCATGTCAAAACCATCTGAATTTCAACCTATACGTATGTTCAGGCTGCCAGGATCGGCGGATCTCCCGCTGCATCCGGTTGGGTTCTGATTGTGCGCCGGTGATTGACGGGGTAGCTCCATCGGCGTTAATACTACCGCATATAGTGAAGATCGCATGTACCTGAAGCAAACCCCGGAGGAGACAGAGTATGGCGAAGCGAATTGTGCTTGTCTTGGCCCTCGTCTCGACCATCGCCACCCTCGCGGCGTGGCCGCAGGCGTCCGCCGCCCAGTCGGGAGTGGCCGACACGTACCCGCCCTATCAGGCCCGCTACTTTGGTGAGACGGGCCACTCGGCGGTAAATTGGTTCCTGGAGTTCTGGAAGAATACCCCGAACGCCCTCTTCGTCCTCGGCTATCCTATCTCGCAGCCGATTGTCGAGGAGAGCTTCACCAATCCTGGCCAGTACTATCGGGTGCAGTACTTCGAGCGGGCGGTGCTTGAGGAACACCCGGAGAATTTCGGCCAGCAGGATAACAAGTACTACGTCCTCGGGCGGCTGATGGGCAGCCGTCTGGCGCAGGGCCGCAGCGAGTCGGCCTTCCAGAAGGTGGACGACCCCGGCGACGGCACCTATGATGCCTCTACCGGCCACACGTTGCGCAATGATCCGGCCCCCTTCCGCGACTACTGGCAGAACAATGGTGGTCTGAGCGTGTTTGGCCTGCCGCTCTCTGAGCAATTCAAGGAAGTAAATGCGGCTGACGGGCAGACCTACTGGGTGCAGTACTTCGAGCGCCAGCGCATGGAGTGGCATCCCAACGAGTCGAATCCGCAGTACCGCATCTTGCTGGGCCTGCTCGGCAATGAGTACCGCGACCGCTTTCACGCCAACGACAGCAACTTTGGCTCCCGTGCGGCTGATAATGCCATGCCGCGCCAGTTTGTCTATGGCTTTAACGCCAACCTCTACAGCCAGGGTAGCGCGTGGCAGGATCGCAACCGGGTGATGCAGGTCTCGAAGAACGCCCAGGTGACGTGGCTGCGCCAGCAGGTACGCTGGCGCGACCTGCACGACATTTCGGGGCAGATCTACTGGGGCGAGCTAGATAATATCGTCAGTGATGCCAGCAAGAACGGGATCAGCCTGCTGCTAAGTATTGTGGCTGCGCCAGACTGGGCGGGCGGGCCGGGTATGCCGCGCCGCTCAAACTTTAGCGATTTTGCCTATTTCACTGGCCAGATGGCGGCACGCTACAAGGGCCGTGTTCAGGCATACGAGATCTGGAACGAGGAGAACCGGGCCTGTGAGAATGGCGGCGACTGCGCCACCTCAGGCGGAATCGGCGGCAGCGTGGCTGGTGCCGACTACTTTGTTGATATGCTCGCCGCCGTCTACGAGGCGATTAAGGCGAACGACCCCTATGCGATTGTGGTGAGCGGCGCGCCCACCTCGACCGAGACGAATCGCACCGACATTGCCCTGAGTGACACCTCGTACATGGCTTCGATGGCCTCCAACCCGAAGTTCCGCACCCATGTGGATGCGATTGGTGTCCATCCAGGTGGCCAGTACAACTCGCCCGACCAGATGTGGCCAGACAACCCCGGTCCCGGCCCGAACTGGCGCAACAGCCGCGAGTTCTATTTCCGGCGCGTCGAGGATATCCGCAACACGCTGGTGCAGAATGGCATGGCCGACAAGCAGATCTGGATCACCGAGTTTGGCTGGGCGACACAGAATAACACCCCCGGCTACGAGTACGGCAACAGCATCTCGTTCCAGACTCAGTCCGACTGGATCATCCGTGCCTTCCAGCGCGGTCGCCACGATTATGCACCGTGGGTGGGGGCGATGTTCGTCTGGAACCTGAACTTCGCAGTATCCGCCAGTGCCACGGGCGAACCGCTGCACGAGCAGGGGTCGTTTGGTGTGCTGAATGGTGACTGGAGCCCGCGCCCGGCGTGGTTCGCTATCCAGGCAATGCCGAAGAACTAACTTTCAACGTCCGAGAGGTGATTGGCGGCACTGTCGCCAATCACCTCTCGGACTATCTATGTTATGGGAGCGTACGCAGCATATGAACCGATCTTCCCGTCTGCGCAGCAGTCTTCTGCTGCTTTTTCTCCTTGTGCCGCTGATCGTCGCGTGTGGGGGCAATCCGCCTAGTGTTCCTTCAACGAAGGTACCCACGGCGGCGGTGATCGCTACTCCCAACTCATCTGTCTCTGCCCAAACACCTATACCCACGGCGGTGGCCACCCAGATTCCTACTGATGTACCCACGATAGCGGCGGCCACCGAAGTTCCCACCGCTGCGCCCGCTGCCGTGCCCTCGCTGGAGTTCGGTGTTGTCGGCCACCTCTATTACACCGACCGTGACCGGGTACTCCAGTTGGTGCAGAACGCTGGCTTCGACTGGGTGCGCCAGCAGGTGGTCTGGAAGGACATTCAAGACCCGGTGGCCGGGATCTACGGCTGGGAAGAACTCGACATGATTGTGAACACAGTAAACGCCTACGGGCGCAAGCTGCTGGTGAACATCGTCCAGTCGCCTAGCGCCTATAACCCCACTAATGGCCTGCCCAGCGACCCCGCGACCCTGGGGAACTTTGTGGAACTAATGGCCCAGCGCTACGGCGATAAGATCCAGGCATATGAGATCTGGAACGAGCCGAACCTGGCCCACGAAAATGGCGGACACATTGTGCCAGCAGATGTTGGGCATTACGTCGAGGTCCTCAAGGTTGCCTACACGCGGATCAAGGCGGTGAGCCCGAACGCGATTGTGCTGGCGGCGGCCTCGTCTTCTAGCGGTGTGACCGACCCGGCCCTGGCGCTCTCGGATCGGGAGTTCTACCAAGCCATGTACACCTACAACAACGGCGAGGTACGCAACTACTTCGATATTCAGGCGGTACACCCCGGTGGATCGGCAAACTCGCCCGACACGCTCTGGCCAGATAATCCAAGCACAGCAAATGGCTGGACAACTGACTCCACCTTCTACTTCCGCCATGTCGAGAATGTGCGGGCGTGGATGGAGCAGTACGGCATGGCCAACAAGAAAATCTGGATCACCGAGTACGGCTGGGCGACGCAGAATAATACCCCTGGCTACGAGTTCGGCAATCAGGTGAGCCTCGATCAGCAGGCTGCGTACATCACCGGGGCGATCAAGCGCACCTACGAGCAGTACCCGTGGGTGAGCAACATGTTCCTCTGGAACATCAATTTCGCGGTACTCTGGGGCGAGCGCGGCGATCCGCAGCACGAGCAGGCGTCGTTCGCCATCCTTAACCCGGACTGGAGCCCGCGCCCGGCGTATCTGGGGGTGCAGGCGCTCATTGCGGATCTCAAGCAGAAAGAGGGCCGGTAACTCGATTGTGGATTGCGGATTGCGGATTGCGGATTGGCAGTAGAGCAAAAATCACTCTGTCACCCATGTCACGCTGAGCGCAGCGAAGCGTCCCGACGTGCATAATCATCGCCGGGACGCTTCGCTGCGCTCAGCGTGACATGGCGAGTTTTGAAGTATGACATGGTTCAGCGGAGCCAATTTTACATGACAGTTTGTGCTGGCCCCCCTCACCCCCCTGCCCCCTCTCCCACCAGGGGAGAGGGGGAGATGTCGCATCAGGATGCGCAAAATCGGCTCCCCTCCCCCCGTGTGGGGGAGGGGCTGGGGGTGGGGGTTGTTCGGCAACAAACTGTCATGTACCCACGAACCTTGTCTATTGCGTAGATTGCAATCTGGCAATCGGCACTCAATCGGCAATCAGGGAGATTC
>JBAXMH010000091.1:0-16848 GCA_037134395.1 Chloroflexales bacterium
CTCGTCGCCCTGGTGGTCTCTGGGGGCCATACTTTGCTGGCCCTGCTGCGTGATCATGGTGACTACACGATCCTCGGGCAGACCCGCGACGATGCGGTGGGCGAGGCATTCGACAAGGTGGCCCGCATCCTCGGCCTGGGCTATCCCGGTGGCCCGGCGATTCAGCAGGCTGCCCAGAATGCCCAACCCGCCGGTGCGCTGCCCCGCGCCTGGCTGCGCGATAGCTACGATTTCTCGTTTAGCGGCCTGAAGACCGCCGTGCTCCACAAGGTGCAGGAGCGCCAGGAGCGCGAGTTGCGTATGCCGAAGCTGGATGCCAAACCGAAGACCGACCGCCCGGTGTCGGGGTCTCAGCCCTCGGCCCCCAGCCCGCCGCCCGCCCTTGATGCTGCTTGGGTCTCCCAGATCGCCCACGCCTTCCAGGAGTCGGTGGTAGACGTACTCTCGACCAAAACGGTTGACGCCGCCCGTCAGCACGGGGCCACAGCCATCATCCTGGCTGGCGGGGTTGCCGCCAACACCCGCTTGCGCGCCGAGCTATCCCGCCGCGCTGCGGTGCCCGTGCGCTTTCCGCCCATCGCCCTCTGCACCGACAACGCCGCGATGGTTGCCGCCGCCGCCTTCTATCGTTTCCAGGCCGGAGCGCAGAGCGGGTGGGATCTGGACGTGACGCCGAATCTGAAGCTGGGGGCCGCGTAGAGACGCCCCGCCGGGGCGTCTCTACGCGGAGACGCCCCGGCGGGGCATCTCTACGCCCCCCGAATCAACGCTAATACCTCATCCAGCACCAGGCCATTGGTACCAACCCCTTCGCCGCCATCGATCGTTGACGTACCCTGCCAATCAGTGTAGGTGCCGCCCGCTTCGTGGAGGATAGGAGCCAGGGCCGCCGCGTCCCAGATGTTCATCGCAGGATCGAGGGCCAACTCGGCTCGCCCGGTGGCCACCAGCAGGTAGCCGTAGCAGTCGGCCCAGGTGCGGAACATACCGACCGTACTCAGGATGCGCCCGAACGCCGCGTCCTTGCCCCACTCCTCGTAGCCTGTCGCCACCGTCGCCACTGCTAGGCTCTCGCGCAGCCTGTTCACGCTCGATACCCGACACTGCCGCCCGTTCCACCAGCAGCCCTGGCCCGTGCCGGCAGAGACCACCTCGCCCAGGGCTGGCATATTCACCACGCCAACGAGTGGTTCGCCGTCGCGCAGCAGTCCCACCATCACCCCGTAGAGCGGCACCCCGCGCACAAACGATTTTGTACCGTCAATCGGGTCAAGTATCCAACGGTACTCGGCATCTACCCCGCCGCTGAGCCCATCCTCCTCGCCCAGCACGGCATGATCCGGGTAGCGCACCATGATCTGCGCCCGCAGGTACGCCTCCGACTCGCGATCCGCCACCGTCACCGGCGACTCGTCGGCCTTGTGATCCACCGCCACCCCGCTCTGGAAGTAGCGCAGCGTGATCTTGCCCGCTTGCCACGCGATGGTGTTGGCAAAATCTAGCAGTTCTTTGATCTTCGCTGCCATTAGGTACCTCCTTAGGAATTGTGGATTGTGGATTGTGGATTGTGGATTTCTCTGCAATCCACAATCCACAATCCACAATCCACAATCCACAATCCACAATCCACAATCCACAATCAACCCACAAGTTGTTCCACCAGCACGGCAAGCTCGTGAAGGTTCACCGGCTTGCTCATATACTCGTTCGCCCCGGCCTCTAGACAGCGTTCGCGGTCGCCCGGCATGGCGAGGGCGGTCAGGGCCACAATCGGCGTCGCTGCGAATGCGGGCAGTGCCCGCAACTGGCGGATGGCCGACAGCCCATCTAGCACCGGCATCTGAATGTCCATCAGGATGAGATCCGGCTGCGACTCGATGGCGCAGGCGATGGCCTCCTGGCCGTTGCGCGCCACCACGACTTTGTGCTGCCGATGGTGCAGGTATTCGCTAAATACACTGACCGTCGCCTCATTATCCTCGGCCAGCATAATTACGGCACTGCGGTGCGATTCTTTGGACTGGATCGGCGTGGTTGAATCACCCCCAACAAGTTTACCCGACACTCGTGTCACGGGGTACCAGGGCAAGCTCAGGGTGAAGCGGCTGCCCTGCCCAGGGCCATCGCTCTCGACTCCAATACTGCCACCGAGCAAGTCCGCCAGACGCCGTACCAGGGCCAGTCCTAGCCCCGTGCCCTCATGCTGCCGCGCCAGGCCACTGTCGAGTTGGGTGAAGGGCTGGAACAAGCGCTCCATATCCTCCGCCGCAATGCCGATGCCCGTGTCATCCACCACAAACGAGATCTGCTCCCGCTCCACATCGGTGATCACTTCCAAATGCACGCACCCGCCCGCCGATGTGAACTTGATCGCGTTGCCGAGCATGTTCACGAGCATCTGCTTGAGGCGCCGTGCGTCAACCTTCATCAGTATAGATTTACTATTACAGGTGAAGCGTACGTGAATTTTTTTGCGGATAGCGATCTCCTGAATGAAGACCAGACTCGCTTCGCAGATCTCGCTGACGAGATGTATATCGGCGTGCAGCTCCATATGACCAGCCTCAACCTTCGAGAGATCGAGGATGTCGTTGATCAGCGTCAGCAGGTGTCGCCCGCTTGTCTCGATCTGCCGCGTCGAGCGGATCTGGCGCTCGTTCAACGGGCCGGCAATCTGCTCGGACAGCATCTCTGAGAAGGCCAAGATGCCGTTCAGCGGGGTGCGCAACTCGTGGCTCATGGTGGCCAAGAACTCATCCTTGGTGCGCAGTGCCCGCGTCAGTTCCGCGTTCATCTGGCTCAGATCGGCGGTGCGCGCCTCAACGCGGCGCTCAAGTTCATCGTTAAGCTGCTGGATCTCATCCTCACGCCGCCGCCGCTCGGTGATGTCGCGGATGAAACAGATTATCTGTCGTTCGCCGTTATCAATCGAGTGAATGCTGGCCTCCACATCAAACATGCTGCCATCCTTGCGGCGGTGGCGCGTCTCAAACCGGCCCATCCCGGTTCTGATCGTTTGGCGAAGAAACGCTCCCTTCTCCGGCGCGAGGTCCGGTGGGTTAATCTCTGCAACGTGCATTTCCAGAAGCTCAGCACGGCTATACCCAGACATGGCGCAGTAGGCGTCGTTCACCTCCATGATCCGCCACTGCTGATTGAGAACAAAAAAACCATCCAGCGCTGTCTGTAAGATTGTGCGCAGGCGATGCTCGTTCTGGCGCAGTGCCTCCTCAGCCTGTTTGTAGTCGGTGATGTCACGCATATTGGACACCAATGCGCCCACCGCCGGGTCATCGAGCAGGTTGGTGATGGTTGCGTCAATCCAGCGCCATGATCCGTCGCGGTGGCGCGCACGGAAGACGCTGGTGTGTTCCACGCCGGGGGTACGCATCACTTCGTCGAATGGAATCCTGATCGACTCTACATCCTCGGGGTGGATGAGGCTGAATGCGCTCTCTCCAATCCGGCTCTCGCGGTAGCCCATAATGCGCTCGTAGTTCGGGCTGTTGTAGATCACCCGGCCATCTGCGTTCACCAGCGAGATCGCATTCCCGCTCTTCTCAATCATCGTGCGGAAACGTTCCTCACTGTGGCGTAAACGTTCGGTGATGGCCTGACGCTGGGAGAGTGATCGGGACAACCATATAGAGATCGCCACTCCGACCAGCAGCGTTGCCCAGGGCAGCAGTGTCTCGCGCTTGGCCAGATAGTCCGGGGTTGGTCTCGCGACGACACGCCAGCTTCGACCAGCCACATCAAACGTCTCGGTATGGCCCATGCCTGCCAGCATACTGCCGAGGCTGAAATAAGTATTTATCACTTCAGGCTCCGCGCCCACGAGCGCGGAATAGACGTAGAAGGGTTTGTTGCCATCAGTGGCCAACGTATCATCGAATATGGAGACATCTATATTACTAAAGGGAGGATCCTGTAGCGGCGCACTGATCATTTCGCGAACGCGGAACACACCCACCACAAAGCCCATGATACTTGCCTGCCGTGCGGCAACAGTGTCGGTGGCTGCGCCTACGCGGTAGACCGGCCAGACAATGAGGAAGCCCAGTTCATGGTTGATTATCAGGTATGTGGGCACAGTGGCGGCGGCACCCCCGCTATCGCGGGCGCGAATGAGCGCCTCGTACCGGATCGGATTCGAGTTGAAGTCGTAGCCAATAGCGGCGAGATTTGGTTCGAGTGGCTCGTTATAATCGGACACCACATACTCGGCCCGCTCGGCGGCGCGCACTATCGCACCGTGTGCGTCGTGTTCGGTGATCGTAAAGCCGGGAAAGCCCCCGGCGCGCATGGCGGTCTCGTAGGCTGGGCGTTGCGCAGCCGATACCACGGGAGCCCACACCAAGGACTGAATGCTCGGCGATTGATTTGTGTTTACCAGATGTGTCTGCACAAAAGAGTGGAACTCAGCCCGCGTCACCTGCCCCTCCGATGCAGCGTACAGGGCACCGAGCATCTCAACATCGTGCGTATACTCTCTAATCTCAGTACTTATCGCGATGATAGCGGCAGTCGCGTTGCCCTCGAATTCTGCTGAGACTCGACTCAACTCCATCCTCCACAGAGTGAAGAAGAGGCCAATTGAGATGATCAGCCCGATATCGAGCGCGGCCAAGGTCATCAGCCGAGTCGCTGGCCAGATCCTGATCCGTAGGCCCAGCCACATCAGCGGCGGGGCAACCAGCATAATGCCGAGGGCGTCGCTGCGCCACCAAGAAATCCACGTTGGTGCATAGAGATCCGCTCCGATGAGCCCAGTGATGGCATACACGACAACACCGATAGTTGTGTAGATAGGGCAGCCCATGCCAATAATCACAACTGCTTTGAGCAGATTGCCCAGCAACGGCCAGCCCCACACCATACGACCGTCCCGAAATCGTGTATGGCGACGGAGTAGATGAGCAACGGCGGCAGCCTGTGCGGCTGCGCCACAGGCGATAGCGCATGCTGCGGCCAGGGCGGCCAGCGGTACTTTGAGGAAAAAGACCAGCCACATACTGGCGATGAACATACCCAGCCAGATGCCAGCCACTGCTCGGCGGGGTTCGATCACCAGCATCACGGCCACTGCAAACCCGGTAGGCGGCCAGATCGGCAGAGTGTCCCAGAGCGATGTAAGTGGTAGCACGCAGATCTGCAAGAGGAAGACGTACATTGCCGCGACAGAGCCGACAGTGACCAGAAAGGGGAAAATGGTGAAGCGGGATCGGGCTTTCATAAACCGATAGAGGCGTGCTGAAGAGCAGCAATCACCGCATCGGTCTGTGCGGGAGTACCCACGCTGATTCGGATATAGTCGCTCAGCAGCGGTGTATTGTAGTAGCGCACCAGCACGCCCATCTGCTCCATCGCCAGCTTCAGTTCGCGGGCGCTACCCTGCGTTACTCGACAGAGGATGAAGTTCGAATCGCTGGGATGCGGTGTGAGGAAGGGCAGTTCACCCAGCCGCGCCAGCAGCCGACTACGCTCTCCGACAATCCGGGCCACATTCGCCTGTAGGTAGTCCAGATCATCGAGTGCGGCGATGGCTGCCGTTTCCGCACCGAGGCTTAGGTTATAGGGCTGCTTAATCTTCCAGAGTTGGGCAATCATCCAAGCAGGGAAAATTCCGTAACCAATACGCATTCCCGCCAAGCCCGCCCACTTACTGAAGGTGCGTAGCACAGCCAGGTTCTCGTGCTGGCTCACCCAGGGGATTACGCTGGCGTCACCGTTCGGATCGACAAACTCCATGTATGCCTCGTCCACCACCACCAGCAGCGGCAGGCGCAGCAGTCGCTCGATCTCGTCGGGCGGGGTGAGGTTGCCCGTTGGGTTATTCGGCGAGGTGAGAAAGAGAACCTTGGCCCGGCTGACGGCGGCGGCTACCTCAATGGCCGGAATATTCAGAGAGAAATCGGCGTGGCGCGGCACGCGGACGACCTGCCCCCCGTTTACACCGGTGTCAAAGCTGTACATGCCAAAGGAGGGCGGACAATCAATCACCGCGTCACCCGGCGACAGAAAGAGCCGCAGCACCAGATCGATCAGCTCATCCGCGCCCGCCCCGCACAGGATACGCTCGACCGGCTGCACAACATAACTGCTCAGCGCGGTACGCAGCCTGGTCTGGTTGGGGTCGGTGTAAATGGCAATGGAAAGGCGGCCCGTGGGGCCGTCTGTGGTGGCCAGATCTGCGAGAGCCTGCGTGGTTCGCGGCGATGGGCCATAGGGATTCTCGTTGGCATCCAGCTTCACCAGCCGCTCGATGGGAATTCCCAGGCGAGCCGCCAGCACATCAAGAGGCAGGATGGGTGTATAGGGTTCCAGCCCGGCGATCTCAGGCCGAATCAGATTCATGATTGACATCAGGCGCTCCTCCGCTTCGCTGTATGCTCCATGATACCACGTGAGATAACGTGTGCGCAGTAGTCCCCGGTGCTTGCCCAGGGCTGTTGCAGAGTTAGATCGCCTCCCTCACTCCCTGCCCCCTCTCCCACACATATCTTTACCCACATCTTTTTTTACCGCATACCAATGTGGTTTATCAGGTTTTTCGGGCATGCGACTGAAGTCGCGCCTGTGGGGCGTTCCGCCGGGCGTCGGCCTCCGCCGACGCCGGAACCGCCCGCGTCGGCCTCCGCCGACGCCGGAACCGCCCGCGCAGGCGGGCGGCCAGCCGTAGGCTCCCCAGGCGCGACTTCAGTCGCATGCCCCTCGCAGAGATGTGGATAAAGATATGTCTCCCACGAGGGGAGAAGGGGTATTCCGCAGTTTAATCTCAAATCCCCAAATTGCATGGTCAATAGTTAAGATATGTATCCACAGAAATGCCATTTCACATCCCTCATGCACGCTCCCCAACGTTATGATCGAAACTATGCGCAACAGCACAAAAAACGTCGGTTTAGAAAGGCGAGACACGCTATGCACTCAGTGGTAGCAATCAAGCAGGTGCCGGACACATCCAATGTTCGGATTAACCCTGAGACTGGCACGTTGATCCGCGAGGGTGTCCCCACGATCATTAATCCCTACGACATCCACGCCGTTGAGATGGCCGTGCGGATCAAGGAAAAGTTCGGCGGAACTGTGACGGTCATCTCGATGGGGCCACCCAAGGCCATGGAGTCGCTGACAGAGTGTGTTGAGCAGGGCGCGGATCGGGCTATTCTGATCAGTGACCGACGCTTCGGAGCCGCTGACACCCTGGCAACGTCGTACGTGCTGGCGCACACCATTGAGGCGCTTCAGAAGGAAGGCCCGGTTGATCTGCTGCTGTTTGGCAAGCAGGCGATTGACGGTGATACCGGCCAGGTCGGGCCGGGGGTGGCCGCACGGCTCCAGGTACCATTGCTCAGCAACGCAGTGATGATCGAGTCCTTTGACCCGGTAGCGCGCAAAGCTGTGATCCACCGTAAGATCGAGCAGGGCGTTGAGGTGATCGAAACGAGCCTGCCGGCACTGCTCACGGTCGAGAAGGAGATCGCTACGGTCAAGCGGGCACCTCTGGCGAACGTGATCAATGCTGCCCGTTACACGCCGGAGCTGTGGACTGGCGATCTACCGGTACCCTTCGATCCTGACCAGATTGGAATCAAGGGTTCACCTACGATTGTCGGTAAGGCATTCACACCGACACCACGTGGGGCCGGGGCGATCTTGTCGGTGGCTGAGAAGGGTTTGAGCAAGACCGTGGCCGATGCGCTGGCGATGATTGTCGAGGCCAGCGTCGTCACGTTTCAGAACCACGACGGAGGTAGGCCATGAGCGAGCAGGTTGAGACGTCCCCCCCACGCATCTGGGTGTTTATCGAGCAGGAAGAAGGTCAGCCGCACCCTGTTTCGTGGGAACTGTTGGGCGCAGCGCAGCGCTTGGCCACAGAACTGCCCGGCAGTGTGGTCGAGGGCGTGCTGCTTGGTCATAACGTGGCCGGGATCGCGCCGGAGGCATACCGGTATGGTGCCAAACGTGTCTATCTAATTGACGATCCGATCCTGGAACCTTACCGTAACCTGCCCTACGGGCACGGCGTGAGCAAGCTCGTCACAAAGTACCAGCCAGAAATTTTCCTGTTCGGCGCGACAACGCTCGGGCGCGACTTGGCCGGCACGATTGCGACCCGCGTACACACTGGCCTCACCGCCGATTGCACCGAACTGGCAATTGATCCCAAACTGAAGATCTTAGCCGCCACCCGACCAACATTCGGTGGCAACCTTATGGCAACGATCCTCTGTCGCAAGCACCGCCCACAGATGGCTACCGTTCGCCCGCGTGTTCTGTCCATGCCTGAGCCATTGGCCGAGTCCGAAGGCGAGCTGCTGCGCGAGACGCTTGATCTCAATGAGAGCGACGTCCCTGTGCGGCGCATCCGCCTCATCCCCGGCAGGGAGCAACTCAACATCGAGTACGCCGACGTGATCGTCGCCGGCGGGCGCGGCATGGGCGGGCCGAAGGGGTTCAAGCTACTTGAAGAGTTGGCCGATTCCCTTGGCGGAGTCGTCGGTGCCAGCCGCCCCGTGATTGACGCCGGTTGGCTTCACCACGAACACCAGGTTGGGCAGACGGGCAAAACGGTGCGGCCCAAACTCTACATCGCCGCCGGAATCTCGGGAGCGGTGCAACATACGGTCGGTATGAGCGGCAGCAATTTTATCCTGGCGATCAACTCGGACCCCAAGGCACCGATCTTCCAGATAGCCAATGCGAGCATCGTGGGCGACCTCTATAAAGTCATCCCAGAGCTGATCAGGCAGGTGAAAGGAATAAACAATGGCCAGTAAGCACACCTTCGACGCTATCGTGGTGGGCGGCGGGCCGTCGGGATCTGCGGCGGCGCTGACCATGGCGCGTGCTGGCCTGAAGACGATCCTGATCGAGCGAGGTCGCTTCGTCGGGGCCAAGAACTTTTTCGGCGGGGTAATGTATACCCACGCCCTGGCCGACGTCCTGCCTGACTTCTGGGAGCGGAAACCACCCTTCGAGCGGCCCGTCACCGAGCAGGGCTACTGGATGCTCTCTCCCGATAGCGTTGTCCGGATCATGCATAAGAGTGAGCACTATAAGCAGGAACCGGCTGAGGCCCATACGGTTCTACGGGCACTGTTTGATCCGTGGCTGGCGGAGCAGGCGGTCAGCGCGGGGGCGCTCCTGATCACCAAGACGACGGTGACACACATCCTGCAAGATGCAAAGGGGCGCGTGATCGGGGTCAGAACCGACCGACCGGACGGCGAGATCTTCGCGCCTATCGTCGTTATTGCCGAGGGCGTCAATAACCTGCTGACGCAGAAGCTCGGCCTGATCAAAAATGATCTCCCGCCGCGCTTTGTGGCCCTGGCGGTGAAGGAGTACATCAGCCTGCCGGCCAAGGATATCCAGGCTCGCTTCGGGCTCAACGGCCCGAACGAAGGGGCCGCGATTGACATATTCGGCGATGCCACGCTGGGACTGCCCGGCACGGCGTTTCTCTACACCGACCGCAACGGCCTCTCAATTGGCGTCGGCTTGCTGCTTGAAGAGTTTGTCACCCACAAGCTGCGGCCCTACGAGGTGCTGGCCCGCTTCAAGAATCACCCTGTCATTCAGCCCTACCTTGAAGGTGGCAAGCCGCTGGAATATGGCGCGCACCTGATCCCTGAAACCGGCTACAACCGTATGCCCAAGCTGTCGGCTGCCGGCGTCATGGTTGTCGGTGATGCTGCGGGTATGGTTGACGCCGTGCATCGTGAGGGAACGAACTTGGCCATGACCGCCGGTAGGCTGGCGGGTACGACGGCTGTCGCCGCGCACCAGGCGAACGACTTCTCCGCCGCGTTCCTCAAACAGTACCGGCAGAGCCTGGAGGAGAGCTTCGTCCTCAAGGATATGAAGCAGTACCGCCGCATGACCGATTTTCTCGACAGCTCGCCACATTTTATGGGAACGTACGCCAATTTCCTGAACGATGCCGCGTTGCGCTACTTCACAGCCCACGGGATTCCCAAGCGCGATATGGAGAAGCAGATCGTCGGGTTGCTCCAGGAGCGCCGCTCCTTCTTCGGTATTGCTCAGGACATGGTCAAGCTGCTACGCGCAATGAGGGGATAACACCATGAAGAATGACCAGAAACACCAGCCCTTGAACCCCGACCTTAAAGCGACCTTGCCGACGGTCAATGTCAACGACCTCGTCGTCTCGATCAAGTACTATGTGGATGAGGAATTTGCCCACATCCAGGTGCGCGAACATACCATTTGTACGACGTGTGCGCCGAAGCCATGCCTTGACTTCTGCCCGGTACATGTCTTCACCCAGGACGGTCAGGGCCGGATTATGGTCGGCTACCAAGCGTGCGTGGAGTGCGGGAGCTGCCGCATCGGTTGTCCCCCCCACAATATTGACTGGCAACTGCCGCAGGGTGGCTACGGTGTCGCCTACAAGTTCGGCTAACGTGAACATAGCCGATAGCCGATAGCCGATAGCCGATAGCCGATAGCCGATAGCCGATAGCCGATAGTACGACAGTTGTAGTTTGAATCACCCCCCCTAGCCCCCCCGCGTGCGGGGGGGAACAATGCATTGGTTCCCCCCCGCGTGCGGGGGGGCTAGGGGGGGTGATTGGCGGGATCCTTTCTGCGAAGATATTTACAACTGTCGTAGTAGCCGATAGTCGGGCATCAGCGGCCATTTTCATTGCGATGGTGTGCGCGAATCGCATGGGCATCTGAGGAGATTTACATATGCACGAGACGGCAATTCTACAGATCGACCAGGCTGCGCTGGCGATGATCCAGGCGCTCGACACGTATGGCGAGGAGATGAAACCGTTCCTCGATCCCGAGCATCTGGAGACGCTGCACGCCGAGGTCGTTAACCTACGGCGCGTGCTGCTCGGCCTGGAGATGGGGATTCTGTACCAGGACTGGCAGGTGTCCGAGGAACTGCTCCAGCAGGCCAGCCGAGAGTTGATTCCGGTCAACACGGCTGCGACACGTATCAGAGACGCGGCGAACCGGGGTTCGGACGATTAGGGCGATGTCTATCTGGCCATATGAGAGCGCAGGCGAAACGCCTGCGCTCTTGTTATGCGCTGGATAAGGGGTCAGGGGTCAGGGGTCAGGGGTCAGGTTTACTGGCGCTATCTAAAACCTGAAACCTAAAACGCACTACCGCAGAAGTAACGCTGTCATGCTTCGCTTCGCTCAGCGTCCCGGCTGCCCATATCACGGTCGGGACGCTTCGCTTCGCTCAGCGTGACATGTTTCACAGCATGCCTTTTGCGGTAGGACAAGGTTCAGCGGAGCCAATTTTACATGACAGTTTGTGCTGGCCCCCCTCACCCCCCAGCCCCCTCTCCCACCAGGGGAGAGGGGGAGATGTCGCATCAGGATGCGCAAAATCGGCTCCCCTCCCCCCGTGTGGGGGAGGGGCTGGGGGTGGGGGTTGTTTGGCAACAAACTGTCACATACCCACGAACCTTGTCTAGTGCCCTGAAACCTGAAACCTGAAATCTAAAATCTAAAATCTGTATGCACGCATATACGTCAACTCTCCAGGATTTACACGCGCCCTACGCCGAACTGCTGAAGGCTGCGCTGGATCTGGCGAGCCCGATGGGGGCGAAAGTTGCGGTAGATATTGGCTGTGGGCCGGGGTTGAAGGCCGGTTGGCTGGCGGATCATCTGGCCCCTGGTGGGTTGCTCTTGGGCGTTGATCGTGATCGGGCGGCGATTGCGGCGGCGGCGCGATTGCACCCTGGTGGCTGGCTGGTTGCCAACGCCCGCGATATGCCAATACAGACGGCCCGTGCCGAGATCTGTTGGTGTGTGGCCGCTCTGGAACTGTTCGATTCGCCCCATCTCGCTCTGTGCGAGGCGCGACGTATGGTGTGTCCCGGTGGTAGCCTGGTGGTGGCCCTGGCCACGCAGCTCTGGGCGCGTCGGCGGGATTGGCCAGCGGCGCTCTACACCGCCTGGGCCGACCGCGACCCGCCGCCGCCCGCCGATGGGCTGGGCGATGATCTCGCCGCCGCCCTTTCTGCTGCGGGTTTCGCGGAGACGATGCTGCGGGCCTATCTGCTCGACCCGCCCGGCATGAGTCTGGCCCGTGCGGCGCTGCCACTGGTCGGTTGGGAACGCCTCGCCCCCGCCGTCGCGAGCTTGCTTACGCCCGATTCCCTGGCTGCCTGCGCAGAGGCTGAGGCTCGGGCGGAGCCTGATCCGCTGCCGCTGCTCTTGGTGGCCGTGGGCCGGGGGTGATGTGAAAATAGCCGATAACCGATAACCGATAGTACGACAGTTGTCGTTTTAATCACCCCCCCTAGCCCCCCGCACGCGGGGGGGACAATGCATTGGTTCCCCTCCGCGTGCGGGGGGGCTAGGGGGGGTAATCGGCGGAAGCCTTTCTGCGAAGATATTTACAACTGTAGTAATAGCCGATAGCTGGACATCAGCGGCTCTGTTCATCGCGGCGCGGACGTTGCCCGAGTCCTGTGCGAATTATCGGGGTATATCGCGGAGGAGGCGTATAATGATAGGGGAACCTTTCGGATCTCCACGGCGAGCCGGATCAGACTGATCGGGGATTGCGAAAAAAATGGATTTCTCCTACACCGCTATATCCGACCCGGTTGCCTTTGAGGAGCGCCTGCGCGGTGTCCCCGAGAAACCCGGCGTCTATCTCTGGAAGGGCGTTGGCGGCAAATTGCTCTATGTTGGTAAGAGCAAGAAGCTGCGCGACCGGATGCGCTCTTACTTCGGATCGCCGAAGGGTCTGAGCGGGAAGACTCGCCGTCTGGTCAGCCATATCGCTGACTTCGATATCATTATTACCCAGAGTGAGCTTGAGGCGCTGCTGCTTGAGATGAACCTGATCAAGCAGCATCGTCCGCTCTACAATATTCTGCTCAAGGATGATAAATCCTACCCCTTTATCAAGGTAACGGTGCAGGACGAGTGGCCGCGAGTCTTTTCCACCCGAGCGGTGGCGGAAGATGGGGCGCGCTATTTTGGCCCCTACGCCAGCCCTGGCTCGGTCTACACAACCCTCGACCTGCTCAACCGGCTTTTTGCCTTCCGCCCCTCATCCAACTGCTCCGACAGTTGGTTCAACGAGCATCGCCGCAAGGCTCGTCCCTGCACCTACTACCAGATGCGCCGGTGTCTTGGCCCTTGTGTACCTGGCTTGGTGACGCAAGATGAGTACAAACAGGCGATTGACGCGGTCTGCCGCTTTTTAGATGGCAAAACTGACCAGATCGTGCGCGATCTCCGCCGCCAGATGGAGCAGTCCGCCGAGGATCTGAACTTCGAGCGCGCCGCTATTCTGCGCGACCGCATCCTGGCGATTGAGAAGATTATGGAGCGCCAGCAGGTGCTGCGCACAGTGGACACGGATCAGGATGTGATTGCCTTCGCCCGCGAGGAGGGTAGCGCGGTAGTGCAGGTGCTTTTCATCCGGGGCGGCAAGCTGATCAACGCTGAACCCTTCACCCTCCAGGGCACTGAGGACGAGAGTGACTCGGCCCTGCTCGGCTCGTTCCTCACCCAGTTCTACGATAGTGCGCCGAACATTCCGCCCAACGTGCTGCTTGCCGACCATATTGAGGAACCGCTGATCATTGCCGCCTGGCTGGCCCAGAAGAGCGGTCACAAGGTCGAGATTGGCGTACCCCGGCGGGGCGAGAAGAAGCAGTTGGTCGAGTTGGCTGCGCAGAATGCCCAGCAAAAACTCCAGGAACTACGCACCCAGTGGCTCAACTCTGAGCAGCGCGCCATCGCGGGACTCGCCGAGCTGCGCGATCTGCTGGAACTGCCCGATATGCCCCAGCGCATCGAGTGCTACGACATCTCTAACACCCAGGGCCAGCAGAGCGTCGCCAGCATGGTTGTCTTCGAGCGGGGTGAACCCAAGGTGAGCGCCTACCGCCGCTTTAAGATCAAGACCGTTGAGGGGGCCAATGATGTGGCCTCCATCCACGAGGTGATCACCCGCCGGTTCACGCGTGCCGCCGACGCCCCAACCCCCAATTCCCAATCCCCAACCCCCACGAAGTGGGCTGATCTGCCCGACCTAGTGCTGATTGACGGCGGACGAGGCCAGCTTAACGCAGCCCTCGACGCTCTGCGAGCCCTTAATTTTGATCACATTCCGGTGGTGGGCGTAGCCAAAGGTGTTGAGCGCAAGCGCTTCGATCTCGTGCGTCCCAACCACGAGGAGCTGATCATCCTGGCCCGTGATAGCAAGGCCCTGGGTCTGGTGCAGCGTGTGGATGAGGAGGCCCACCGCTTTGCGATCTCCTACCACCGCAAACTGCGCAGTAAAGCCACGTTCGCCTCGCCGCTTGAGGATATTGCCGGTATCGGGCCGAAGCGTAAGAAGGCTCTGCTCAAGGCATTTGGCTCGCTGGATGGTATTCGCAAGGCCAGCGTCGAGGAACTGGCTGCGGTGCCGGGTATGACCAAGAAGGCGGCGGAAGAACTGAAGGGATTGTTGTAGGGAAAGTAGCCCCGTCACGCAGAGCGAAGCGAAGCGTCCCGGTATGCCTCATCATCGCCGGGACGCTTCGCTTCGCTCTGCGTGACAGCGTTACTTATGCTCTACTGCGTTTATGTTGTTCCTTCTCCCGCTCCTCCCACCATTCCCCGAAGCTCGTCCCCGAAAGAGCGGGAAAATCCCTTGATTGAGTCCACCCGCTCAGCGGCGGCGGTAGCCTTCGGATGCGCCCTTTGCGCCCAATCAGGCGCGAGCCGAGGCGGGCCAGTCGCCCGCCAGCGCGGTAGAGCGCCGGGTGGTTCATCGTGACGGCATAGCTGGTCATTGCGGCCTTCTCGACCGGGTGGGCCTTCCCGGCCTTCACGCCATCGGCGCGCAGGCGCAGCAGCAGGTCGGGGATGGCGATCCGCACTGGGCAGACCTCCTGGCAGGCTCCGCAGAGCGAACTGGCCTGGGGTAGTATGTATGCCTCGGGAAGATCCGGCTGGAGCAGCGGGGTGAGGATGGCCCCGATGGGGCCGGAGTAGACCCCGCCGTAGGCGTGGCCACCAATGGCTTGGTAGACAGGGCAGGCGTTCAGGCAGGCTCCGCAGCGGATGCACATCAGGGCTTCGGCGTACTGGCCGCCGAGAATCTGCGAGCGCCCGTTGTCCAGCAGCACGAGGTGAAACTCCTCAGGCCCGTCCTCTTCACCGGCGCGGGCCGGGCCGCTGATGATGCTGGTGTAGACACTAAGTTTCTGGCCGGTAGCCGAGCGGGCCAGCACCTGGAGCATCACGCCCAGATCCTCCATGCGGGCGACGATCCGCTCGATGCCCATGATCGCCACATGGATACGCGGCACGCTGGTGGAAAGCCGAGCGTTGCCCTCGTTCTCCACAATTACCACCGCACCCTCATCAGCCACGCCAAAATTCACCCCGCTAATGCCCATGTCGGCCTTCAAAAATCGCTGGCGCAGCGCCGCCCGCGCCGTCCGAGTCATGGTCGGGATGTCGTCGGTGGGCGGCATCCCCAGGTGTTTGTTAAATAGATCGCTCACCTGTTCGCGGGTTTTATGAATGGAAGGCGCAATAATGTGGGAAGGTGTCTCATTGGCAAGCTGAATGATATACTCGCCCAGGTCGGTTTCGACCACCTCCAGGCCAGCTTCCTCAAGGGCGTGGTTGAGCTGGATCTCCTCAGATGCCATAGACTTCGACTTGACGATGCTGCGCACATTGCGGGACTTGGCCAGATCGACGATATAGCGACGAGCTTCCTCGCCATCACTGGCCCAGCAAACCGTGCCGCCGCGCCGCTCGACATTTGCGGCGAGCTGAACAAGCAGTTCGTCAAGGTGCGCCAGGGCATCGGCACGAATAGCGCGGGCGGTATCGCGCAGGGCGTCGGCATCACTTAGCGCACCGATGGCCCCGGCCCGGTTGCCGATAAATCGTCCCGTCGCCCGCGCAAGAGCCGTTTTTAGCGAATCATCGTGCAGGGCGTGATCAACCCGGTCGGAGAAAGATATCGTCGTGCTGGTCATGGTTTCCGCTTCCAGACTTAAGGTATCAGGGGTTGTGCATCCGCTGTTAAAACAGACGTGAGTGTACCACAGATGCCCACCCGTTCAGGGCTGCGGCGTATGTTTTCCCGAAGCTGAGGAGCTTTGATCTCGCCTTAGAGTCAGGGTCTCGCACCATTTGTCATACGGCGACAGATCTAACATACGTACTCACCGCCGCCGAGGCATAGGGATGCCCTCGTGGTAGCAAGTACGTATGTCAGATCTACCGATGCGATAGTGTGGTGCGACTCCTTGGTGAATCTGCGCTACCGTCGAACGAGCGGGATCATGACTTGGAATCGCCCAACTGTTGGGGCGGATGGCAGTGAGCCATTCTTATTGACGGTTCCCGACGGGACAACCAGCATCGGCGTATTGCTCCATCGCAGGACGTTGTTCAGGGTACCCTTCACCGTGAAGATCACCGATCCTCTCATCGGAAGGTGGCCTAACCGCTGCTTGATGTTCCCCGTCCCGGTGGTGATTTGAGTCAGGGTTGCCCCACGCTGAACCTGACTCGCCGTACTCGCCAGGGAGATACCACAGTCCGCGCCGCCGGTTGCCGTGCATGTCCACGTCCACGTGGTGCCGGGTGCGGGTTCGGGCAGGGGATCATTCACAATCACTCCCACGAGGTCGTCAGGGCCGTTGTTGCCCATTGTGATCGTCAACGACAATTCCTTGCCCGTTAACTGGTAGTACTGACCGATAGAGGCATCAACGTTTGCCGGGACGGTGGTTGGCGTCACGGTTGGTAGTATCGGCGTGCTGGTCGGCGTCACCGTCATACTGGTCGGCGTCACCGTCATACTGGTCGGCGTCA
>JBAXMH010000092.1:0-16802 GCA_037134395.1 Chloroflexales bacterium
GCCCTTATATCCCAGGGCTGAAGCTCCTGGGCTTTACGGGCTATTTCTGTAAGGAGGCGCTATGCCTGCCCTGCGGCACGCGTGCGGAAGTAGACGATCATGTCCAGGTCGCCAGGGGAGGAGCCGAGCGCCGTGAGCAGCGCCGCTGCCTCACTGCGATGCTGCGTGCCGTGATTCGCCACCTGTGCCAGGATCTGCCAGCAGGGGGTGACGAACGCCGCTCCCAAGGTCGTGGTGTAGGCGACCTCGCGCTGAAGCGCCAGATCGTCGAGCCCGGCGATATACATGCGCAGCGCCCGCTCCTCCTCGGCCCAGCGGGTGATGATCGCGTCAAGGGAGGGGAAATCCGCTGGCTTCCGCAGCGACGTGGGCGAGATGCCTTCCATCCGTGACCGCCACGTCCACGTCGCGCTCAGGGTGTGGACGAGGATGCTGCGCAGGCTGGCGAGGCCCGCCAGCGGTGTCGCGTCGAGATCGCCCGGCCCCAGCGACCGTGCAGCGGTGAGGACACGCTGATTCGCCCAGGCGTGGTAGTCGTAGAGCACCGTTAGATAGGCCGGTGTGATCATCAATCGCCTCCTTTCTTTGTCGATGAGCCAAATGCTCCACTGCCCCCGCACGCGGCTCAGGGCGTGCCGCGTGGGCGGAGCCACGTGCGCCAGAGGGCGAATCCCAGCGCTGCGCCGGAGACCAGCACCCAGACCAGCGCCCAGAACGCGGGCGGCAGGAAGGTGATGCGGGCCATCGCGTGCGCGTCGCTCAGGTCACCGAGACCGCTCACCGTCGTGACGGTGAAGAGCGTGCCGAGGTCGCCCAGGGCACTCAGCCCGACCCAGAAGGCCACGAGGTTGAGCAGGAAGAGCGACCAGCGTGCGCCCACTCGCCAGGCGGCGACCAGCAGCAGCGCGCCGAGCCCGACGCCCGTACCGACCGTCAGGAGGCCGCTGAGGAATTGGGCGCTGAACACGGTGGGCAATCCGTAGCGCAGGGTAAGCAGGGCGAGGGCGGCTCCCAGCACGCCCAGGGCGACTCGACTGCGCTGATGGCTACGGCCCAGGGTGATCAACGCCGCGCCGAAGAGGGCCGCGCCGACATAGCCCGCCGGGATGATCAGCCAGCGGATGCCCCCGGCGGTGTAGGCCAGGCCCGCGCCGTCAGGGAAGACCACGAAGCGCAGAAAGACCCCGCCGGTCAGCAGGGCGACCAGCCCGTGGCTCAGCTCGTGGACGATGGTGGTGAGCAGGCGGAAGGGGTAGGCGAGCGGGCCGAGCCAGCCAAGCACGACGGCAGACAGGGCAGCGATGAGCGTGGTGATCCCAGGAGTGAGCGCCGCTGGCGGCGTGGTGTTGCCGGATGATGGAGGGTACATCGAACCTCCCAGGTCAGTGCGATGGGCCTGTGAGACTGACGCCACAGCAAGGCGCGAAGTTGCAGGTGACGGGAATCGCTAGGTATGCTGCGGCCCACCTAGCGGCACTGCTTCCAGATTTCGCACCACCCCGTCCGCGAAGGCGGTCACCGCTGGCCAGTCGGTGTAGACATAGTCGCGCCGGGTGTCGGTATCGCTGCCCTGACGGGCCATGAACCAGCGCATGAGCAGGCGGGTGAGGGGCGGGTAGCGTGTATAGGGGATGGCACCTGCGATGATCGCGACCTGTGGTGGATACCAGCCGGTGGCGACGCACAATCGGGTGACAGCCTTACGGGCGACGACGTGATCCTCGGGCCGCTGGCTCGCGGCGACTCCGCTGACCGAGAAGAAGGCGCTGAGCGTCCGGTTCAGCAGCTTCCGATGGCGGCGAGCAAACGCCTGGATCGTGCGCCAGTGCCGGTTCTGATACACGGGCGAGCCCAGGATGATCGCGTCAAAGGCGGCCATCGCTGCCACAGGTGGGTGGGCGGTCACAGCGCACAGCGTGACCCGATGGCCACACCTCTCCATCGTGTGTGCGATGTGTTCGGCCACCTTCGCCGTGTGCCCATAGGTCGTGTGGTAGAGGATGAGTACAGTTGCCATCGCCGTCTCCTCGTGTTCGTCATCATGGCCGCAATGCACCGCTCCCTGATGCCTCAAAGGCTATCCCCGTGTTAACATGCACCATCATAGGGGTGCTGCGGTAGTTCGGCCTTCCTGACCCCAACGTAACAATCCCACCGACCAATCGAATGCGGCGAGGGCACGTTGGGCCTGCGCCTTCACGGCCAGTCGCCCCATGCTCAATGGCCGCGAGGTACTGCCTTGCCCGTGCCGGCAGATCGTCCGGTCATTGAACACATGGGGCATGGCAAGGATTCGCGACACACGGGCCGTCCCCATGCGGCTCTCGGCGGCAAAGGGGAGGGATCGCATCCCGGCGGTGCCCGATTCTCTCACAGGCGGGCGCGTGCGAATCATAACCCATCCGAAAAGGTACCTTTTTCCTCCAGTTTTCCGCTGCACACACGTGTTATCGGTCGAGTTCACCGGATTAACTCCCCCATAACTCGTCCGATAATATCACTCTGCCGATAAGATTGGCCATCATCGTATCCTCGCCTGAACTACGCCCGAATGATCGTGATGATTCGCCCGCTCGCCGTGACTGTTACCTCTGTCCGGGTGCGCTCCGCGATGGGCGGCTGACCACGGCGCTGGTCGAAGATGATCAGCCAGCCGGTGGTCAGATCGAGCCGAGCGAGGTAGCCCTCTAGCTGCGGCAGCCCATCCGTGATCGGGTCTGGCCGACGGTCACGCCAGACTTTCACCTCCATCCCAAAAACATCCGCGCCGTGGCGTAAGCACAAATCCATCCGGTCGCGGCCAATGGCATACTCTCGGTCAATCGTTCCCCCACCGTTTGCGACTCGGTGCAAGAAGGCCATGAGCACCAGATGCGGCGCGATCTCTGCGTAGGGCGACGTGCCCAGCAGTGGCTCGCCATGCTGCCGCCAAAAGGCCAAGAACGCATCAAGGAGCAGCGGTGCCGCAATCCGCCCCTCGGGTGTCAGCCAACTCGGGCTGATCATGGGCAGTGATGCGATGGCAGTACTTGACAGAACACGTGGCAGGACTTCGTGGTAGATAGGATTGGCGACGACGAGGCCGCCGGCTGGATCGAGGCGCACGAGCCCGAGATCTTGAACAAAACGCAGATCGTCGGGCGGAATATCCCCCAGGGACTGGCCGGAGAGCATGGGTTCAATGATGGCACGCACGCGGGGTTCGCGCAGCCGCTCGGCGAGACTATCCAGGTGGGTGTCCTGGCGCACAATCAGCACCTCTTTGGCCTGATCAATCAGCGCCGGGGTGATGACCTGGGTGCGGTCAGGGGCGAGTTGCTCAACCGCGACTTTGGCCAGGGCATTGACCAACCAGGGCTGGCCCTGGGTGAGTGCAAAAGCATGTGTACTGGCTTCCGGGGTGAATATCTGGCCGGTGTCGGCGGTATGTTGACCGTAGAGCGCGGCGACATCGGCCTGATCAAACGTGTCGAGCGTGAGCGAACTCGTTTTGATGTTGAAGGGACTGGCGGTGGAGAGGCGGGCACTTCCGCCCGAAGCGACCTTGTAATCCCGCACATCGCGGAGGCCGATCAGCGCGAGCGCCCAAGGAAAGGCGCGTGGTCGTCGCGGAAAGCCTGCGCGGAGCTGTCGCAGCACCGAGATGAGCGCCGCGTCCTGGAGCGCATCAATCTCATCAAGGAAGACCACCAGCGGTCGTGCGGAGGCGGCGGCCCAGGCGCGGAGGGCCGACCCGATGCGCGCTCCTGGCTCGGCCTCTGGCCAGGGTGGCGGATGCAACGCCACGGGTAACTGCCACGTCGCGGCGTCATGCCAATCACCAAGGATGGCACGCTCCGCCGCACCAGGGTCGTCATTGAAGGCGGCCCCAACCTCCATGGTCAGCAACACCGCCGTATAGGTTTCCGCAGCGGTCAGGGCCCGCGCCAGCGCCAGCATGGCAGTGGTTTTGCCGCTTTGGCGAGGAGCATGGAGAACGACGTATGCCTGCTGGGCAATCAGGGGCATGACATTCGGCAGACGATCCGTTGCGGGCAGCATGTAGTGAATATCAGGCTGGCATGGCCCCGCAATGTTGAACCAGCGTGTCATACGAATGACCTCATAGCCCAAGGGTACGCGGCCTCAGTATAGCACGTGTATCGCGTCAGAAAGGGTAAAACGCAATACCGCAGAAGTAACCCTGTGAGGCGAAAGGGGGTATCATCGGATCGTATCCAGACAAGGAGGAACCGATGAAGCCCCCGAAACGATTATATCCGAGTACGCGGATCATCTCCCATCCGGAGGTGTCGGCATGCCCCGTCTGTGGAGGTTCGCTGATGCTGGCCAACTATGTGCTGTGGGACAAAACAATCCAGACCCTCGATGGCGTACGCTCGGTGGCCAGCCGCCCGGCATCCTGTGCAGATCCGCAGTGTGCCGGAGCCACCATGCGCCTGCGCTCGGCGGCGGGCCAACAGGTGGCCCTCCCCCACACCACGTATGGGTATGATGTCGTCGTGCGAATTGGCTGGCAGCGGCAGACCCGCTGTGCCACCTATGCCGAGATCCATGCCGATCTGCGGCCCCAGATCCAGATTGCCGAGTCGCAGGTGCGCCGCCTGTATCACCAGGCATACCTGCCGTTGCTGGCCTGTCACGAACGGCAGCAGGCGGTGCGCCTGACCCAGGCGGCGGAGCAGCATGGCGGGTTGGTGATCGCCCTCGATGGGTTGGCCCCCGAAGGCGGCGAGCCCCAACTGTGGCCACCACGGTGGTCACCCAGTTGCTCCGCCGTACCCGCTATCTGCTGACGCTCAAAGGGCGTCCACCGCTGCGGCTGGCCGGCATCGAAACCTATGCCGGGGTGCAGGGGGTGATCGCGTGCGGCCAGCGGTTGCTGGCGCATCGGCACGACCCACAGCTCGCACGCCTCGTGCGCGGCCTGCAGGATGCCATCGAACCGTTGGCCCTCGTCGTGGCGGAACTGCAGATCGGGGCGGGCTGGATGCGCCGCATCACCACGATCTTGTCCGCCGCAGCCCAACCCGCCCCGACGGCGGCGCAGGTGGCCCAGCAGCTCCAGACGTGCCTCGACCAGCGTGACCCTCCGGTGAGCGCCCCTGATCTGGCGGCGTTTCGGCAGCATCTGCAGAAGGTCAGTCGGAGCTATTGGCCAGGGCTGTTTCATTGCGATGATCACCCCGATATCCCGCGCACAAGTAATGGCATGGAGAGTCTCTTCCGTGATACGCAGCGCCGCATCCTTCGCACGACGGGGCAAAAAGGGCGCACGCGGCGCATCCTGCATCGCAGCGGAGCCTGGGAGGTGCTGTCCCACCCGCCGACCGAAGCGGCCAGCCTGGACGCCCTCCGGCAGATTGCCCCCACCGACCTCGCCGATGAGCGGCAGCGTATAGACCAGCATGCCGAACGCTTTCGGCTCCATACCCGTTCCACGCAACAGACCACGGCCCAACTCGATCACCTCGAACAGCAATGGTTCGCCTTACCGGCATCCGCGACAGGGTGACTTCTGCGGTATTGCGTTATTTCTGTTCTAGATACCTTCACCATGCGCAACCTGATGCGATCAAGCAGCAACCTGGAATTGTTAAGATGTTCCTAACAATTGAGATTATTCCTGGTACAATTTATCACATATAAAGCAGAACGGTTCGTAAGTGCGAACCGCAATCACTTAAGGAGCTACGACCATGGCACTTAAGTTTCAGAAGTTGTCAGACCACGGTGAGATTACGTTCCCCGATCCGCCGCTCACGCACCTGCTCTTCAGCACGACCAAGTTCGCATGGCTGTTCACAGCTATCCGCGTCTACCTCGGCTATAATTGGGTGACGGCGAGCCTGCATAAGATCAACGATCCAGCTTGGGTACAGACCGGCGAGGCGCTGAAGGGCTTCTGGGTGAAAGCCGTGGCCATCCCAGAAAAGGGCAGCCCCGCCATTGCCTTCGACTGGTACCGTGGATTCATCGAGTACCTCATCAGCATCGGTGCCTACTCCTGGTTTGGCAAGCTGATCGCCTATGGCGAGTTTCTGGTCGGAATCGGCCTAATTATCGGTGCCTTCGTCGGCATCGCGGCCTTCTTTGGCGGACTTATGAACTGGAACTTCATTATGGCCGGCGCAGCCAGTTCAAACGGCCTGCTCTTCACCCTGGCGATTATTTTGATACTGGCATGGAAAGTGGCGGGCTATTACGGTCTCGACTACTTCCTGCTGCCAATGGTCGGAACGCCGTGGGGCAAGAATCACCAGACCCCGCAGACCCCCACCCCTATGCGGGCGTGATAACGGGCGACACGACAACAACGGCGCGAAGCATATGCTCCGCGCCGTTGTTGTGAGTCTGGCTTACGGCCCGGACGGTCTACCGCGTTATAGTACAGGAGAATGCTCATGGCTGCGCTCGATCTGAAGAAGACCTACAAACACCTCTACGCGCCCTCGGCGAAGGCCAGTGCCGTCGTAGACGTGCCACCAATGACGTTCCTGATGTTCGATGGAACCGGCGACCCGAACACCGCTCCCGATTATGTTGTCGCTATCGAGGCGCTCTATACGCTCTCCTACACGCTGAAGTTCGCCCTCAAGCGCGAAGGCTTGGACTACGCAGTGATGCCGCTGGAGGGTCTGTGGTGGGCGGATGACATGACCCAGTTTCGTATGGACGAGCGTACCAACTGGCGCTGGACGATGATGATCGCCCAGCCGGATGCGGTTACTGAAGCGCACTTCACAACCGCATGCACGGCTGCCACGAAGAAGCTTGACTCAGCCACGATTGCCCGAGTGCGCCGGGAGGTCTATCACGAGGGATTGAGCGCACAAGTGATGCGTCTCGGCCCCTATGCGGCCGAGGCTCCCACGATTGAATCTCTGCACGCATTCATTGCCGCACAGGGCTACGTGCGCGCCGGGAAACATCACGAGATCTACCTGAAGGATCCGCGTAAGACGGCATCGGAGAAACTCCAGACGGTGATCCGCCAGCCGATCACCCGCGATGCGTGACGTGCGGTAGAGCCGAACATATCTGGTCTTGACAAACAAATGCCTGTGCAGTAATATATCTACGTAGATATATTACTGCACAGGCATTTGCCGATTGTCCACCACGAGTCAGGAACCCTATGCCGCTTGCCCACGCCATTCTTGGTTTTCTCGAATACGAGCCTATGTCGGGCTACGACCTGAAGAAACACTTTGACCAATCCATCGCCCACTTCTGGTCTGCGACCCAGAGCCACATCTACAAGGCACTGGAAGATTTGGAAAAGGACGGGTGGGTCGAATCGCAGCGCATCTCCCAGGAAGGCCGGCCCAATCGCAAGCAGTATCGGATTACCGATACCGGAGGCGATGAGCTACGACGTTGGGTACACACGCCGCTGCCGCTGGATGTCAAGCGGGAGGCGTGGCTCATCCAGGTCTTTTTCGCCCATGGGATCACCAATGAGGCGATCATTGAGGTGTTCGATCAACGGATTGCGGCAATTCGTCACTATTGTGCGCAACTCCAGCTTGCCCAGGAAAATATTGACGAAACGTATGCAGATATGGGCGTCGAGCGGATCCGCGATCTCTGGCAACTGACGCTCGATTATGGCACGTCCTACTATGCCCACGAGATCGCCTGGTTGGAACAGACCCGTGAGCGTATTCGCGCTCTGCCTCCACTTACGCCGATAGCTGATAGCCGATAGCTGATAGCTGATAGCTGATAGTACTACAGTTGTAAATATCTTCACAGAAAGGCTCTCGCCGATTACCCCCCTCAGTCCCCCCGCAAGTGGGGGGAGGTAGGCAACGTATGTTCCCCCCTGCTTGCGGGGGGGCTAGGGGGGGTGATTCAAACGACAACTGTCGTAATAGCCGATAGCCGGGCGTCACGTGAACACGTATCAGCTGTAGTGATGTATGACGGAGGACGTATGAAAGCTCTGATCCTGAATGGCTCCCCCACCCCTGACGATAGCACCGCCCCCGCCGTTTCTGCCGCGCTGTGCAACCAACTCCAGGCCCGTGGCTGGGAGATCGAACATGTTGTGCTGCGCGAGCAGAAGATTGGCACCTGCGCAGGCGACTTCTTCTGCTGGATCCGCAACCCCGGCATGTGCAATACCAATGACGACAACCGAGAGATTGCCGCCAAGATTGTACAGTCCGATCTGCTGATCTGTCTGACCCCGGTGACATTCGGTGGTTACGCTTCTGTCCTTAAACGCATGGTTGATCACCTGATCCAGAACATCTTGCCCTTTTTTACGCATATTGATGGTGAGGTGCATCATCAGCGGCGCTACTCGCGCTATCCGAATCTGCTGGTGATTGGGTGGATGGATGCTCCAGATGCGGCCAGCGAGGCGATCTTCCGCACCCTCGTGCATCGTAACGCCCTCAACATGTACGCCCGCACGAGTGTCTGCGGCATTGTAACCAGCAACCCGGCGGCGGACGAACTCACGGCACAGGTTACTGGCTGGCTCGCCGCGATCTCCAAGAATGTCAGTTCGCCCGTACCCGCGCTGCCACTCGCGCCCACCAGCCCGCTTGCGGTGGGCGAGCCGACCCGGCGGGCCGTGCTGCTGGTTGGGAGTCCGCGCACGAATAAAAGTACGTCATTCTCCCTGGGCGACTATCTACAGGCACAGATGGCCAAGCAGGGGGTTGAGACGCAGACGATCCAGCTCTATACCACGCTCAGTTCGCCAGCGAAGCGGCAGGCGCTGTTTGCCGCGCTCGACAGCGCCGACCTGATTGTGCTGGCCTTCCCGTTGTATGTGGACAGCTTGCCCGCACCGGTGACGGCGGCGCTGGAGATGATCGCAGCGCAGCGGGCGGGGAAGCGCAGTACGCAGCGGTTTGTGGCGATGACCAACTGTGGCTTTCCCGAGGCGCATCACTGCGACAGCGCACTGGCTATTTGTGCGCGCTTTGCCGAACAGGCTGGTCTGATCTGGGCCGGTGGGCTCGCGATGGGTGGGGGCGGCATGATCAACGGCACACCACTGCCCGCGATGGGTGGGCGCGCCCGCATGGCCAGGCAATCTCTGGATATGGCCGCGACTGCGCTGGCGAGTGGGCAATCCATCCCGCGTGCGGCGGTTGACCTGATGGCGAAGCTGAGTGTCCCGGCGTGGCTCTACCTGCTGGTTGCCGGCCTCAACTGGCGGCAGATGGCCAAGAAGTACAAGGCCCAGCAGCAGATACGGAAGGCTCCCTATGGAAAGGTGGCCGCGTGATGAGCTATCAACGCATTATTATCAGCCGCTTCGGCGGCCCAGAAGTCCTGAATGTAACGGTGGAAGACGACCTACCGGCACCGAAACAGGGCGAGGTTCGACTGAAAATGCTCGCCACGAGCGCATGTTTCACCGACACAATGATCCGCAACGGGCGCTACTTTGGGAACACGCAGAAGCCGCCCTTTTCGCCAGGGTACGATGTGGTCGGTGTTGTTGATGCACTTGGGCCAGGCGTGACGAATCTCCAGGTGGGGCAACGAGTCGCCGAACTGACAGTCACCGGAGCCTACGCCGAATATCTTTGCCTGCCAGCCTCCCAATGCGTCCCTGTCCCACTCACGCTTGATCCAGCCGAGGCCGTGAGCATGGTTCTGACCTACATAACCGCCTACCAGATGCTTCATCGGATAGCCAAGGTACAGCGCGGGGCCCGCATCCTGATTCATGGGGCCAGCGGTGCCGTCGGCACGGCCCTTATTCAGTTGGGACGCCTGCACGATCTGGAGATGTACGGCACCGCAGCGCAGGCGAACCACGACATAGTTGCCAGTCTGGGGGCAACCCCCATTGACTACCAGCATGATGACTTTGTGGCGCGGATGGATGCGCTCACGCCCCGTGGGGCAGATGCCGTCTTTGATGCGATTGGGGGTCGCCATTTCCAGCGATCCTGGCGCTGCGTGCGCCGTGGCGGCATCTTGGTCGCCTATGGCGCATATTACGCCGCCATAGGCAAGGAAGGCGGGGCAATGTGGAGCTACACCGACCTGATGATCCGCAACCTATGGCCAAACGGGAAGGCTGCAGCAATCTACAGTATCGCCTCGCTCAAGCAGAAGCATCCCGATTGGTTCCGGGAAGATCTGACAGAGTTGTTCGAGTTGCTGGAGCAGAGCAAGATTCAGCCCGTCATTGCCCATCGGCTGAAACTGACAGACGCGGCGGAGGCGCACCGACTCCTTGAATCTCGTGGGGTTCGTGGAAAAATCGTCCTCCTGGCATGAGCAAGGAAACCAATTCATGAACATCCGATGGGTCGCCGCACTCCTGTTTACAATTGCTTCCACTGGCGTTATCGCGTTTCAGATCGCGTTGGCTGCGGGAGCGCCGTGGGGAGCATATGCGATGGGCGGCGCATTCCCTGGGCAGTTTTCGCCTCCGCTGCGCATCGCTGCCGTTGTTCAGGCTGCCCTCATCGCCGGAACCATTGCCGTTGTGTTGGTGCGCGCAGACATTATCCGTGCCCGATGGTCGAGTCTTGCGGGCAGACTTGTGTGGGGCGTCGTCGCCCTCGGCGCGATAAGTCTCGTCCTCAACCTGATCACGCCCAGCGCGGGTGAGCGGGCGATCTGGGCTCCGGTGGCGCTCGTACTCCTGCTGAGCAGCACGGTGGTCGCCATGACGGGTTCCTCAACGCGCAAATGATGGCCCCGCCATAGTATGAATTACTGGCGCACGAAGGTAGCCACGGTGGCTACCTCCGTGCGCCAGATGCACTAAGGGCTGCCTGAACGCCGGGAGTCGTCAGTGCCTGAAACATCCGATCTACCTCCGCCGCTGCGCACGGCATCCCCGCCTCTATCCACCAGACCAACAGCCCCAGAAACGCACTTACCACATACTGCACCAGCACCTCCTGAGGAATCGCAGCCCGCGAGTCGGGCTTCGTGCTGTCCGCCAGTTCTGCCCGCACCAAATCGGCCAGGATGTGTTCAATCTCGCGCTGGAGAATCACGCCGCTCTGCTTGCCCACCATCGCACGATAGAGCGGGACGTGACTACCGGCGTGGTCGAGCATCCCTAAGCTGAAGGCGAACCGGCCCTGGGCGAGGCCGCCGCGTGTCTGCACGGTCGCCCGCTGCGACTCCGTAAGCATCGCCCGTAGCTCCGCGAGGTTGGCGAGCAGCAGTTGGTGCTTGTCAAGGTAGTGGGCGTAAAAGGTCGAGCGCCCCACATTCGCCCGGTCAATGATCTCCTGGATGGTGATCGCCTCATAGCCCCGCTCCATGATGAGCGAGATGAGCGCGCTGCGCAGGGCGCTGCGCGTGCGCTGGATGCGCCGATCCTCCGTTGGTGCCGTCATGACGTGGCCTCCTCTCGAACAGTTTGCTGCTCATTGTTCAGTTCGGAACAAACGCGGGCTGATTAGTTGTTGACCATCCTGTTCCTGAACAGTATAACAAATACCAGACACGGTGTTCATTATCTTACATCGAGTTCAGGAGGTTCCCAGTGCATCACGCACGCACGCCTAACCGGCCAGCGCCCGCTATCGCCCACCCGCCGATTGAGCTGCGGGCGGTTGGAAAAACCTACCCGACGCCGTCTGGGCCATTTCCGGCCCTGCACAATATTACGCTCCAGATCCCCGCCGGTGCGTTTGTCGCGATTGTTGGCAAGTCCGGCAGCGGCAAATCCACCCTGATCAATATGATCGCCGGGATTGATCGTCCCACGCACGGCGAGGTGGTCGTCGCCGGGACGCCGATCCACACGCTGGCAGAAGGCCCGCTGGCGGCATGGCGTGGACGAACCATCGGCGTCGTCTTCCAGTTCTTCCAACTGCTGCCCACACTCACCGTCGCCGAGAATGTGATTCTGCCGATGGATCTCTGCCGCACCTACCCGGCACGCGAACGCCGCACACGGGCGATCACGCTGCTGGAACGGATGGGTATTGGTGAGCAGGCCGACAAGCTGCCATCGGCGCTCTCAGGCGGGCAGCAGCAGCGGGCGGCGATTGCCCGCGCCCTGGCCAACGACCCGCCCATCCTGCTGGCCGACGAACCCACCGGAAACCTCGACTCGCATACTGCCGATGCTGTCCTGCAACTCTTCGCCGACCTCGCCACCGAGGGCCGCACCGTCGTGATGGTGACGCACGAGCGGGACATCACCCGCGTGGTGACGCAATCCATCACCCTGGCCGACGGTGCCCTGGTGACGCCTGCCGTTCGCAGTGCGTTTGCCACGGATGAGTTTCTGAGAAGCTGTCTGAAAAGTCACCGCCCCCCTCCCAACCTCCCCCCGATGGGGGGAGGAGTCGACTCCCTCCCCCATCGGGGGAGGGCTGGGGAGGGGGAATCGCGGGATGAGTGACCTTTTCAGACAGTCTCTGATGGAGGTGGGTCGTGGCTAAAACGCTCTGGATCAAGCTGTTCCGTGATCTCTGGCAGGCGCGTGGGCGCAGTGTAATGATGGTGCTGGCGATTGCAGTTAGCCTGCTTGGCATCGGCACGATCCTGAGCGCCTACGCTATTTTGAGCCGCGAGATCAGCCGCAATTATCAGGAGACCAACCCCGCCGCCGCGACGATTGAACTTGACCGAGTTGATGCGGCGCTGCTCGCAGCAGTACGGGCGCGCCCCGAGATCGCGGATGCGCAGGCGCGCAGTTCGGTGCTGGCACGGGTGCAGCGCGGCCCGGATATGTGGCAGCCCCTGTTGCTTTTTGTCGTGCCGGATTTCGCCGATATGCGTATCAGCCGCTTCTGGCCCGACGCCGGTCAGTGGCCACCGCCAACCGGGACGATCCTGCTCGAACGTAGTGCGCTGCCCGTCCTCAGCACCCAACTCGACGCCGAACTAATCGTCAAGACACCCAGCGGCACTGCGCAGAGCGTGCGGATCGCCGGACTGGCTCACGATCCGGGGCTGGCTCCCTCCTGGCAGGAGCGCACCGGCTACGGCTACATCACGCCAGAAACCCTGGCCTGGCTCGGCGAGCCTGCCACGATGGGCGAGCTAAAAATCGTCCTGCGCGAGCCGTCGCGTGATCCCGGTGTAGTGGATCAGCGCGCCCGATCCCTTGCCACGTGGCTGACGACCCAGGGCCACACAGTTCACGCTATCCAGGTGCCGCCGCCGGGTCGCCACCCACACCAGGGCCAGATGGAGGCGATCATGCTGCTGCTCTTCATTTTCAGCATGCTTTCGCTCGTCCTCAGTGCCATCCTAGTTGCCACGATGGTGGCGGGGATGCTCGCCCAACAGGTGCGCCAGATCGGAGTGCTAAAAGCCATCGGCGCAGGCACCGGCCCGATCATCACCCTCTACATGGCACTAGTCGCGATCATTGCTATCGCAGCTTGGCTGATCGCCCTCCCGCTGGGAATACACGCCGGACGATCTCTCTCCCTGGTCGTCGCCGATCTGCTCAATATCACGATTGCCAGCGACGCGCTGCCCTGGTGGGTGTATGTCACACAAGGCACGGCGGGCATGATCGTGCCACTGCTCGTGGCACTCTTCCCGATCATGCGCGGTGCGCGAGTGAGTGTGCGCGAAGCCATGAGCGACTCCGGTGTGCGCCCAGAAGAGATCGGGCGAGGGCTTGATCGGCTGCTCACCTCGCTGCGTGGACTCGACCGCAGCTTGTTGCTGGCCCTGCGCAACACCTTTCGGCGGCGCGGACGCCTGCTGCTCACGCTGGGACTGCTGGCCGCAGGCGGAGCGATGGCCTTGTCCAGTTTAAACGTGGCGGTTGCGTGGCAGCAGGCAATTGCCGACGGGATGAATACCCGCCGCTTCGATGCCGAGATTCGGCTGAACCGCTCGGAGCCAGCGGACGCGCTCCTCGCACGGGTGCGCGCCGTCCCCGGCGTCACCGCCGCCGAGGGATGGTCGCTGGCCGCATCTGGCCCCGCGCCCGCCGAGTCGTTTGCGATCATCCGCACCTACCCCGACGGCGGCCACGGCAGCTTCCTTCTGCGGGCCACGCCGCCCGACAGTCGGCTGGTTGACCTGCCCCTCATTGCCGGTCGCTGGTTGGCGGCGGGCGACACCGATGGCGTGGTTCTCAACCACCTCGCCGCCGCACAGTTCCCCGGCGTACAGATCGGCAATCCCGTTGTGCTGACCGCCGACGGCCACACGGCCACGTGGCGGGTGGTGGGGATTGTGCGCGAGATCGGATCGCCCGCTACGGCCTACGTCGTTGACAGCGCCTTTGCCCACGCCCAGGGGACGGGAGGTCAGACCAACGCGCTGCGGGTGGTCTTCGCGAGCAAAGACCCGGCGGGCCGGGGCGAGACTATGCGTGCGGTCGAGCGAGTTTTGGCAGAGGCAAATATCAGCGTCTCTGCCGTCATCACCGACACGGAACTGCGACTGGCAATTGACGGGCATATCGCGATCCTGATCATCGTGCTGCTGCTGCTGGCGGTGGTCATGGCAACCGTCGGGTTGCTTGGACTAACCGCGACACTGAGTACAAGCGTGGTCGAGCGCACCCGCGAATTTGGCGTACTCCAGACGATTGGGGGCACGCCCGGCACCGTCCTCCAGATCGTCATGAGCGAGGGGGTGATCATCGGTATTCTCAGCTGGGCGCTGGCCCTCGTCGGGGCGCTGCCGCTCTCACTCCTCGTCGGCGCGGTGATCGGCAACCTGGCCTTCCGAATCACCCTGCCGCTGGTCTACTCGCTACCCGCCGTCGTGATCTGGCTGGTACTTGTAATTGGCGGGGCCGCGCTCGCCAGTGCGGCACCGGCCTGGCGAGCTTCGCGGATGACGATCCGCGAAACCCTGGCCTATACATAGCCGATAGCTGATAGCCGATAGCCGATAGCCGATAGCTGATAGCCGATAGCCGATAGCCGATAGCCGATAGTACTACAGTTGTAAATATCTTCACAGAAAGGCTCTCGCCGATCCCCCCCCCTAGCCCCCCCGCAAGCGGGGGGGGAACAACGCATTATTCCCCCCTGCTTGCGGGGGGGCTAGGGGGGTAATTCAAACGACAACTGTAGTAATAGCCGATAGCTGATAGCTGATAGCCGATAGCTGATAGCTGATAATCGGGCATCAGCAGCCATTTTCATCATGTTGGACATTCATCGGTTTTTTAAGAAAGGAACACACCCATGAGCCGTCGCACCGTTATCGTTGTCAGTGTCCTGCTGGTTGTCATGCTGCTTGTCGCAATGCACTCCCTCAATTTGCTCGGACTCCTTGGAACCCTCAACCCGCACGCACGACCTTGAAGAAATAGTGTGGAGTCGAGGCTTTAGCCGCAATACTTTTCGAATAACGATTCTGTCGCCGCTCAGCCCTCACCCCCCAGCCCCCTCTCCCAGAACGGGAGAGGGGGAGCCGAACGCACTCTGGTGCAGAATCTCCCCTCTCCCCTGGCAGGGGGTGAGGGGGAAAGATCGGCATGAGATCTGCTTATTCGAAAAGTATTGCTGTTGAACGTGGATTGGAGAGCGACCGTGGGTGAGCTAACCTACCTAGAGGCTATCCGCGACGGGCTACGCCACGAGCTGCTGCGCGACGAGCGGGTGCTGCTGCTGGGCGAAGATATTGGGGTGTACGGCGGGGCGTTTAAGGTGACGCAGGGATTGTTCGAGGAGTTCGGTGGGCGGCGGGTGATTGATACGCCCATGTCGGAGCTGTGTATGATCAGTGTGGCCACGGGTCTGTCCTTCCAGGGCTTCCTGCCGGTGGTCGAGATCCAGTTCGCCGACTTTATCTCCAGCGGCTTTGATTCGATTGTCCAGTTCGCCGCCACAACCCACTACCGCTGGGGTCAGGCGGTGCCGATTGTGATCCGTGCGCCGGGCGGCGGCGGGCTGCGCGCCGGCCCCTTCCACTCGCAGAGCAACGAGGCGTGGTTTGCTCATGTCCCCGGCCTGAAGGTGGTCGCCCCGGCCACACCCGCCGATGCGCGTGGGTTGCTGATCAGCGCCATCCGCGACCCGAACCCGGTGATTTTCTACGAGACCAAGGCGCTCTACCGCTCACTCACGGGGCCGGTACCCGAGGGCGAGGACGGGATTGTGCCCATCGGCAAGGCGGCCCTGCGCTGCCAGGGCGAGGAACTGACGATTATTGCCTACGCGGCGATGGTGCATGAGGCCACACAGGCCGCCGCGCAGTTGGAGTCCGAGGGCCACAGCGTTGAGGTTCTCGACCTGCGCTCGCTCAAGCCGCTGGACGAGGATGCCATTCTGTCCAGCGTGCGCAAGACGGGCAAGGTGTTGATCGTTCACGAGGCAAACCGCACCGGCGGGATCGGCGGCGAGGTGGCCGCCCTGATCGCCGAGCGGGCCTTCGAGTATCTCGACGGCCCGATCATCCGCGTGGCCGCCCCCGACACACCCGTGCCCTATAGCCCACCCTTAGAAGATGCCCATCGGCCCAGCGCCGCCAAGATACTCGTTGCCGCACGGGAGTTGTTGGCGTATTAAAATGCACAAAGTCCAGGGCATGAGCAAAGTCCTCAGGAACCCGGTCGCCCGGCGACTGAAGTCGCGGGCTACATCTGCGAAGCCCGCCTTCGCGGGCTGTCCCAGCCCGCGAAGGCGGGCTTCGCAGATGGGAGCCGAGGGCTTTAGCCCCACGGCGATACGGTGACAGGACTTTGCTCATGCCCTGGCGCAAAGTCGCAAAGAATTGTCGGTGCGCCCAGGCTGTGCTATAGTATCCTGAAGTCTCGCGTTTTAGGGTATCGGGGGATCTGGGGCAGCAACCAGCGAGGATCCCACGTCGCTAACTGGGCTGTCGCCCGATGCGTTCCCAGGCGAATGTGCTTCGCCTGGTCTTTTTTG